>NZ_QKSG01000009.1:0-176435 GCF_003234035.1 Curtobacterium sp. MCPF17_031 | reverse complement strand
ACGGGAATCGAGGATCGGCGCTGTGCCGGTTCGCGTCTGTTGAGGGGATGACGTGAATCGAGGATCGGCGCTGTGCCGGTTCGCGTCTGTTGAGGGGATGACGGGAATCGAGGATCGGCGCTGTGCCGGTTCGCGTCTGTGGAGGGGATGACGTGAATCGAGGATCGGCGCTGTGCCGGTTCGCGTCTGTTGAGGGGATGACGGGAATCGAACCCGCGTAGCCAGTTTGGAAGACTGGGGCTCTACCATTGAGCTACATCCCCGCGCCTGCGCACATGTCGCAGCCCCACCACCATACCGGACGAACGACACCCCCATGATCCTGCCGCCGCCGGACGAGTCGTCGCAGCGCACGATCAGGCGCTCCCGGGTGCTGTCGTACGTGCTGGTGGCCGTCGCCGCGGTGGTCCTCTCGCTCCGCCCGGAGTTGTTCGGCGACCCGCAGGCGCAGCCCTGGCATGCACTGCTGCACGTGTGGCGGATCGTCGTCGGGCTGCTCCTCGGGGTGGCCGCCCTGGCCGTCCAGGTCGTCGTCGGCGTGCAGTGGCGTCGGGGTCTGCGGCAGTCCGCGGACGGATGACTTCCCACAACCCGCGGTCCTCCCGGGCGGCGCGCACCTGGAGCCCGCTAGACTCGTCGAGGTCGCTGGGTGGGATTCGTCCTGCCCGCGCGCTGAACGGCGCACGCGACGATCCTGGCCCTCGTACCGGGGCGTAGCTCAGCTTGGTAGAGCGCCCGCTTTGGGAGCGGGAGGTCGCAGGTTCAAATCCTGTCGCCCCGACCAGGTCACATCGAACGTCAACCAACAGGAGAACATCCCTTGGCCACCAGCACCGTCGACAAGGTGAGCGACACCCGCGTCAAGCTCACCGTGAACGTGACGCCGGACGATCTCAAGCCGAGCATCGACCACGCGTACAAGCACATCGCAGAGCAGATCAACATCCCCGGCTTCCGCAAGGGCAAGGTCCCGCCGGCGATCGTCGATCAGCGCGTCGGTCGCGGCGAGGTCCTGAACCACGCCGTCGGCGACGCCATCGACACCTTCTACCGCCAGGCGGTGGACGAGCAGGAGCTGCGCATCCTCGGCCGCGCCGAGGCCGACGTCGCCGAGCTCCCGAACGTCAAGGACTTCTCGGGCGACCTCGTCCTCACCTTCGAGGTCGACGTCCGTCCCGAGTTCGCCCTGCCCGACTACGGCTCCTTCGAGCTGACGGTCGACGCGGTCGAGGTCTCCGACGACGAGATCGACGAAGAGCTGCAGAACCTCCGCACGCGCTTCGGCACCCTCGTGACCGTGGACCGTCCGGCCACCTCGGGCGACTTCGCCCAGCTCGACCTGACCGCCACCATCGGTGACGACGAGGTCGACTCGGCCACCGGCGTCTCCTACGAGATCGGCTCGGGCGACCTGCTCGAGGGCATCGACGAGGCGCTCGAGTCCCTCACCGCAGGCGAGTCCACCACCTTCGAGTCGAAGCTCGTCGGTGGCGACCGCGAGGGCGAGACCGCTCAGATCGCCGTCACCGTCACCGCCGTCAAGGAGCGCGAGCTCCCCGAGGCCGACGACGAGTTCGCCCAGATCGCGAGCCAGTTCGACACGCTCGACGAGCTGAAGGCCGACCTCAAGGAGCAGATCGCCAAGTCGAAGACCTTCGGCCAGGGCGCTGCGGCACGCGACAAGCTCGTCGAGCAGCTCCTCGAGTCGGTGGAGATCCCGATCTCCGAGAAGCTCATCGAGGACGAGGTGCACCGTCACCTCGAGCAGGAGAACCGTCTGGAGGACGACGAGCACCGCAAGGAGGTCGCCGAGTCCAGCGAGAAGGCCTTCCGCTCGCAGATCCTCCTCGACTCCATCGCCGAGAAGGAGCAGATCCAGGTCTCGCAGGAAGAGCTCACGCAGTACCTGATCCAGGCCGCCGCGCAGTACGGCATGGAGCCGGCCGAGTTCATCAAGGTCATCGACCAGAACGGCCAGATCCCCGGCATGGTCGGCGAGGTCGCTCGCTCGAAGGCCGTCGCCACGGTGCTGTCGAAGGTCACCGTGAAGGACACCGCCGGCAACCCGGTCGACCTCTCCGCGTTCACCGCGGGTGTCGCCGAGGGTGACGACGTCGAGTCCGACGAGACCGACGACGAGTCCGCCGAGGCCGACGCGAAGTAGTCGGGAGCCATTCCGCAACAGGAGGCGCGGTGCCAGCTGGCACCGCGCCTCCTGTGCGTCCGCGGTCGGTTTGCGGTCGACCGCATTGCCGACAGCGAACAGGCGCGACCGCGTGCGTTGCAACCGATAAGTTCGACAACAAGCGACAACTGAACGGGAGCTTTTCCATGGCCGAAGCAACACTGAACCCCAGTGTTTTTGACCGCCTTCTGAGAGACCGGATCGTGTGGCTCGGCTCCGAGGTCCGCGACGACAACTCGAACGAGATCGCAGCCAAGCTGCTGCTGCTCGCCGCCGAGGACCCTGAGAAGGACATCTACCTCTACATCAACTCGCCCGGTGGCTCGATCACCGCCGGCATGGCGATCTACGACACGATGCAGTTCGTGCCGAACGACATCGTCACGGTGGGCATCGGCCTCGCCGCCTCGATGGGGCAGTTCCTGCTCTCGTCCGGCACGCCCGGCAAGCGCTACATCACGCCGAACGCACGCGTGCTCCTGCACCAGCCGTCCGGTGGGTTCGGTGGCACCGCTGCCGACATCCAGACGCAGGCGAAGGTCATCCTCGACATGAAGCAGCGGATGGCCGAGCTCACGGCGGAGCAGACCGGCAAGTCCATCGAGCAGATCCTCAAGGACAACGACCGCGACAACTGGTTCTCGGCGCAGGAAGCCCTGGAGTACGGCTTCGTCGACCACCTCCGCGCCTCGTCCGCCGAGGTCGTCGGTGGTGGCGGAACCGTCAACGACGGCGAGACGCAGACCCCTGCGGCCGAGCCCGACGCCCAGTCCTGATCCCCACCGAAGAAAAGGAAACGAGAATGCATCTCCCCATGCTCGGTGGCGCGCAGAACGTCCCGGCCCCCTCTGATCGGTACATCCTCCCGAGCTTCGAGGAGCGCACGGCCTACGGCTACAAGCGGCAGGACCCGTACGCGAAGCTCTTCGAGGACCGCATCGTGTTCCTCGGTGTCCAGGTCGACGACGCGTCGGCCGACGACGTCATGGCCCAGCTGCTCGTGCTCGAGTCGATGGACCCCGACCGCGACATCGTCATGTACATCAACTCGCCCGGTGGCTCGTTCACCGCGATGACGGCGATCTACGACACCATGCAGTACATCCGTCCGCAGATCCAGACGGTCTGCCTCGGTCAGGCGGCCTCGGCCGCGTCGGTGCTCCTGGCCGGCGGTACGCCGGGCAAGCGCCTGGCGCTCCCGAACGCCCGTGTGCTCATCCACCAGCCCGCCGTCCAGCAGGGTGGCGGTCAGGCGTCCGACATCGAGATCCAGGCGGCGGAGATCCTCCGCATGCGGACCTGGCTCGAAGAGACGCTGTCGAAGCACTCGAACAAGACGCCGGCCGAGATCAACCACGACATCGAGCGCGACAAGATCATGTCGGCGCAGGAAGCCGTGGAGTACGGCCTGATCGACCAGGTCCTCACCAGCCGCAAGAACGTCCCCGCGCTCGTCAAGTAGCACCCGGACACACGACGGCCCCGCACCTCATCGGTGCGGGGCCGTCGTCGTTCCCGGGGACCGGCCGTCGTCCCCGGGGTGAGCGGATCTGCCGCGGCGACGCCCCGTTCACCTTCGCCGGGCGGTCACGTGTCGTCGGTACGACGGGCCGAGAACGACCTCTTGTGACCACTCGATGACGGGGCGCGGGAGTGTCAGACGAGCCTTCGAGGCGTCGGCGGCGGACGGGAGGCTCGTCGCGCCTCCGCATGTCCGCAGCCGTCCGCCAGCTGGTCACGACCCACCGCACGCGTTTCGCCGAGTGGTCACGAACGGTCGCTCTGGCGAGACCAGTCCGACGATTCGTGACCGCTCGGGTACCCGGGTTCGGGCACGGCGAGCGGGGTGTGGCGACCGCTCGGGACGAAGCCGGTCGGCCGGCCTGTCAGTCCTCGTCGGCGTCGTCAGCGGCGGGAGCCGGGCGACGACGGACGAGCAGCAGGACGGCGACGATCGCGGCCACGACGACGAGTCCGCCGGCGCCGATCCACAGGGCGTCGGACGCCGCGGACGCCGGTTCGCCGGACTCGGTGCCCGTCGTGCTCGCCGCGGCGGTCGAGCCGTTGCCGGCGTTCGCGCAGGTCGGCGGCTTCGTGGTGCCGGTGGCCGGGGTGAAGCCCGCTGGCGCCTTCCACGTGAAGTCGTACGAGTCGGAGACGGTGTGCCCGTCGGCCGAGATGATCTGCCACTCGGCCTGGTAATCGCCGGACGCGCCGAGGGCCGCCGTGGTGGACATCGTCGGGCCGGTGACGTCGACGCACCCGTCCTCGAAGTACTTCCCGTCCGGACCGACGATCCGGAACGCGAACCCGGAGTCCGTGTCGCCGATGTCCAGCAGTCGGTCGTTCGTGGTGATCGCGAACGTCTTCGGCAACGCGGTCAGCGTGCTGTTCGCCGCCGGGGTCGCCGACACGACGTAGTTGTGCGCGCTGGCCGGTGCCGCGAGGCCGAAGACCGCACCACCCACGAGCGTGAGGGCGGCGAGCGTCCCGGCACCGAGCCTCCCGGTCCGGATCCGGCGGCGCACCGCCGGACGTGCGCCCGGCTGCACGCCAGGCTGCTCGGCGCCCGTCGTCACTTGCTGCTGCCGCGGCGGCGCGTGGCGGCCACCGAGACGACCAGCGCGACGGCACCCAGGAGCAGGCCGCCGAGGCCGAGGAAACGGCCGACCAGGTCCGGGTCCGCCGGGGCTGAGGACGACGAGCCGGAGGCCGTGGTCGCGGTCGACGTGTCGGACTCGGTCGACTCCGTGGTGCCGTGCTCGTCGTCGCCCGATGCGGCGGCGGTCAGGGTGATCGTGGGTGCGGGGTGCTCCGGCTCGGCCTGACCGGCCTTCGTCGCCTGGTCCCACTCGGTGGAACCCTGCTCGCAGGTCTGCGTGACCGGCATCGACACGGTGTCTCCAGCCTTGCCGCCGGGCAGCGCGAACGAGAGCGAGAAGGTGTCGCGCTCGTCGGCGGGCAGCGGGGTCTTCGCGGTGTAGGTGACGCTGGTGACGCGCTCCGCGGCCGCTTCCGCCGCGTCCTCGTCGGATCCGGCCGCGGAACTCGGGGCCGTGTACGGCTCGGTCGCCTTCGTGATCGTCCAGTTCGGGTTCACGGTCGGCGTGACCTCGATCACGGACTCGGGGACGTGGAACTGCAGCTTCGTGGTGGGGGAGCCGTCGCAGCCGTGCGGCACGGAGAACGTGACGGTGGTGTACGAGTTGACGGCGGTCGACGACGCTTCGGCCTCGACGTGGGCGCTGACCGAGGCCGCGGTGCCGAGGACGATGGCGGCGGCGACGCCGAGGGTCACGACACCGCCGGTGACGAGGCGCTTCTGCATGGTTCCTCCAGGAGCCGTTCTCTACAACTTGTAGAGCAACGCCGCTCACGCTACCAGGCCGACCACGCCCTGGGCGAACGAGGCCGGAGGTCCCCGACTGTGTCACCGGGAGCGGTTAGGCTCGGTCCACGACGACCTCGTGGACCGCACTGGCGGTGCACGTCGACCAGGGAAGGCCGAGAGCATGGCACGCATCGGAGAGAGCGCCGACCTCCTGAAGTGCTCCTTCTGTGGGAAGAGCCAGAAGCAGGTACAGCAGCTGATCGCCGGACCCGGCGTCTACATCTGCGACGAATGCGTCGAGCTCTGCAACGAGATCATCGAAGAGCGCCTCGCCGAAGCGGGTGAGGACACCGGCAGCGGTGAGTTCGACCTGCCGAAGCCGCGCGAGATCTTCGACTTCCTGCAGGAGTACGTCATCGGGCAGGACCCGGCGAAGCGCGCTCTCGCGGTCGCCGTCTACAACCACTACAAGCGGATCCGGGCACAGGGGCAGATCACCGCCGCCGAGGACCGCGACGACGTCGAGATCGCGAAGTCGAACATCCTGCTCATCGGCCCGACCGGCTGCGGCAAGACGTACCTGGCGCAGACCCTCGCGAAGCGGCTCAACGTGCCGTTCGCCGTCGCGGACGCCACCGCCCTGACCGAGGCCGGCTACGTCGGCGAGGACGTCGAGAACATCCTCCTCAAGCTGATCCAGGCGGCCGACTACGACGTCAAGCGTGCCGAGACCGGCATCATCTACATCGACGAGGTCGACAAGATCGCGCGGAAGGCCGAGAACCCCTCGATCACGCGCGACGTCTCGGGCGAAGGCGTGCAGCAGGCGCTGCTCAAGATCCTCGAGGGCACGGTCGCCTCGGTCCCACCGCAGGGGGGTCGGAAGCACCCGCACCAGGAGTTCATCCAGATCGACACGACGAACGTCCTGTTCATCGTCGCCGGTGCGTTCGCCGGGCTGGAAGAGATCGTCTCCTCGCGCGTCGGCAAGCACGGCATCGGCTTCGGTGCCCAGCTGCACAGCCCGACCGACCACCAGGACCTGTACTCGGAGGTCCTGCCGGAAGACCTGCACAAGTTCGGCCTGATCCCGGAGTTCATCGGTCGTCTGCCCGTCGTCACCACGGTGTCGAAGCTCGACCAGGCTGCGCTCATGCAGATCCTCACCGAGCCGAAGAACGCCCTGGTCCGTCAGTACCAGCGGATGTTCCAGATCGACGGCGTCGAGCTCGAGTTCGACCACGCTGCACTCGAGGCGATCGCCGACCTGGCCGTCCTGCGCCAGACCGGTGCCCGTGGCCTCCGCGCGATCATGGAAGAGGTCCTCGGGCCGATCATGTTCGACGTCCCCTCGGACGACGACGTCGCCCGCGTCGTCGTCACCC
This sequence comes from Curtobacterium sp. MCPF17_031, assembly GCF_003234035.1. Taxonomy (NCBI): domain Bacteria; kingdom Bacillati; phylum Actinomycetota; class Actinomycetes; order Micrococcales; family Microbacteriaceae; genus Curtobacterium; species Curtobacterium sp. MCPF17_031. The sequence goes on along the minus strand of NZ_QKSG01000009.1, from coordinate 169,534 downwards.
GGGCCTCGGTGCTCGAGAACGCGGCGCCGACGATCGTGCCGCGTTCGGCGCCGAAGCGCGTCGAGAAGTCGGCGTAGCCCAACGCACCCCGAACACAGGAGCGCGCCCCGTCCTCGACGGGGCGCGCTCCTGTGTCGCGTGGCGACCGCCCGCGCTACTCCAGCCCGCGGCGACGCAGCAGCGGGCCGACCTCGGCGTCGCGGCCGCGGAACTCGCGGTAGGCCTCGAGGGGGTCCTTCGCGCCGCCGACGCCGAGCAGCAGCCGTGCGAAGCGTTCGCCGGCCTGGCGGGACAGCCCGCCGTGCTCGCGGAACCACTCCACGGTGTCGGCGTCGAGCACCTCGCTCCAGATGTACCCGTAGTAGCCGGCGTCGTACCCGCCGGAGAACGTGTGCGCGAAGTAGGTCGACGAGTAGCGGGGCGGGACGGCCGGGGCGTCGATGCCGGCGGCGACCAGGGCCTCCCGTTCGAACGCCTCGACGTCCGTGACCGCAGCGGCGTCCGCGGCGCTCAACCGGTGCCACGCCTGGTCGAGCAGCGCGGCGGCCAGGTACTCGGTCGTGCCGAAGCCCTCGTTGAACCCTTCCGAGTTGCTGAGGCCCAGGACGAGCTCTGGCGGCATCGGCGCGCCGGTCTCGTGGTGCCTGGCGTAGTTCGCCAGGACCGACGGCCACGTGACCCACATCTCGTTCACCTGCGACGGGAACTCGACGAAGTCGCGCTCGACGTTCGTGCCGGAGAACCGGGGGTACGTCGTGCGGGCGATCAGCCCGTGCAGGGCGTGGCCGAACTCGTGGAACAGGGTCTCGACCTCGTCCTGCGTCAGCAGCGTCGGCGAGCCGACCGCGGGCTTCGGCACGTTGAGGTTGTTCACGACGACCGGCAGCGTGCCGAGCAGGTGTGACTGCTCCACGACGGGGTTCATCCACGCACCACCGCGCTTGCCGTCGCGCGTGTACAGGTCGAGCAGGTACAGCCCGACGGGGGCGTCCTGCTCGTCGACCACCTCGAAGACGCGGACCTCGTCGTTGTAGCCGTGCAGGTCGGGACGCTCGGTGAAGCGCAGGCCGTACAGGGCTCCTGCGGCATGGAAGACGCCGTCGACCAGGACCCGGTCGGCCTCCAGGTACGGACGGAGAGCACTGCTGTCGGCGGCGAACTGCGCGCCCCGCAGCACCTCCGTGGCGTAGGCCCAGTCCCACGACTCGACCTCGAAGCCGACGGTGCGGGAGCGAGCCTCGCGCTCGTCGCGTGCGTTCGCGACGGCGGCGGTGACGAGCGAGGACAGGAGGCCCGCCACGGCTTCCGGGGTACGGGCCGTCTCGTCCGCGGTGACGACCGACGCGTGGTCGCGGAAGCCGAGCAGCTCGGCCCGTTCGGCTCGGAGGCGGACGATGCGGAGCAGGACCGCCCGGTTGTCGAACGCGTTGCCGCGGCGGCCGCGAGAGAGCGACGCCTCCATGATCCGCTGGCGGAGGCCGCGGTCGGTGAGGGTCGCGAGCCACGGGTGCCCGGTGTACAGCGGCAGGGTGACGAGCCACCCCTCGAGACCACGGTCGGCGGCGGCTGCCGCGGCGGCGGACTTCGCACCGTGGTCGAGGCCGGCGAGTTCGGCTTCGTCGGTGACGTGCACCGCGGCGTCGTTGGTGTCCTCGAGCAGGTTGCGTTCGAACGTCGTCGTCAGCGACGACAGTTCCTGGTTGATCGCGGTCAGGCGCTCCTTGCCGGCGTCGTCGAGCCCTGCACCGGCCAGGGTCATCTCGGTCAGCGTGCGTTCGGCCAGGCGGCGGTCCTCGTCGGAGCGACCGGGGGTGGCGTCGAGCGTGTCGTGCACGGCGCGGACCCGGGCGAACAGGCGGCCGTCCAGGACGATCGCGTCCCGGTGAGCGGCGAGGAGCGGGGAGAGCTCGGCCTCGAGGTCGCGGAGCTCGTCGGTGGAGTCGGCCGAGGTGACGGTGGAGAAGACCATCTCGACACGCTGCAGCAGCTGTCCGGCACGCTCGAGCGCGACGAGGGTGTTCTCGAACGTCGGCGGTTCGGGGTCGGTGGCGATCGCCTCGACCGCTGCGCGGTGTTCGGCCATGCCCGCGTCGAAGGCCGGCCGGTAGTGCTCGGTCCGGACGTCGTCGAACGGGGGGAGGGCGTAGGGGAGGGTGCTCGGTCCATCGAACGGAGTGGCCATCGCCCCAACCTAGCGACGTGAGGGCCGCGCCGGGCGCGCGAGCCCCTCGGTCCTAGTGCGCCGCTGCGTCGATCAGCACCGCGGCTGCTCGGCGTGCGTGCACTGCCGCCTCGGTCGTCCCCGCGATCGCCGCGGTGGTCTGCGCTCCCTCGGCGAGCAGGGCCAGCTGCGACGCGAGTTCCTCCGCCCGGTCGGCGTCGGGGACGGCCCGCGCGGTGATCTTGGCCACGAACCGCTGGAACGAGTCCTTGTGGTCGCGGGCGATCTCGGCGATCGCGGGGGAGGTCGCGCCGAGCTCCCCGAAGGCGTTGATGAATCCGCACCCGCGGAACGTCTCGTCCCCGAACCAGGACTCGAGGAAGTCGTACACGGCCAGCAACTGCGCGCGCGGACCGTCGGCGGCGTCGACCGCGGCCCGGATGCCCTGCTCCCAGAACTCGTGGCGGCCGGCGAGCACGGCGGCGATGAGCTGCTCCTTGCCGGGGAACGCGGCGTAGAGCTTCTTCAGCGAGACACCGGCGGTCGAGCGGATCTCGTCCATGCCGACCGCCTGGATCCCGCGCGTGTAGAAGAGCGCGTCCGCCGTCTCGACGATCCGCGCTGCCGTCTCGGCTTCGACCGTGCTCGTCGCCATGTGCGTGCTCCGTCCGCTCAGTGTCCACCGGCATCGGAGTTGCGCCGGGAACGATCGTTCTCTAGTGTAGGCGAAACCACCGGAGAACGCCCGTTCTCCACGGGGCTCAGTGCACTTCACCAGGAGGAACACCATGGGATCCATCACCGTCGGTACCGAGAACAGCGTCGACATCGCACTGCACTACGAGGACAAGGGCGAGGGGCAGCCGATCGTGCTGATCCACGGGTTCCCGCTGGACGGCAACTCGTGGGAGGGCCAGGTCCCACCGCTGCTCGATGCCGGCTACCGGGTCATCACGTACGACCGTCGCGGGTTCGGGCAGTCCTCGCAGCCCTCTACCGGCTACGACTACGACACTTTCGCCGACGACCTGCACACCGTCCTCGAGACCCTCGACCTGCAGGACGTGATCCTCGTCGGCTTCTCGATGGGCACCGGCGAGATCGCCCGCTACATCGCCCGTCACGGTGAGGACCGGATCGCCAGGGTCGCGTTCCTCGCCTCGCTCGAGCCCTTCCTCGCCATCACCGACGACAACCCCGACGGTGCCGCGCCGATGTCCTTCTTCGAGGGTGTCGCCGCCGACGTGCAGCAGGACCGCTACGCGTACTTCACGAACTTCTACCAGGACTTCTTCAACCTGTCGGAGAACCTCGGCACCCGCATCTCCGAGGAGCAGGTCCGCAACGCCTGGAACATCGCGGCCGGCTCCGGCTCGATCGCGTCCGCGGCCGCACCGCTGACCTGGCCGACGGACTTCCGGAAGGACATCCCGGAGGTCACCGTTCCCGCGCTGATCGTGCACGGCACGGCAGACAACATCCTGCCGATCGATGCCACCGGCCGGCGCTTCACCAAGGCCCTGCCGGCTGCGAAGTACGTCGAGATCGAGGGCGCGCCCCACGGCCTCCTCACCACGCACACCGCCGAGGTCAACGCGGTGCTGCTCTCCTGGCTCGCCGAGTCCTGATCCCTCGGCGATCCCGGACGGGCGTCGGCGCCTGACCCGAGACCGAGCCGGCCTGCACCACGGTGGTCCCGTGCTGCAGGCCGGCTCTCGTCAGCATGTGAGGCGCTCAGTCCTCGGACCCCGCGTCGTCCGGGTCGGCCACCTGCGCGTGCCCGAGCGGGTCCAGGTGGATCGACGTCCCGTCGTCCAGCTCGACCATCGGCTTGCCCTCCAGGAACGTCAGCGTCCAGCGCCACGTCGAGGCGTCGACCGAGCCGGCGGCCAGTTCGTCCTCGACTCCGCGCACGGCGACGACCATCGTCTCGGGCAGTCGCGCGGGTGGTTCCGCGCCGACGTTCCATCTCGTACCCAACTGCATGCGAGCCTCCAGTCCGTGTCGGGGGAGGGCACCGCAACGACGGACGCCCCGCCCGTGTCTCCACGGTAACGGGGCGTCCGGTGTCCGGTCCGGGTCGACTAGGCCGAGGGCTGCTCCGCCAGCTCGATCTCGACGACGGCGAACTCGTCGCCATCGACGAACGACAGGTCCTGGATCCGGCCGACGGCCGCCAGGTCCACGGCAGCCCGCTCGACGAGTTCACGGACGGCGGCGGGCGCCTGCACGACGGCCCGGGTGACCGGCGTCTTCTGGGACGCCTTCGCCGCGGTCTTCGCACCACGGATGCCGATCAGTGCCTGACCGACGGCGGCCAGCAGCCCGGTCTCGGCCTGGTCGACCGGCAGGTCGGCACGGACCGGCCAGGAGGCCCGGTGCACGCTGGTGTCGTGGGTCCAGGCCCACACTTCCTCCGTCGCGTACGGCAGGAACGGCGCCAGCAGGCGGAGCAGCACGTCGATCGCGCCGCGGAGCGCGAGGACCGCGCTCGCCTGCGTCTCGTGGACCGAGTCGGGGGCGGTGCCGTAGGCACGCTCCTTGACGAGCTCGAGGTAGTCGTCGCAGAAGGTCCAGAAGAACCGCTCGGTGATCTCGAGCGCCCGGGCGTGGTCGTAGGCGTCGAACGCGGCCGTGGCCTGGTCGACGACGGTACCGAGCGCGGCGAGCATGTCGACGTCGAGCGCCTCGGTGACCCGGTGGGCCCCGGTGGGCAGTTCGAAGCCGTAGACGAACTTCGCCGCGTTGAGGACCTTGATCGCCAGTCGTCGACCGACCTTGATCTGCTTCGGGTTCTGCGGGTCGAACGCCGCGTCGGTGCCGAGCTTCGACGAGGCCGCCCAGTAGCGGACCGCGTCGGCACCGTGTGCCTCGAGGACGGACAGCGGTGTGACGACGTTGCCCTTCGACTTCGACATCTTCTTGCGGTCGGGGTCCACGATAAAGCCCGAGATCGACGCGTTCTTCCACGGCACCACGTCTGCCTCGAGCTGGCTGCGGAGGACGGTCGTGAACAGCCAGGTCCGGATGATGTCCTGCGCCTGCGGGCGGACGTCGTACGGGTACACCAGGTCGTAGAGCGCCGGGTCGGTCTCCCACTTGCCGGCGAGCTGCGGGGTGAGGGACGAGGTCGCCCAGGTGTCCATCACGTCGAGTTCACCCTGGAAGCCACCGGCGACACCGCGCTGTGACTCGTCGTACCCGGGGGCCGGGTCGGACGACGGGTCGACGGGCAGCTGCGCCTCGGTCGGGACGATCGGCTGGTCGAAGACCGGGTTGCCGTCGGCGTCGAGCGGGTACCAGACCGGGATCGGCACGCCGAAGAAGCGCTGGCGGGAGATCAGCCAGTCGCCGGACAGGCCGCCGACCCAGTTCTCGTACCGGACCTTCATGAAGTCGGGGTGGAACGCGATCTGGTCACCGCGCTCGAGCAGCGTCTTCTTGAGCTGCTCGTCGCGGGCACCGTTCACGATGTACCACTGGCGGGTGGAGACGATCTCGAGCGGCTTGTCGCCCTTCTCGAAGAACTTCACCGGGTGGTTGATCGTCTTCACGTCGCCGACCAGCTCGCCGGACTCGGTGAGGGCGTCCACGACGACCTTCTTGGCGGAGAACACCGTCTTGCCGGCCATCTCGGCGTAGAGCGCACGGCCTTCCGCGGACTCGATCCAGTCCGGCTCGTCGGAGCGGATGCGACCGTCGAAGCCGATGACCGAGCGGTTCGGCAGCTGCAGTTCGCGCCACCAGACGACGTCGGTGGTGTCACCAAACGTGCAGATCATCGCGATGCCCGCGCCCTTGTCCTTCTGCGCGAGGTGGTGTGCGAGCACCGGGACCTCGACGTCGAACAGCGGGGAGCGGACCGTCGTGCCGAAGAGGTCCTGGAACCGCTCGTCGTCCGGGTGCGCGACGAGGGCGACGCACGCCGGCAGCAGTTCGGGGCGGGTGGTCTGGATGACGACGTCGCCGCTGCCGTCGCTCTTGTGGAAGGCCAGACCGTGGTACGCGCCGGGCATCTCCTTGTCCTCGAGCTCGGCCTGCGCGACCGCGGTCCGGAACGTGACGTCCCAGAGCGTCGGGGCGTCGGCCTGGTAGGCCTCGCCGCGCTCGAGGTTGCGGAGGAAGGCACGCTGCGCGCTGGCCCGGGAGGTCGCGTCGATCGTGCGGTACGACTGCGTCCAGTCGACGGAGAGGCCGAGGGTCCGGAAGAGCTCCTCGAACTGCTGTTCGTCCTGCACGGTCAGCTCGTCGCACAGCTCGATGAAGTTGCGGCGCGAGATCGGCAGCTGGTCGGCGGCCTTGCTCGACTTGCCGTCACCGCCGGCGAACGGCGGGGTGAAGTCGGGGTCGTAGGGGAGCGACGGGTCGCAGCGGACGCCGTAGTAGTTCTGCACGCGACGCTCGGTGGGGAGACCGTTGTCGTCCCAGCCCATCGGGTAGAAGACGTGCTTGCCGCGCATCCGTTCGAACCGGGCCTTGAGGTCGGTGTGCGTGTACGAGAACACGTGACCGATGTGCAGCGAGCCGGAGGCGGTCGGCGGCGGGGTGTCGATCGAGTAGACGGCGGACCGGTCACCCGCGGCGTCGCGGTCGAACCGGTAGGTGCCGTCCTGCTCCCACTGCGGCCCCCAGACCTGCTCGAGTCCGTCCACCGATGGCTTGTCGGGCATGGGCTTGGTCATGGCTGCGCCTTCCGTTCGTATGTGCGGCACCGAGTCCGTGATGAGGTGCCTGAGTGTCCCCGCGTGGTGCGGGTGCGATCCTCAGCGTACCGGTGGACCCGCGCTGGACAGCCCACCTGCTAGGCTTCCGGGGTTTGTCCGGCGAGCGCGGTTCGCAGGACGCCAGTGTCGCTGTCTCGCCGGAAGCCCGGCCGTCCCGCCGGGAGCCCGAAGGACGCCACAGCACACCGGAGGAACACCTTGCCAGCCAACGACACACCGAAGCAGCAGCAGGCGGACCGCCCGCTGCGGACGAAGGGCGCCGTGCGGACGAAGGGGGCCGTGAAGCGTGCCCGACGGAAGCTGACCGAGGACGACGTCACCGTCGTCGAGGAGTCGATGCTCAAGCGTGCCGTCGCCGCCGCGGCCCTCGGCAACGCGATGGAGTGGTTCGACTTCGGCATCTTCGCCTACCTCACGGTCACGATCTCGCAGGTCTTCCTGCCGGAGGGTGACCCGGCGTCGAACGTCGTCGCGACCTTCGGCTTCTTCGCGGCCGCGTTCATCGTCCGACCGATCGGCGGCGCCGTCTTCGGTCCCATCGGCGACAAGATCGGCCGTCAGAAGGTCCTCGCGCTGACGATGATCCTGATGGCCGCCGGCACGCTGATGATCGGCCTGATCCCGTCGTACGACACGATCGGCGTCTGGGCCCCGATCCTGCTGCTCGTCGCCCGCTTCGTGCAGGGCTTCTCGACCGGTGGTGAGTACGGCGGCGCCGCGACGTTCATCGCCGAGTACTCGCCGGACAAGCGGCGCGGGTTCATGGGCTCGTGGCTCGAGTTCGGCACGCTCGCCGGGTACGTGCTGGGCGCCTCGATCGTCACCGGCCTGCAGTTCGGCCTGTCCGAGGACGCCCTGCTCAGCTGGGGTTGGCGCATCCCGTTCATCATCGCCGGGCCGCTCGGCCTGATCGGCCTGTACCTGCGGCTGAAGCTCGAGGAGACCCCGGCGTTCCAGAAGCAGCAGGAGCAGGCCGCCGAGCGCGAGTCGCAGAAGACGCCGTTCCTCAAGCTCTTCGCTGAGAACTGGCGTGCCCTCGTCATCTGCATCGGGCTGGTCCTGGTCTTCAACGTGACCGACTACATGCTGCTGTCGTACATGCCGACCTACCTGGAGCAGAACCTCGGCCAGAACGCCACGTTCGGGCTCATCCTGATCGTCGTCGTGATGCTGCTCATGATGGTCGTCATCACGTTCGGCGGTCGGCTGTCGGACCGCTTCGGTCGTCGTCCGGTGCTCGCCGCCGGCTGCATCGGCTTCTTCCTCCTGTCCTGGCCGGCGCTGGAACTCGTCCAGACCGGCACCGGCGTCGGGGTCTTCTCCGGCCTGCTCATCCTCGGCGTGGTCCTGGTGACCTTCACGTCGACGATGCCGTCCACCCTGCCGGCGCTGTTCCCGACGATCATCCGCTACGGCGCCCTGGCCATCGCGTTCAACGTGTCGGTGTCGCTCTTCGGCGGGACCACCCCGCTCGCCACCGCCGCACTCATCAACTGGGCGAAGGACGGCGGCTACGGCTGGGCTGAGGACATCCCCGCCTTCTACCTCATGCTGGCGGCCGTCATCGGGCTCGTCGCGGTGTACTTCACCAAGGAGACCGCCGCCACGCCGCTCATGGGCTCCGGCCCCACTGTCGGGTCTGAAGACGAGGTCGCCGGCGTCATCGACGACTACAACGACCCGACCTCGGAACTCGCACGGTCCGACTGGGCGAAGGAGTTCTCGACGAGCCAGATCCCGGTCGTGACCGCGGACGGTCCGGTCGGCGACGGCGCGCAGGACAGGGCGCCCGCGGGATCCTGACCCGCACCACCCGGCCTGGAGGCCCGACCCGCGTCACGTGGGTCGAGCCTCCGTCGCGTGGGTGGTCGGGTCCGGCACCCGCGCCGACGGCGTGCCCGTCAGGCGGACGGGCCCGCTGCCAGCCGTCCGGCGGCACGGACGAGCCGCTGCGTGACGGGGTGCTCCGGACGGCCGAACACGGCCTCGGCCGGGCCGCGCTCGACGACGGTGCCCTCGTGGACGACGAGCACCTCGTCCGCGAGCCGCCGGACGGCTCGCAGGTCGTGTGACACGAAGACCATCGCGACGCCGGTGTCGTCGCGGAGCCGTTCGAGCAGGCCCAGCACGGCGTCCTGCACGGTGGCGTCGAGGGCGGTCACCGGCTCGTCGAGCACCAGGACCTCCGGCTCGGTGGCCAGCGCGCGGGCGATCGCGAGCCGCTGCCGCTGACCGCCGGACAGGGTGCGGGGCGACCGGGTCCGGAGGCTCGTGTCCAGGTCGACCTGTCGCAGTGCGGCCTCGACACGGTGACCCAGGGCACCGGTCGCACGCCGGGCACGGCCCCCGCTCAGGGCGTCGGCGAGCACGCGGTCGACGTTCCACCGCTCGTCGAACGTGGCGCCCGGGTCCTGGACGACCGCGGCGATCCGGTGTCGCCGGGCACGACGCTCGCGCTCGGGGAGCGGTGCCCACGCCTCGCCGTCGAGCGTGACCGTCCCGGCGTCCGGCGTCTCGAGCCCGAGGAGCATCCGCGCCACCGTCGTCTTGCCGGAGCCCGACGCCCCGACCACGCCGAGCACCCGGCCCGGCGCGACCCGCAGTGCGACGTCGGTGACGGCGGCCACTCCCGGGTAGGAGCGCACGAGGCCCTCCGCGGCGAGCACCGGCTGCTCCGATGCGGACGGGACGCCCACGGCACGGACCGCCGTCGTCGACCGTGTCGCGCGCACCAGGGCCTGCGTGGCGGGGTGGACCGGGGCCTCCAGGACGGTGGCGGTCGGACCCTCCTCGACGATCCGGCCGGCGTCCATCACCGCGACCCGGTCCGCCCAGCCCGCGACGAGTCCGAGGTCGTGCGTCACGACGAGCAGCCCGGTGCCCCGTTGTTGCGCAGCCCGCAGCTGCTCCATCACGCGGAGGGCGATCCCGGCGTCGAGGGCCGTGGTCGGTTCGTCCGCGACGAGGAGCCCGGGCCGGCCGATCGTCGCGGCGGCGATGAGGGCACGCTGTCGCATGCCGCCGGACAGCGTGCCCGCGGTCCGGCCGTCGGTGGCGAGCGCGGGGTCGAGCCCGACGGCCTCCAGTTCGGCACGGACCGCCTCGACGCGGTCGCGAGCCGACAGGTCGGTGTGCAGGCGGAGGGCGTCCGCGACCTCGCGCCCGACCGGACGGAGCGGGTCCAGCGCACCCAGGGCCTCCTGGCCGACGTAGCCGACGTCACGACCGCGGACCGCGCGCCACCGGCGTTCCGACAGGCCACGGACGTCGTGGTGGGCGACGGCGAGCCGGTCGGCCGTCACCACCGCACCGGTGGCGGAGAGGCCGAGTGCCGCCCGGACCGTGACGGACTTGCCGGACCCGGACGCGCCCACGAGCGCGACGCACTCGCCCGGGGCGACGCGGAGCGTGACGTCGGAGACGAGGGGGAGGCCGTCGATCGTGACGGCGAGACCGGCGACCTCGAGGGCGAGGTCGTCGCCGTGCCCGCTCCCCGCGCCGCTCCCCGCGCCGCTCACCGCGCCGCTCCCGCGCGGCGGAGCGCCCGGCCGAGCACCGTCACCGCGGTCGCGAGCACCACGATCGCCAGCCCCGGGAAGGTGCTCATCCAGGGTGCGGTCTGCAGGTAGGTGCGGCCGTCGGCGAGCATCGCACCCCACTCGGGTGCCGGTGGCGGTGTCCCGACGCCGAGGTAGCTCAGCGCCGACGCCCACACCACGGCCTGGCCGATGCCGAGCGTGCCGACCGCGACGACCGGCCAGAGCGCCGCCGGCAACACGTGGCGGAGCACGATGGCGGCGGGGGAACGGCCGAGCAGCACTGCGGTCTCGACGACCTGGGACGACCGCGCGGTGCGGACCAGGCCGCGGACGATCCGGGCGTACCCGGGGGCGGTCGCGAACCCGACCGCGAGCATCGCCGGCACCGGTCCGGGCCCGGTGACGGCGATGACGACGAGTGCGACGAGGAGCAGCGGCAGCGCGAAGGCGACCTCGGTGACCCGCCCCACGACGGCGTCGACGACCCGACCGCCGAGCCCGGCGAGGACGCCGAGGACGACGCCGGTGCCACCGCCGACCAGCGTGGCGACCACGCCGACCAGCAGTGACGCGCGCGTCCCCGCGACCACCCGTGCCAGGACGTCACGTCCGGACTCGTCCGTGCCGAAGGGGTGGTCGGCGCCGGGCGGCAGGAGCGCCTCGGTCGGGTGCACCGCGAGCGGGTGCGACCCGCCGAGCAGCGTCGGCCACAGCGCCGCCACGACGGCGACGGCCACCACCGCCGCGGCGACGGTGCCTGCCGGGCCGAGCGTCCCCCCACGGAATCGCTCGGACCGGCGTCCGGCGCGGGCGGCGCCGGGGTCCTGGGACGGCGTGCTGCCGGGCACGCCGTCGATGCTGCTGCGTCCGGACGGAAGGCTCGGGTCGACGATGCCGCTCACCGCGCCTCCGCCTCGTCCGACGTCGTGCCCCGCGGGTCGACCGCCCGCTCGACGAGGTCCGCCGCGGCGAGCACCACGACGTACGCCGCCGCCGAGACCAGGGCGATCCCGGCGACGAGGGGCATATCCCGCTGCGTCACGGCGGTCACCAGCGCCCGCCCGATGCCGGGCAGCGCGAACACCGATTCGACGACCACGGCCCCGGACACCAGCGACCCGAAGGCCCAGGCGGACAGGGCGATGCCGGGCAGGGCCGCGTGCCGGAGCAGGTGCCGCCCGAACAGCCCCGCGCGGGACTCGCCCCGACCCCTGGCCGCGAGCGCGAACGCCGAGCGCTGCGCGTCCACGACGCCGTCGCGGATCGTCTCGGCCAGGTACCCCGCGACCGGGACCGCGACGACCAGCACCGGCAGCACCCACCCGCGGACGGTCCCGTCGCTCACCGCGGGCACCCACCCCAGGCTGCCGGCGAAGACGACGATGAGCACGCTGCCGAGCCAGAAGTGCGGCATCACGCTCGCGGTCACCGACAGCCCGGTGGTCAGCAGCGCCGCCGCGCGCCCGCGCTGCGTCGACCACCACGCGGCGACGACCGCGAGCACCCAAGCGACGACCAGCCCCGCCACCGCGAGCGTCAGCGTCACCGGGAGCTCCTGCGTCAGCAGCGTCGACACCGGCGTGCGGAACGCGTACGAGTCGCCGAGCTGCCCGGTCGCCAGGCGTCCGAGGAACACCGCGTACTGCGCGAGCACCGGGCGGTCGAGGCCGTACTCGGAGCGGACCTGCGCCACCGCCTCGGCCGAGGCCTGCGAGCCCGGTCCGCCGAGGATCGCGAGTGCCGGGTCACCGGGGATCAGGCGGATCGCGACGAACACGATCGTCGCGACCGCCCACAGGACGCCGACCCCGCCGAGCAGCCGGCGCACCGCCCAACGCGCCCACCGGACGGCGGGCGAGTGGCGTGCCGGACGGGTGCCGGGCCTCCTGGTCGTCGCCACCGGTGCGTCAGCGGGCGAGCCACGCCGTCCCGAACCACGGCGTGGAGACCGACGTGGTCGAGATGCCGTGCACGGCCGAGCGGTACAGGAAGTGGTTCTGCTGGTCGTAGAGGGGCAGCACGGTCCGGCTCTCGAGGATCGTCTTCTGCGCCTGTTCGACCAGGTCGGCACGCTCCGACGAGTCGGCGGTCTGCGCCGCCTGCTCGAGCAGCCGGTCGAGGGCCGGGTCGTCGAGCTGCGCGAGGTTCGCGAAGTACCCGGACGGCGCCGGTGTGATCGACGCGGAGTCGTAGAGGACACGGAGGACGTCCGGGCCGACCTTCGTGTACGGCGCGCTCACGACGTCGTACTGGTTCTCCGCCAGGGCGGCGTACCAGCTGGACAGGTCGAGTTCCTCGAGCTCGACGGTGATGCCGACCTTCGCTTCGGAGGCCTGGATCTGCTGGAAGAGGCTGCGCTCAGCCGGCACCGACTGGTTCGTGGAGACCGGGAACGTGACGGTGAGGGGCTCGCCGTCCTTCTCGCGGGCGCCATCGCTGTTCGTCTTCCAGCCGGCGGCGTCGAGCAGCCGCTTCGCCTCGGACGGGTCGTACGCGAAGAGCGACTCGTCGGAGTACGAGGTCGGCTCCACACTGGACAGCACCGAGTACGAGCGCTTCGCGGTGCCGAGGAACAGGGACTTCAGGCCCGGGTCGATCTCGGCAGCTGCGATGAACGCCTTGCGGACGGACTCGTCCTGGAAGACCCCGTGGCCGGAGTTCAGCTCGAGCCGGTTCGACGCGCCGGGACGCGGGGCATCGAGGTCGCGGATCGCGGCCTTCGACGACGCGGCCCGCAGCTGGTCCGGCTGGGCGTTGTCGATGACGTCGACCTGCCCGGACTGCAGTGCCGCGTAGCGGGAGGTCGAGTCCGGCAGGAACCGCCAGGTCAGACCGTTGAGCCGGGGCTTCGTGGTCGAGTCGCCGAGCGGCGTGTAGTCGGCGTTCTCCGTCAGGGTGACGCGGTCGCCGTGCTTCCAGTCGGTGACCTCGAACGGGCCGGTGCCGACGGGGGACTCGCAGTTCGTGGCCTGCTTCCGCTGCAGGGCCTTCGGCGACTCCATGCCGACCCAGGGCTGCGAGAACGACTCGAGGAGCGCGGCGTCCGGCCGGCTGAGCGACAGGGTGACCGTCCGGTCGTCGGTGGCCGTGGCCTCCTCGATCGACTGCAGGGCGAGGTACCCGGTGCTGGAGGCCGTGGCGGGGTCCTGCACGTGCTCGATGTTCGCGACGACGGCCGCGGCGTCGAACGGGGTGCCGTCGGTGAACGTCACGTCGTCCCGCAGGGTGAAGGTGAGGGTCTTGCCGTCATCGCTCGTCGACCACTTCGTGGCCAGTTCGGGTGTGGGCTCACCGTCGTCGAGACCGACGAGTTCCTCGATGTACTGCGTCGCCAGGAGCGCCTGCGGGTAGTTGCCGCCGACGTGCGGGTCGAGGCAGGTCGGTTCCGCGTCGCCCGAGGCGTACGTCAGCGTGCCCCCACGGACCGGGGTGCTGCTGTCGCTGGGGCTGCCGCCGCCGGAGCAGGCGGCGACGGCCAGGAGGACCGTGGCCGCGCTGGCGACGCCGGTCACGATGCGCCGCAGCGCCGGGCTTTTCTGTACTGGGTCCAAGATCATGGCTCGACGAGTCTAGCGGTTTACTGGAGGGCATGGACCAGCCAACCCGCCGAGGCGGTCGACCGCGACGATCGAGCGCCGAGGTGCTCGCCGACGCCGCTGCCGAGCTCTTCCTCGAGCAGGGGTACGCGAAGACCACCGTGGACCACATCGCCGCCCGCGCCGGTGTCAGCCGCGCGACCTTCTTCAACTACTTCGCCGCGAAGTCCGACGTGATGTGGCTCGACCTCGACGCCGCGGTGGCCGAGTTCCCGCAGCACCTGGCGTCCTCCGCCGAGACGAGCGCCGTCCGCGCCGTGGAGGACGCCCTGCTCGCCACCGCCCGCGCCCACGATCCGGACCGCGTGCCCTGGGCCATCAGCCAGGCCGAGGTGATGGACGTCGGTGCCGAACTCGTCGCGAGCGGTGCCACCCGGGTCACGGGGCAGCACCAGGCGATCGCGTCGTTCGTCGCCGGGCGGACCGGAGAGCACCCGGCGTCGCTCTGGCCGCAGACCGTGGCGGGGTCGATGCTCGGGGCGGCTGCCGCTGCCTTCGGGGTCTGGGTGACCGACGGGGTCGCGCGACGTCCACTCGTGGAGTACGTCGCCGCCGCGCTGACGCCGGTGGTGGCGGGGCTCGACTCGCGCTGACCCGGTGTCGCTCCGCTGGTAGGTTCTGCGTGCGCCGTCCGAGGGGGACGGCCGATGACTCCAGGGGGATCCGTGTCCGAGACACCCGAACAGCAGCCGTCCTCGTCCGGAACGGGTGGTCCGGACCCGGAGCGCCACGAGCCGGACGCCGCGCAGGCCCCGCAGTACCCGGCGCAGGCGCCGCAGGACGGCGGTCAGCCGCAGTACCCGGCGGAGGCGCCGCAGGACGGCGGTCAGCAGACGCCGCAGTACCCCGCGCAGGCTCCTCAGTACCCGGCGGGCCAGCAGCAGCCGCCGCAGTTCGGCGGTCAGCCGCCGCAGTACCCCGGCGCCTCGCAGGGCCAGCAGCCCTGGCAGGGTGCCGGCGCCCCGATGGTCCAGCCCGGGGGAGCCGCAGCGTACGGCGGCCGCCCGCAGCAGCCCCGGGGCCGTCGGGTCCTGGTGGCCGTGGTCGGCATCGTGGCGTTCCTCGTCGCCGGTGCCCTGGTCCGTTGGGGCCTGTCCTCGATCGGCGGCCCGTCGAAGCAGGAGCTCGTCGACCAGGGGGTCGAGAAGATCACCGAGCAGACAAGCTTCCCGAAGCAGGTCGACGAGATCACGACCTGGACCGGGGTGGATGCCGAGGACGAGGCGATCCACTACCGCTACAGCGTCACCGCCGACCCGACCGCGATCTCCGAGCGGGCGATCCGCAGCTCCGTGCTGTCGAACCTCTGCTCGACGACGGCGACGCGTGACATCCTCGAGGAGGACATCGCGATGCGGTACTCGTACGTCTTCCCGGGCTCGACCAAGACCGTCGACCTCGAGTTCACCGACGCCGACTGCTGACGCCTCGGCCGTCAGGGTCGCCCGGGTCGCCCAGGTCTCGCAGGGCGCTCAGGGCGCTCAGGCGCGAAGCGTCCCGGCGCCTCCGGCGGCGACGTCCTCGACCGTCCCGTCCTTGACGACCTCGGGGATCTCGTTGCCCGTCGGCTTCAGGACCGCGGCACCGGGCACGGACAGCGTGAGCACGGCCTCCTCGACGTACTGGCTGTCCTCGAGCGACTGCTCGATCTTCCGGAGCCGGCCGGCGACGTGCTCCTCGGTGTCGTTCCCGACCAGGTCGACCGCGGCGACCATGTACACGCGCGACGGGCCGACGAACTCCAGGTGCAGGTAGCTGACGCTCTCGACCTGCTCGCGGGCGAGCAGTTCGACGAGCACGGCGTTCTCGAGCTCGGGGGAGGTGCTCTCCCCGAGCAGGAACCGGCGGTTGCGGTCGATGAGGACGACGGCGACGACCCCGAGCAGCAGGCCGACGGCGATCGACCCGATGGCGTCGAACACGGCGAGCCCGGTGACCTGGTGCAGGAAGACACCGAGGAACGCGATGACCAGGCCGACGAGCGCGGCGGCGTCCTCGGCGAAGACGGCTCGAAGCGTCGGGTTCGACGACTGCAGCACGTGCCGGAGGACCGGGACGCGGCGCTTCGTCGCGGCACCGTGGGCCTGGCGGAACGCCTGCAGGAAGCTCGTCCCCTCGAGGAGGAACGACACCCCCAGCACGATGTAGTTGAGGACGACGTCCTCCGCCGGCCCGGTGTCCCCGAGCTCGGTGATGCCGTGGTAGATCGAGACGATCGCGCCCGCGGTGAACAGCCCGAACGCGGCGAACATCGACCAGATGTACGTCTCGCGGCCGTAGCCGAGCGGGTGGCGTGCATCGCGCTTCCGGGCACCGCGTCGTTCGGCGATGAGCAGGAAGATCTCGTTCCCGGTGTCCGCCCACGAGTGCGCGGCCTCGGCGACCATCGACGCGGAGCCCGTCAGCATCGCGGCGACGGACTTGGCCACCGCGACGAGCAGGTTCGCGCCGAACGCGATGAGGACGGTGAGCAGGGACTCCGGCTTCGCTTTCGCGCTGCCGGCCAAGGCGTCCGGAACGGTCTCGGGGGTC
Source organism: Curtobacterium sp. MCPF17_031 (assembly GCF_003234035.1). Taxonomy (NCBI): domain Bacteria; kingdom Bacillati; phylum Actinomycetota; class Actinomycetes; order Micrococcales; family Microbacteriaceae; genus Curtobacterium; species Curtobacterium sp. MCPF17_031. The sequence goes on along the minus strand of NZ_QKSG01000009.1, from coordinate 152,982 downwards.
TGGGATGACGACGACGAGGGCATCGCTCCAGCATGCTCCCGTCCGGTAGACTCGGGCGCACAGGCATCGATCCGGCCATCACCGGGGAGTCATCCGGAAGAACGCGGCACCCGTCGGGGGTCGTCAGTAGAACCGGACGGGTTCGGGACCGTCATCATCCCCGACGCAGAGTGGTCACGAACAGGCGGTCGCGCCGGTCCGAGGCAAGCGAGGTGGTACCGCGGAGCGCAGGCTCCGTCCTCGTGGTCCAGTTCCACCGACCTCCAGGAGCCATCCGGTGCGTTACCCCCTGAACCGCAAGTCCCCGAACGGCGACGTGTCCGCGAGCGGTGCGGGCGTGAACCCGTCCCCGTCCTTCCCCGCGGTCGAGCGGGGGATCCTCGCCTTCTGGAAGGGCGACGACACGTTCCGCGCGTCCATCGCCGAGCGCGAGGGCTGTGACGAGTGGACCTTCTACGACGGCCCGCCGTTCGCGAACGGCCTGCCGCACTACGGGCACCTGCTGACCGGCTACGCCAAGGACGTCTTCCCGCGCTACCAGACCATGCGTGGCAAGCAGGTGCACCGTCGCTTCGGCTGGGACACCCACGGGCTGCCCGCCGAGCTCGAGGCGATGCGCCAGCTCGGGATCACCGAGAAGCACGAGATCGACGCCATGGGCATCGACGTCTTCAACGCGGCCGCGCGCAAGTCGGTGCTGCAGTACACCGACGAGTGGCAGCAGTACGTCACCCGGCAGGCGCGCTGGGTCGACTTCGAGGACGACTACAAGACCCTCGACGTCACCTACATGGAGAGCGTCCTGTGGGCGTGGAAGACCCTGTGGGACAAGGGCCTGGCGTACGAGGGCTTCCGGGTCCTGCCGTACTGCTGGAACGACCAGACGCCGCTGTCGAACCACGAGCTGCGCATGGACGACGACGTCTACAAGATGCGCCAGGACCAGTCGGTGACGGTCTCGTTCCCGCTCACCGGTGCACGTGCACAGGAGCTCGGACTCGACGGCGTCCGTGCCCTCGCCTGGACCACGACCCCGTGGACGCTGCCGACGAACGCCGCGCTCGCGGTCGGTCCGGCGATCGCGTACGCGGTCCTGCCGGCCGGGCCGGGAGGCGCGGCTGACGGGTCCGACGCCGGTTCGGCCTCCTACCTGCTCGCGGCGGACACGGTCGCCGCGCACGCCAAGGACCTCGGGTACGCCTCGGCGGAGGACGCCGTGGGCGCCGTCACGCGGACGATCGAGGGCCGGGAGCTCGACGGCGTCACCTACGAGCGCCTGTTCGACTTCCTCGCGGAGACCGAGGGCATGGAGAACGCCTGGAAGGTCCTGGTCGCCGAGTACGTCGAGACCGGTGAAGGCACCGGCATCGTGCACCAGGCCCCGGCCTACGGTGCCGACGACCAGGAGGTCTGTGCGGCCGCCGGCATCCCCGTGGTGCTCTCGCTCGACGAGGGCGGTGTCTTCACGTCGCAGTTCCCGCTCGTCGCCGGACAGCTCTGGATGGACGCCAACAAGCCGCTGACGAAGGCCGTCCGCGACGCCGGCCGACTGCTCCGCCAGGCGTCCTACGAGCACAGCTACCCGCACTGCTGGCGCTGCCGCAAGCCCCTGATCTACAAGGCCGTCTCGTCGTGGTTCGTCCGGGTGACCGACCTCCGCGACCGCATGGGCGAGCTCAACCAGGACATCAACTGGGTGCCGGACAACGTCAAGGACGGGCAGTTCGGCAAGTGGGTCGGCAACGCCATCGACTGGTCGGTGTCCCGCAACCGGTACTTCGGCACGCCGATCCCGGTGTGGCAGTCCGACGACCTTGAGTACCCGCGCACCGACGTGTACGGCTCGCTCGCGGACATCGAGCGCGACTTCGGCCGACTGCCGCTGAACGCCGATGGGCAGGTGGACCTGCACCGTCCCTTCATCGACGACCTGACCCGTCCGAACCCGGACGACCCGACGGGTGCGTCCACCATGCGGCGGATCACCGACGTGTTCGACGTCTGGTTCGACTCCGGGTCGATGCCCTACGCGCAGGTGCACTACCCGTTCGAGAACGCCGAGTGGTTCGACGCACACAACCCGGCGGACTTCATCGTCGAGTACATCGGGCAGACCCGCGGCTGGTTCTACGTCATGCACGTGCTCTCCACCGCGCTGTTCGACCGGCCGGCGTACACGAACGTCATCAGCCACGGCATCGTCCTGGGCTCCGACGGCCAGAAGATGTCGAAGAGCCTGCGGAACTACCCGGACGTGTCCGAGGTCTTCGACCGCGACGGCGCCGACGCGATGCGCTGGTTCCTGATGTCGTCGTCGGTGATCCGCGGCGGCAACCTCGTGGTCACCGAAGAGGGCATCCGCCAGGGTGTCCGCGAGTTCCTGCTGCCGCTGTGGTCGACGTACTACTTCTTCACCCTCTACGCGAACGCGTCGGGGGAGTCGGGCTACCAGGCCGCCCGCAGCACCGCGAGCACCGACGTGCTCGACCGGTACCTCCTCGCGAAGACGCGCGTGCTCGTCGCCGACGTGACGACGCACCTCGACGCGCTCGACACCCCGCTCGCCGCGCAGGCGATCCGTGACTTCGCCGACTTGCTCACCAACTGGTACGTCCGCCGGTCGCGGGACAAGTTCTGGGCCGGTGCGGAGACCTCCGCGGAGGCCCGTGCCGCGTTCGACACGCTGTTCACGGTCCTCGAGACCCTCGCCCGGGTGGCGGCGCCGCTGGCACCGCTCGTGACCGAGGAGGTCTGGAAGGGCCTGACCGGTGACCGCAGCGTCCACCTGACCGACTGGCCGGACGCGTCCGAGTTCCCCGCGGACGACGCCCTCGTCGACGCAATGGACCGCGTGCGGGACGTCGCCTCGAAGGGGCTCGCGCTCCGCAAGTCGACCGGCAAGCGCGTCCGGCTGCCGCTCGCGACGCTGACGCTCGTCGTGCCGGACCCCGCAGCGGTCGAGCCGTTCGCGGACATCCTCCGCGACGAGCTCAACGTCAAGCGGGTCGTGCTGGAGGCGCAGGCCGAGGAGTCCCTGGCGCAGTACGGCATCGAGCGGAAGCTCACCGTGAACGCCCGCGCTGCCGGCCCCCGCATCGGCAAGGCCGTGCAGCAGGTCATCCCGGCCGCGAAGAAGGGCGACTGGGCCGCGACCGAGACCGGCGTCACCGTCGGTGGCGTCGACCTGGTCGAGGGCGAGTTCACGCTCGACCTCACCGTGGCCGACACGTCGAAGGCCGTGGCGTTCCTGGACGGCGGCGGGTTCGTCGTCCTCGACACCGTCACCACGCCGGAGCTCGAGGCCGAGGGCATCGCCCGCGACGTCGTCCGTGCCGTGCAGCAGGCCCGTCGCGATGCCGGTCTCGACGTCGGCGACCGCATCGACCTGACGCTCCGAGCGGACGAGACGGCCGCTGCCGCGATCGTCGTGCACGAGACGCTCATCGCGAACGAGACCCTCGCCAGCGGAGTACAGGTCGTGCCGACGGCGTTCGGTCAGGACGAGGACACCGTCGCGGTCGGCGACGGAGCGAAGGTGACCGTGGAGGTCCAGCGCGCATGAGCGACAGCAACGAGTACGACGCCCCGGCGGACGACGCGGACGGGATCGAGATCCCCGTCGGCCCGACCGGTGACACCGCTCCCGGCGAGGAGCTGCCGTACGGCGGGGACGACGACGAGGTCCGCCGTGTCGAGGCGGCGCTCATGGCCCGGATCGGTGAACAGTCGCCCGAGCACCGCCTGACCGCGACCCGACGTGCCGTCGAGCTCCTCGGCGACCCGCACCTGGCGTACCCGGTCATCCACATCACGGGGACGAACGGCAAGACGTCGACCGCCCGGATGACCGAGAGCATCGTCCGTGCCCACGGTCTGCGCACCGGGCTCATGACCAGCCCGCACCTGGTGTCGATCCGGGAACGCATCGTCATCGACGGCGAGCCGATCGAGCCGAGCCGGTTCGTCGAGAACTGGGACGACATCACCCCGATCCTCGAGATGACCGATGCCGAACTCACCGCGAAGGGCGAACTGCCGCTGACGTTCTTCGAGGCGCTGACCGTCCTGGCGCTGGCGTGCTTCGCCGAGGCACCCGTCGACGTCGCCGTGATCGAGGTCGGCATGGGCGGCGAGTGGGACTCCACCAACGTGGTGCAGAGCCAGGTGCAGGTCTTCACCCCGATCGCCATCGACCACGCGAAGCAGCTCGGCAACACGGTCGCCGAGATCGCGCGCACGAAGTCCGGGATCATCAAGCCGTCCTCGTCCGTGGTCACGTCGGCCCAGGTGCCCGAGGCGCTCGCCGAACTCGAGCGGGCCGCCGAGCTCACCGAGTCGACGCTGGCGGTCGAGGGAACCCGCTTCCGGGTGACCAGCGACACCCCGGCGGTCGGGGGGCAGCTGATCAGCGTGCAGGGCATCGCCGGGACCTATGACGACCTGTTCGTACCGCTGTTCGGCGCCCACCAGGCCCGCAACGCGGCGGTCGCGATCGCCGCGGTCGAGTCGTTCCTCGGCCGGGGCAGCCAGGCACTCGACGAGGACGTCCTCAGCGAGGGGTTGGCCAACGCGACGAGCCCTGGGCGGCTCCAGCCGATCGCGACCGGTCCGACCGTCGTCGTCGACGCAGCGCACAACCCGCACGGCGCGAAGGCACTCGCCGACGCGCTGCCCGTGGCGTTCCCGTCCGGACACGTCGTCGGCGTCGTCGGGATCCTCCGCGACAAGGACGCGCGCGGGTTCGTCCGTGCCCTCAAGGACACCGTCGCGACCTTCGTCGTGACACAGCCGCCGGGGGAGCGGGCGCTCGACGCCGACGAGTTCGCCCGGCTCGTCGTCGACGAGGTCGGCAACGACCGGGTCGTCGTCGAGCCGTCGCTCGCCGGCGCCCTGCAGGAAGCCCGTGACCTGGCCGACGACGCCGACGCCGAGGACGCGATGGTCTTGGTCGCCGGCTCGATCGTGATGGTGGGTGCCGTCATGGAGATGGTCCACCGCGAAGGCGGAACGAAGTGACGGACGCACCACGGGCCTCCCGTCCGCCCCGCACGCCCCGGATGCGACGTCCGCGTCGGGACCGCGGGGCCCGCGAGAGCCTGCTGTCGATCACCCTCGTGCTCGAGGCGATCATGTTCTTCTTCCCGATGCTCGTCGTCTACGGCAAGCACACCCTGCCGGCCGGACTGGCGTTCGGCGGTGGCATCGCTGCGATCGTCATCCTGGCCCTGGCGTCCCGACTGACCGGCTCCCGTGCCGGTGTATGGTTCGGGTGGCTGCTGCAGGCGGCCATCCTCGCCACCGGGTTCATCGAGCCCTTCATGGTCGTGGTGGGCGTGGTGTTCCTGGCGCTGTGGGTCTTCTGCTTCGTCAAGGGCGGTCAGCTCGACCGTCAGAACGCCGCCCGCCGAGCCGCACTCGGCGAGGACTGACCCACCACCACCTCGAACCGCAGGGAGTCCCGCTGTGTCCGAACTCGAAGAGACCCTCGTCCTCGTCAAGCCCGACGGCGTCGCCCGCCAGCTCACCGGTGAGATCCTCCGCCGCATCGAGGCGAAGGGGTACGAGATCGTCGACCTGAAGATGCTGACCGCGCCGCGCGACCTGCTCGACAGCCACTACGAAGAGCACCAGGGCAAGCCGTTCTTCGAGCCGCTCGTCGAGTTCATGCAGTCCGGTCCGCTCGTCGCCGTGCGCGTCGCGGGCAACGGCGTCATCGCTGGGTTCCGCTCGCTCGCCGGGACCACCGACCCGACCTCGGCCGCTCCCGGCACCATCCGTGGTGACCTGGGCCGCGACTGGGGTCTCAAGGTCCAGCAGAACCTGGTGCACGGCTCGGACTCGGCGGAGTCCGCCGCCCGTGAGCTCGGACTCTGGTTCGCCTGATCCGGTACGACGAAGGCCCCCGCACTCTCGAGTGCGGGGGCCTTCGTCGTCGTGCCGGCGACTACTTGCCGGAGCCGCCGTTCTGCTCCACGAAGGAGGCGAAGGCCTGGGCGTCGGACCAGGCGTTGGTGCCGGTTCCGTTGTACTGCTTGCCGTTCACGAGGACGGTGGGAGTCCCGGTCAGCTTCGGCAGGTCGGAGTTCGGCAGGGGCTCGGTGAGCGCACGGTTCGTGGCGTCGGCGACCCAGCCTGCGAACCGCTGGTCGGTGATGCAGGACTGCACCTCTGCGTTCGTCGCGCCGGCCTTCTTCGCGATGTCGGCGAGCTTGTCGTTCGTCAGACCGCGGGTGTTCTCCGACGGCTGGTTCTCGTAGAAGGCGCTGTTGACGTCGAGGAAGGCGTCGGGATCGTAGTTCGCGACACAGGCGGCCGCGGCGGCCGAGCGGGTCGAGTACTTCGAGCCGAGCGAGGCGCGGTCGAGCAGGTTGAACGGGCGCACCTCGAGCGTGGCGGTGCCGTCCTGCACCCACTGCTTGATCTGGGACATGTTGCCCGTCTCGAACTGGTTGCAGATCGGGCACATGTAGTCCTCGTACACGGTGATGTTCGCGACCGAGTCGTCCTGCTTCGTGGCCGTCGGCTTCCCACCCTCGGGGATGCCCTTCGTCTCGACCGGGACGATCTTGCCGTTCTGCCCCGTGAGCACGATGCCGTCGCTCGCCATGTTCTTCGGTCCGGGCCCGACGGGCTGGATCGAGTTCGCGACCACGAGCACGACGATCGCGACGACCGCGAGCGACGCCACGATGATGCCGCTGATCAGGAACGTCTTGTTCCGACGTCGGCGGGCCTGCTCCTTCTGGCGGGCCTCGCGGGCACGCTCGCGCGCGGCGTTGCGGCGCGCCTTCTTGCTCTCGTTGTCGCTCATCGGGATCGAGCGTAACGGCTCCGACCGCCGGGACCGGGCCCATGTGCTGGGAAGACCCCAGGAATCAGGTGACACGTCACCACCGTGGGCTCAGTCGCGGAGTTCAGAGGGTGGTCAGGAGCGTCGGGAACTGAACGAGGATCACCACGACGATGAACAGGTAGTTCGCGAGCGGGAACGCCCAGCAGAACGGCAGGAGCGCTCGGCCGATCCGTCGTCCCCCGGTGCCGAACGGCAGGTTCCCCTTCGCCAGGTTCCAGATCGTGAAGATCCAGAACAGCGGGATCGTCATGGCCCAGACGAGCATGCACCAGAGGCAGAGGTACCCGATGAACCAGACGGTCTGGGTGAACAGCCAGGTGACGAAGACCCAGGCCAGGAAGAGCCCGGCGTTGAACAGCGTCCAGAACCACTTCGTACCCCGGAACCCTGCCAGCAGCGCGATGCCGACGGCGATCGGTGCCACGAACCCCATCATCCCCAACAGCGGGTTCGGGAACCCGAAGAGGTGCCCTTGCCACGTCGTCATGACGTTCGAGCAGTTGAGGAAGGGGCTGACGTCACACGTCAGCACCTTCTGCGGGTTCTCGTACTTGGCGAACTCGTCGAGCACCAGACTGAACGCCGCGTACAGCCCGACCAGTCCGGTCACGAGCAACAGGATCGCGACGGCGACGGGACGGCGGGGAGCAACAGGCGTCGAACTCACGGCGTCATCTTCGCACGAGGCTCCCGGCGTTCTCCGCGACCGCGTGCGATGATGGACCAGTCACCCGGCCGATCCGGGCGACGACGAGAACTTGCCGGGCCACCGCCCGGACGTGATGGTGTTGTGACAGAGCACCGTGACCGGACGACGCGTCACCTCCGACGCCGAGCCGCCGTGAGCCGGGTGCCCACGACGACCGGGCGTGGACGAGACGCCGGATCGGTCACTGACAGCAGCGAGCGCGGGGGCGGAGTCGCCGCCCGCACCGATACGAGAGAATTCCCGCCACCCACCGGGTGCGTGCGGGGTCGAGGAGTGCACCAGTCCATGGTGGAGCAGAACGAGAACCAGAACCAGAACACCGACGACGCGCCGAAGCGCCGGACCCGCCTCTTCGGCGGCCGTCGCGCCCGGTCCGGCGGCCTGGAGGCGCCTGACCCGTCCGACACGTCGACCGACGCCGTCGAGACGGTCGGGTCCGACGAGCAGGTCGAGTACGACGAGCAGGTCGGGTCCGACGAGCAGCTCGATCCCGACCGGTCGTCCGACGTGGTCGAGGCGCTCGATGTCGCGGACACGGTCGACGCCTCCGACGGTGCCGACGTGAGCGACACCGCTGACGTCACCGACACCGCCGAGGCAGACGTGAGCGACACGACCGAGGTCGAGCAGTCGCCGGACTCGGAGACCGTCGAGGTCGTGGTCGACACCGCGACCGGCACGGTCTCCGTCGTGGTGGAAGCCGCCTCGGGTGCGGGAACCGCGCCGGAGGACGTCAGCACCCTGACCGGTGACCTGCCGGCCGTCGGCCAGGACGAGGTCGGGACGCAGGGCGCGGCGGACGCGAGCGACGTGCCGGAGGCGCGACGGGCCTCCCGTCCGGACGCGGCGTCGGCCCCGGCCGAGCCGTTCGTCCCGAAGGCGACCAGCACGCTCAGCCTGATCTTCCACGCCCCGGTGCTGCCGGAGCTGCCCGCCCGATCTGACCGTGACCGTGATCGGAGCGACCGGTACGACCGTCCGGACCGAGCCGAGCGCTCGGGACGCGGCTCCCGCTCCGGCCGGAGCGACCGGTACGACCGTTCGGACCGGTACGACCGGTCCGACCGTGACGACCGCGACGACCGCCCGGAGCGCGACGAGCGCACCGATCGGGTCGACCGTTCTGACCGTTGGGATGACGAGGACCGCGACGAGCAGGGTGGCAGCCGCCGCCGCACCCGCCGCCGGGGCAGCAGCAGCGACCGCGAGCAGGCCGAACCGCGTCGCCGCGAGCCCGAGCTCATCACCGAGCCGCAGCGCATCAAGGGCTCCACCCGTCTCGAGGCCAAGAAGCAGCGCCGTCGTGACGGCCGTGACGCCGGACGTCGTCGCCAGGTCGTGACCGAGGACGAGTTCCTGGCCCGCCGCGAGAGCGTCGACCGCCAGATGATCGTGCGGTCGAGCTCCTCGACCATCGAGATCGGCGTGCTCGAGGACGGCGTCCTCGCCGAGCACTACGTGACGAAGTCGCAGAACGTCTCGCTCATCGGCAACGTCTACCTCGGCAAGGTGCAGAACGTGTTGCCCTCGATGGAGGCCGCCTTCGTCGACATCGGCCGCGGTCGCAACGCCGTCCTGTACGCCGGCGAGGTCGACTGGAACTCGGTCGACACCAGCCACGGTCGTCGCATCGAGGCCGCGCTCAAGCCGGGTGACAAGGTGCTCGTGCAGGTCACGAAGGACCCGGTCGGCCACAAGGGCGCGCGTCTGACCAGCCAGGTGTCCCTGCCGGGCCGTTACCTGGTCTACGTGCCCAACGGCTCGATGAACGGCATCTCCCGCAAGCTGCCGGACACCGAGCGCGCCCGTCTCAAGAAGATCCTCAAGGAGGTCCTCCCCGAGCACGCCGGCGTCATCGTGCGCACGGCCGCCGAGGGTGCCACCGAGGACCAGCTGACGCGCGACGTGCAGCGCCTCACCAGCCAATGGGAGGCCATCGAGAAGAAGGTCCAGAGCGGCCAGGCGCCGGTCATGCTGCACTCCGAGCCGGACCTGCTGGTGAAGATCGTCCGTGACGTCTTCAACGAGGACTTCACGAAGCTCATCATCGACGGCGAGTCCGCTCGACAGACCATCGACGAGTACCTCAGTGCGGTCGCGCCGGACCTCAAGGACCGGGTCGAGCTCTACCAGGGCCCGGACTCGTTCGAGGAGTACCGGATCAACGAGCAGATCGAGAAGGCCCTCGACCGCAAGGTCTGGCTGCCCTCCGGTGGTTCGCTCGTGATCGACCGCACCGAGGCCATGACGGTCGTCGACGTCAACACCGGGAAGTTCGTCGGCTCCGGGGGCAACCTCGAGGAGACCGTCACGAAGAACAACCTGGAGGCCGCCGAGGAACTCGTCCGCCAGCTCCGTCTGCGGGACATCGGCGGCATCATCGTCGTCGACTTCATCGACATGGTGCTCGAGGAGAACCGGGACCTCGTGCTCCGTCGCCTCATGGAGTGCCTGAGCCGCGACCGGACGAAGCACCAGGTGGCCGAGGTCACCTCGCTCGGCCTCGTGCAGATGACCCGCAAGAAGATCGGTGTCGGTCTGCGCGAGTCGCTCGACGAGGTCAACGCGCAGGTCAACGACAACAACGCGGACCCGGGGCCGACCAAGGGCCGCCGCAAGGCCCGTGGCGGCAACGGCAACGGTGGAGGCACGAACGGCAACGCCGTCGCGGCCGAGTCGAAGTCGTCGCAGGCGCACCAGATCACCGACGACGTCAAGCACGCGTTGTCGCGGATCGCCGCGTCGACCATCCCGCACGAGCAGTCCGACGTGCCGGTCACCGGCGTCGCCGGTGCCGCGTCGCCGGTCACGGCGGCGTCGCCGACGTCGCCGGTCGCCCCCGCGGCCGAGGCGCCGAGTGAGCCCACCGGTGGCTCGAAGCGTCGTCGCCGTCGTGGCAGCCGGGCCGGTGACGCGCAGCAGGTGTCGAGCGACGCGCAGCAGGTGTCGAGCGACGCGCAGCAGGCGTCGAGTGACGCGCAGCAGGGGTCCGCCGAGCAGCACACGTCGCTCGCGACGCCCGCCCCGGAGGCGGTGCTCCCGGGGACGACGACGGGTGTCCACACGCGGTCAACGCGTCCGGAGTCGGCACCGGCGCAGTCGGCCGCGGCTGTCGCTGAGCAGCCCGCCGCCGAGGTGGCGCCGAAGGAGCGTCCCGCCGGTCGCCGTCGGGTCAGCTCGTCGGCCCCGGTCACGCCGGCCGACACCACCGTCGCCATCCTCGACATCCCGGTCGGCGTCGCCAAGCGCGAGCCGCGTCGGGTGAGCGAGGAAGCGGCGGAGTCCCTCCTCGACTCGGTGCTGCAGGCGCTGCCGGAGCCGAAGCAGCCCGGCCAGGGTCGTGCGCGTTCGCGTCGTGTCTCGTCGGGGAGCATCAGCGCCCCGGCGAACCCGACGGCCACCGAGGACGACGGCACCGTCATCCTCGGGCAGTGATGTGACGGACGAGCAGCGTCCGGCTGGTCGTGACCCGGTACCGGGTCATGACCAGCCCCGGACGGGCTGGGGAGCCGTACCACCGCCGGGGGCACCCCCGTCGGCGGTGCCCCCGCTGGATCCGGCCGGTCCTGGTCGGGCCGGTTCGGGTGCTGGTTCTGCTCGGGCTGGGTCTGGTCGGGCCGGCGTGCCCGTCGCCACGTCCGTCCTCGCGCCCGAGGTCTCCATCGTCGCCACGACGGGCGCGGCCATCACCGTGGTCAGCGTCGTCCTGGTCGAGTTCCTGGCGGGCCTGATCGGGCTGCTCGGCACGAGCACGATCGTCGGCCCCTTCCGGAGCCACGGTGGGACGAGCCTGGTCGAGGCCTTCGTGCAGAACGTCTTCGTCGCGCGCTCCCCGTTCGCCCTCGCGGCCTTCCTGGTGCTGGCCTTCCTGGTGCCGGTGGTGCCGCGTGCCCCGCTGCCCGTCGTGCTCCTGCGGAGCGTCCTGGCGGGTGCTGCGGGCACCGTGGCACTCGCCCTGGTCGGCATCGTCACCGCGGTCCACGACGCCGTCCAGCAGGGGAGCGTGGGGCAGGGGCTCGGGCGTCTGCTCGTCGACGTCGTCACCACGCCGCTGCAACTCGGGCTGCCGATGACCCTGATGCTGCTCGGGTCGGCTTCGGCCGCGTGGCTGTGGGTCGGCCGGCATCCGCGCTGACGTCCCGCGACACGCCCGTGTGTGCCCTCCCGGTGACGGATCCGGTCGACGTTCCCGGTGCCGCGGTCAGTCCTGGTCGCGCGCCGTCTTCCGCTTGTCGCGCTGCGGCACACGGAGTCCGCTGGCGATGAGGCGCAGCACCAGCTCGCGCCCGGTCACCGGGGCGGCCCCGGAGGCCACGAGTTCGGCGTACCGGTCCTGCGGCACGTCGTAGTGGTCGTGGTCGAACGCGCGCCGTGGGACCCCCGCCCGGTCGGCGAAGGCATGCAGCTCGTCGTAGGATGAGTCACTGACCAGGTGTGACCAGAGCGTGTCGTGTGCGGGCCAGGCCGGGGGATCGATCAACACGGTCATCCCCCCATGGTACGTGTGTCGGCGTTTGACCCGCCTGGTCGGATCGAGTATTCTCGATCCCTGGTGTCAGCGGGCCGTTCTGCCTGCGTCGCCGATCGTCCCGGGGCAACCCAGGGCGCTCGCGCAGAAGTGGGCACCCGAGACTTCCCTCAAGCAGAGTTACGTAAGGATTCCACGTGGTTTACGCAGTAGTGCGCGCCGGCGGCCGTCAGGAGAAGGTCGAGGTCGGCTCGATCATCACCATCGACCGCATCAAGGCCGACGACAATGGCAACATCGACCTCGCGCCGGTGCTCCTCGTGGACGGGGACAAGATCACCTCCGCCGCGTCCGAGCTCGCGAACGTGACGGTCACCGCCGAGGTCCTGGCCGACCTCCGCGGCCCGAAGGTCGTCATCCAGAAGTTCAAGAACAAGACCGGTTACAAGAAGCGCCAGGGCTTCCGCGCGGATCTCACGCGCGTCAAGGTCACCAAGATCGCATAAGGCGGGAGCAGAGACATGGCACACAAGAAGGGTGCGAGTTCCACTCGCAACGGTCGCGACTCGAACGCACAGCGCCTCGGCGTGAAGCGCTTCGGTGGCGAGGTCGTCAACGCCGGTGAGATCATCATCCGCCAGCGCGGCACGCACTTCCACCCGGGCGCCAACGTCGGCCGCGGTGGCGACGACACGCTGTTCGCCCTCTCGGCCGGTGCGGTCGAGTTCGGCACCAAGGGTGGCCGCAAGGTCATCAACATCGTCAACGCGTAGTCGCTGACGATCAGCTTCAGCGGGAGGGGCGGGCCGTGTGCCTGCCCCTCTTCTGCATTTCCCGAACACCTACAGGAGTGACCCCATGGCGACGTTCGTCGACCGCGTGACGCTGCACCTCACGGCAGGCAACGGCGGCAACGGCTGCGTGTCCGTCCGTCGCGAGAAGTTCAAGCCCCTCGCGGGCCCCGACGGCGGCAACGGCGGTGACGGCGGCGACATCGTCCTCGTCTCCGACCCGCAGGTCACCACCCTGCTCGGGTACCACCGCTCACCGCACCGCTCCAGCCGCAACGGCCAGCCCGGCATGGGCGACCACCGCAGCGGGGTCAGCGGTGACACGCTCGAGCTCCCCGTCCCCGTCGGCACGGTCGTGTACGACGAGAACGGCGACGTGCTCGCGGACCTCACCGAGCCGGGCATCCGCGTGGTCGTCGGTCCCGGCGGCCAGGGTGGCCTCGGCAACGCCGCGCTCGCCACTACCAAGCGCAAGGCCCCCGGCTTCGCGCTCCTCGGCACCGACGGGTGGAGCGGCGACGTCAGCCTCGAGCTGAAGACCATCGCGGACATCGCCCTGGTCGGGTACCCGAGCGCCGGCAAGTCGTCGCTGATCGCCGCGATCTCGGCTGCCAAGCCGAAGATCGCCGACTACCCGTTCACGACGCTGACCCCGAACCTCGGCGTCGTCGAGTCGGGCAGCACGCGCTTCACCGTCGCCGACGTCCCGGGTCTGATCGAGGGCGCGTCCGAGGGCAAGGGGCTCGGCCTCGAGTTCCTCCGTCACGTGGAGCGCTGCGAAGCCCTGCTGCACGTGATCGACTGCGCCACGCTCGACGCCGGCCGTGACCCGATCAGCGACCTCGACGTGATCCTCCGCGAACTCGAGCAGTACCCGGTCCCCGAGGGGCAGGTCCCGCTGCTCGATCGCCCGCAGCTCATCGCGCTCAACAAGATCGACGTGCCCGACGCCGCGGAACTCGCGGCGTTCGTGACCGCCGAGTTCGAGTCCCGCGGCTACCGCGTGTTCCCGATCTCCACCGCGTCGCACAAGGGCCTGCGTGAGCTCACCTTCGCCCTGGCCGACGTCGTCGAGCAGGCCCGTGCCGAGCGGGCCGCCGAGCCCGAGGTCGAGCGCATCGTGCTCCGTCCGAAGGCCGTCAACGAGAAGCCGTTCACGGTGCGTGCCGAGGGCGGCGAGGAGCACCGCTTCTACCGGGTCCGTGGTGCGAAGCCGGAGCGCTGGGTGCAGCAGACCGACTTCACCAACGAAGAGGCGATCGGCTACCTGGCCGACCGGCTCGCCAAGCTCGGGGTCGAGGACGGCCTGTTCAAGGCCGGAGCCGTCGCCGGGTCCACCGTGGTCATCGGTGGCGACGGCGGCATGATCTTCGACTGGGAGCCGACCCTGACCTCCACCGCGGAGCTCATCACCAGCGCTCGCGGGACGGACTCCCGGCTCGACCTCAACGCCCGACCGACGCGCAACGAGCGTCGTTCGGACTACTTCGAGCGGATGGACGGCAAGGCCGCCGCACGTGCCGAGCTCGAGCAGGAGCGGATCGCCGGTCTGTGGGCGGACGACGACGACGCCGAGTCCGACCCGGTCGAGCCGACGACGTCCGAGCGCGACTGAGCGCCGTGGTCGGACCGAACACCGTCGCGGAGCGCGCGGACATCCCGCGCGCCCGACGGATCGTGGTCAAGGTCGGCTCGTCCTCGGTCAGCGGGGACAACGCGTCGCAGATCGGCCCGCTCGTCGACGCCCTGGTCGGCGCGTACCGTCGTGGGACCGAGGTCGTCCTGGTGTCGTCCGGCGCCATCGCCACCGGCTTCCCGTTCCTGGGGCTCGAGGGACGGCCGGAGGACCTCGCCACGCAGCAGGCCGCCGCCGCCACCGGGCAGGCGGTGCTGGTCTTCCGGTACCAGAAGGAACTCGACCGGCACGGGGTCACGGCGGCGCAGGTCCTGCTCACCGCGGGTGACCTGCAGAACCCGACGCACCGGGTAAACGCGCGGCGGGCGATGAACCGGCTGCTCGAACTCCGGGTGCTGCCGATCGTCAACGAGAACGACACGGTCGCCACCCACGAGATCCGGTTCGGTGACAACGACCGGCTCGCCGCGCTCGTCGCCCGGCAGGTCGAGGCGGACGCCCTGGTGCTGCTGTCCGACGTCGAAGCCCTGTACACGAAGCCGCCGGAGCAGCCCGGTGCCACCCGCATCGACGAGGTCCCGTTCGGCGACGAGCTCGCGGGGGTGACCTTCGGCTCGATCGGTGCTGCCGGGGTCGGTACCGGGGGAGCCGGCACGAAGGTCGCGGCCGCCCGCCTCGCGGCCGAGGCCGGCACGTCCGTGCTCGTCACGGCGACGGCCCTCGTCGACCGTGCGCTCGGTGGGGAGCACGTCGGTACCTGGTTCCGGGCCGCACCACGCGCCTGACCGGGGCGGCCCGTCGGACGGGAGGCACGCCTCCCGTCACAGAGGCGCCGCCGACTTAGAATCGGGTCATGTCCCTCACCGCTCCCGCGCAGGCCCAGGCGGGTACGCCGCTCGTCGACACGCTGACGGCTGCCCGCGCGGCCGCGACGGTGCTGGCGACCACGACGACGGCCGTCAAGGACGCCGCCCTGCGGGCGATCGCCCTCGGGCTGCGCGCCGGGACGGCGGAGATCGTCACCGCGAACCACGAAGACCTGATCGCGGGTCAGGACGGTGGACTGTCGTCGGGCCTGCTGGACCGACTGCGTCTCGACGTCGACCGCGTGGACGCTCTGGCCGACGCGGTCGAGCACGTGGTGGGGCTGACCGACCCGGTGGGGGAGCACGTCCGCGGCTCGGTCCTGCCGAACGGGCTGCAGCTCGCGCAGGTGCGGGTGCCGTTCGGGGTGGTCGGCGCCATCTACGAGGCACGTCCGAACGTCACCGTCGACATCGCCGCCCTGGCGCTGAAGTCGGGCAACGCCGTGGTCCTCCGCGGCGGGTCGGCGGCGCTCCGCACCAACGCCGTGCTCGTGCGGCGGATCCAGGACGCGATCGCCTCGGTCGGGCTGCCGCGCGAGCTCGTGCAGACGATCGACCCGCTCGGACGCGCCGGAGCGACCGGTCTCATGCGAGCCCGCGGCCTGGTCGACGTGCTCATCCCGCGCGGCAGCGCCTCCCTCATCCAGACCGTCGTCACCGAGTCGCAGGTGCCCGTCATCGAGACCGGCGCCGGGGTCGTGCACGTCTTCCTGGACGAGTCGGCACCGGTCGACCGTGCCGTGGACATCGTCCTCAACAGCAAGGTGCAGCGGCCGAGCGTCTGCAACGCCCTGGAGACGCTGCTCGTGCACGAGCGGGCGGCCGAGCGGCTCCTGCCGGTGTTGGCCGACCGCCTCCGGGCCGCCGGCGTGACCCTGCGGGGCGACGACGCCACCCGGACCATCGTCCCCGGGGTGCTGCGTGCGACCGAGGCCGACTGGGCCACCGAGTCGATGGACCTCGATCTCTCGATCCGTGTCGTGCCCGACGTCGACGCGGCGATGGCGCACATCGCGCAATGGTCCACACACCACACCGAGTCGATCGTCACGAACGACGTCGACACGGCCGAGCACTTCCTGGCGGGCGTCGACTCGGCGGTCGTGATGGTGAACGCGTCGACTCGGTTCACGGACGGCGGGGAGTTCGGGTTCGGCGCCGAGGTCGGGATCTCCACGCAGAAGCTGCACGCGCGGGGCCCGATGGGGCTGCCTGAACTCACGAGCACCAAGTGGCTCGTGCGCGGGCAAGGACACATCCGCGGCTAGGATGGTCTGGAGTCTTCCTCGATCGATCGGAGCACTGCCAGATGTCACTCCTCGCTGAAGCCGCAGAACATGCGGCCGGCGTCCCCGCGATCGTCTTCCCGATCGTCGCGGCCTGCGTCTTCACCCTCCTCGGCTTCGTCACGTGGAGCTTCCGCGACGTCGCCTACCGCCACTCGCACAAGTTCCAGGCCACCCGGCAGCACGAGACCGGTGTGGACGAGTTCGGCCACTCCAAGATCTGATCCGCCACCCGATGCTCGAGAGCACGGGTCGGCCGCGCATCGGGGTGATGGGCGGGACGTTCGACCCGATCCACCACGGTCACCTCGTGGCGGCGTCCGAGGTCGCGAAGCACTTCGACCTGGACGAGGTCGTGTTCGTCCCCACCGGCCAGCCGTACATGAAGTCCGAGGTCACCGACGCCGAGCACCGGTACCTGATGACCGTGATCGCGACCGCCTCGAACCCGATGTTCACGGTCAGCCGCGTGGACATCGACCGGCCCGGCCCGACCTACACCGTCGACACCCTCCGCGACCTGCACGAGCAGCGGCCCGACGCCCAGCTCGTCTTCATCTCCGGGGCGGACGCCGTCCAGCAGATCGTCGACTGGAAGGACCACGACGGGCTCTGGGACCTCGCACACTTCGTCGCCGTGACACGACCGGGACACCAGCTGAGCATCACCGGACTCCCAGAACGGGACGTTAGTGTGCTCGAGGTCCCCGCGCTGGCGATCTCCTCGACCGACTGCCGTGACCGGGTGCGGAGCGGGTCCCCCGTCTGGTACCTCGTGCCCGACGGCGTCGTCCAGTACATCTCGAAGCACCATCTGTATCGGAGCGTTGCATGAGTCCGTCCGACGCGCAGCCGCCGCTGTCGCGGCGCCAGATGCGTGAGCGCGAGCGCGCCGCCTCTGGCGGTGCCCAGCCCGCGACGCCGCCGCCGACCGTCGCCGCCCCCGCCACACCGGAGGCCCGTCGTCGCCCCGGTTCGCACGTCGCCCCCGGTGCGGCCACGGCCAACCAGGCGGCACCGCGATCCGCGGGAGCCGCCACCGGCGTGTCCGACGTGCCCCCGGCCTCCGCGACCGAGATCGTCCCCGGCACCGGCGGGATGTCCCGCCGACAGCTGCGGCTGCTGCGCGAGGCGCAGCAGCAGGGTGGCCGTCCCGTCCCGCTGCAGAACCCGACCCCGCAGTCGTCCGACCGCACCGTGCAGGACGTCCTCGGCACGCTGACGGGCCCCTCGTCCGTACCCGCACCGGATGCCCAGGTGCCGCCGTTGTCGACCCCGGTCGAAGCCGCTGCCGCCGGCATCGGGGCGCAGTCCTCGCCGCTCGTGCCCCTCGGGTTCGACGCGCCGACCGACGAGCGGTCGACTGACGCCACTGGCGCCACTGACCCCACTGACCCCACTGACGACACTGACGCCGGGGCTGGAGCCGGGGCCGGGCTCGGCGCTGGGGCCGGGCTCGGGGCGACGGAGGTCGCCGACGCTGACGCCGACGCCGACGCTGTTCAGGTCGATGGCGGGTCCGACGACGACGCCGTGCAGAGCCGGGCCGCCGAGGACGACGAGTCCTCGCACTGGCAGGACCCCAACCCGGAGCTCACGCACCTGGAACCCGCCGCTGTCGAGCAGGCCACCGCCGCTGACGGTTCGCCGGACGCCATCGAGCCCCTGGAAGAGGCGGCTGCGCACGGCGAGGAACCCCGCCAGCACCGCACGACCTGGGCGCCGCACGACGCCGACCCCGACGCGATCATGGCCGCGACCGACGACGTCGCCGCGCCCGCCAGCGAGCTGCCCGCCGCGGCTCCCGGCGTGTTCCCGCTCGACCTGGACGACGACGACACGAACGAGGTCCCGGTCGTCGTGCCGGCAGATGCGCCCGTCTCGGGACCGACATCCGCAGCGCAGCCGGGATCGACCCCGCGTCCGACATCCTCGGATGCGCCGCGCGAGCCGAAGCCCGTCACCACGGCGTTCCAGCCTCCGGCCGGCCACTGGTCGACCTTCGCCCACGACTCGAACGACGCCGAGGTGCACGACGAGGAGACCGGCACGCGCCGTGTCGCCGAGTCGCACACGAACGCCCTCATCCTGCCGAACTCGGCGCTGGCCGACCCCACCGGTGCGCTCAACGCCACCGGCGAGGTCATCCTCACCGGTTCGATCGACCTGCCCTCATCGCTGTCCTCGACCGGGTCGCACCGGCCGATCGACGGCGCAGAGGTCGACCGCCTCCTCGAGCAGCACGACGAGCAGCCGGACACGGACGCCAGTCCGGTCCGCGCGAGCCGTGCCGTGTCGAGCCACACGTCGACCCGCCAGGTCGTGCTCGCCGCCGCCAAGCCGAAGGACTCCAAGACGCCGGTCGTGCTGGCCGTCGCCGCGAGTGCCGTCGGTGTCGTCGCTGCCGGTGTCATCGTCGTCGCACTCGTCGCGACGAACTTCTTCGGCTCCTGAGCGAGCCTCGAACTCCGTGGGCATGGCCCGCGTCAGCGGTCTGACCTATGATCGTGACCCACATGAACATCCGGACGCACGCGTCGGGATGACCACCGGAAGGAATCCGTGACCGCCTCCGCTCGCGCACTCGAACTGACGCAGATCGCCGCTCAAGCGGCCGACTCCAAGCAGGCCGAGGACATCGTCGCCCTCGACGTCACCCGACCACTCCAGCTCACCGACGTCTTCCTGCTCGCCACCGGCCGCAACGAGCGCAACGTGCTCGCCATCGCCGATGAGATCGAAGACCGCCTGCTCCAGGTCGGTGCCAAGCCGCTTCGTCGTGAAGGCCGGAGCGAAGGCCGCTGGGCTCTGATCGACTTCGGGGACATCGTCGTGCACGTGTTCCACGAGGAAGAGCGCCAGTACTACTCCCTCGAGCGCCTCTGGTCGGACTGCCCGGTCATCCCGCTCGAGTTGCCGGCCGATCAGTCGCAGGGTGCCGAACAGTCGGCCTGACGCGGGTCTCAGCGCGACGCGCCCGGGTGGCGGTGACGATTTCGTCACCCGGTGTTCGCGTGGTGTACGCTGTACTGGTGCCTCCGGGGAACCGGGGGAACAGAAACCGGCCTTCGGGTCGTTTCGTTCTGGGTCTGTGGCGCAGCTGGTAGCGCACCTGCATGGCATGCAGGGGGTCAGGGGTTCGAGTCCCCTCAGATCCACCAGAAGCAAGGACACCACGAAGAAGCCCCGCCGCTCATGGAGCAGCGGGGCTTCTTCGTGTCGGGGCTTCTTCGTGTCTGGGCTTCTTCGTGTCTGGGCTTTGCGTGCCTGTGCTCGCGTGCCTGTGCTTGCCTGTTCGGGCATGCGGTCCGCGTGCTATCGGAGCCGGAGCCGGAGCCGGAGCCGGAGCCGGAGGCGGGCAGCCGGTCGCCGTCCGACTCGGTGCGTCCCGTTATCGGGCTGGCAACGAGACGCACCGAGTGATCCGCTGGTGACCGTCAGACGCGGCGCCGTGCGCGGGCGAGGGCTCGGAGTCCGAGACCGGCCATCAGCAGGAGGAACGCGCTGATGGCGGCCGCAGCGGTCCCTGTTGCTCCGGTGAAGGCGAGGGCGTGCCCGCGTGAGCCACCCGGATGCGCAGTCGTGTCGCCGTGGTCGTCCGGACCGCTGCCCGTCGACCCGCTGCTCCCGGACCCACCGTCTCCGGACCCGCCGACTCCGGGACCGCCGCTCCCCGCGCCGTCGCCCGGCTCGGGAGACGATGACGGCAGGACGCCGGCATCGATGCGGTCGTTCCGTTCGACGCCCTCGAGCGCCCCGTCCGGGCCCGTCCGCCGGGTGATCGTGATCGGTGCTGTCCGTCCGTCCGCCGCGACGTCGGAGTCGCGGGCGTCGTCGTCACCGACCGAGGGCATCGTGAACGTGCGATCCGGCACCGGTGCGACGGAGACGACGTAGTCGCCAGGGCGCAGGTCGTCCACGCCGTAGTGCCCCTCCCGGTCCGTTCGGGCGACCCGATCGACCTCTCGCCCCCGGTCGTCGGTGCCGTGCAACCGCACCGGGACGTCCGGGATCCCGGGCTCACCCGGGTCCTGTACGCCGTTGCCGTCCGAGTCCGTCCAGACCAGGTCACCCACGGCGCCCGACACGACCCGGACGGTTGCGGGGTTCGACCGGACCGGCAGCGCGAGGTCGGCGGAGCGGACCCCGAAGCGGTTCGTGTACCGGTCACCGTCCCGCTGCCCGTGGGTCGCGATGGACACACGGTGGGACACGGTCTCCCCGGGAGCGATCCCGTTCGGGTCGTCGATCCGGATGGCAGTGACGTCGGCGAGGGTGTCCGGACACCCGGCGCTGCCGAACGCGGTCTCCGCGCACCACGTCGTCGAGCCGCCGGGCTGGTTCGACTCGTCCGCGGGGTCGAGCGACACCGCCTCCGGGTCGGCGGCGGTGTAGACGACGGACTCCGCCGGGCCGGCATCGACGGGACGGGCCAGTTCGACTGCGCCGTGGAACGACGATCCGTCGCCGGCGTGCGGGAGGACGTCGACGAGCTGTACGTCGCGGACGGGATCCGTGTCGGTGTTCGTCGTGTCGAGCGACCACACCAGGTCGTCTCCCGTGACGACGACGGGGGCTTCCGCCCGCTTCTCGACGCGCAGGCCACCACTCGTCACGACCTGGACGGCCCGCGCGGCGGACCGGTACTCGGACGGAGACCGGTCCGTCGGAGCCGAGACCTCGACCCGGTTCTCCAGCGGCCCTGCCGGAGCATCCCGTGCGACGACGGCGGTGTAGGTGATCGGCGCGATGCGGGTGTTCGGCGTCACGTCGTCGATCGCCCAGGTCAGTCGCTGGTGCTCGGTGCCGTCGTCGTCGTCCCGGACCGTGTCGACCGCCGGCTCGACGGACGCGCTGCCCGGGCTGTACGCCATGTGTGCCGGGAGGACGTCACGGACCGTCACCAGTCGTGATCGCCCCGTCGTGTTCCCGTTCGTGAGCGACGGCGTGAGGACGTAGTCCACGGCGTTGCCGGGCACCACGGGAACCGGTGTGTCCGTGTCGCCCGCCGTGGCGGTCGAGGAGCTGGCACGCACCACGGTCTTCCCGATCCGGGCCAGGTCCTCGGTGACGAGCACGCTGTCGGACAACCCTCCGGCGCCGAGTTCGGGGTCGGAGCGGGTGTCGTGCACCCAGTCGGGGTGACGGTCGCTGAAGCGCACGTGCCCGAAGTCGTAGGCACGCGTCCCGTCGGCGACCTCGCGGACCGAGACGAACGAGGACAGCGCGGCAGTGGTGCCACCGACGACGTCACCGCGGGCACGGACGGCGCCGACGGCGTCGATCCCGCCCGGCACCTCCGCCGGGTCCGTGAACCAGGGACCGCGATCGTCGTCACAGGTGGCCCGGCGCTGCCCGTCCTCCGGACCGTCCATGTCGTACGCGGCGTACTCGACCCGCGCCTCGCGCAGCCCGCTGGTCCGGGCCGACGTCCCCTGCACCCGCGTCAGACGCTGCGTGTGCCGGTCGAACGTGTCGCACAGCACGGTGTTCCGGAACGTGTCGAGTCCGGGGTTCGAGGCGCTCACGTCGCTGCGGAGCACCGACCCGGGCGTGCTCCACGGATCACCCCGACGCGCCGAACCGTCGCCGGTCCGACCGCTGTCGTCCAGCACCCTGAGGAGACGCTTCCCCGCGGTCCCGACGGCGTCCGCCACGATGTTCCGTGTCGCCCGGTTGTCCGCCACGGGTTCGGCGTCCCCTGGGAAGTTCGGTGCCCCTGACGCCGCGTGCGTCACGACGTCGCGGAACGTGTTCACCGATCCGAGACTCGTGCCGGCGGGTGGGTTCGGCACCCAGAACGAGATGTAGCCCGAGACCACGAACCCGGGGGTGTTGCCGACGACGGGGCCGCCGAAGGCGTTCTGCGTCGGCATGCGTGACGCGTCGGTGACGGTCCCGGTGATCGCCACGGAGACGTCCTGACCGGCACCGGACTGCTCGCACGTGAACCGGCCGGAGCCGGCGACCGCCCGGGGGCCACCACCGCTCCCCGCCGGCAGCGAGGCGAACCGGGACGAGACGGACGGGTCGTTCGGACCGCACGGCGGAGCGTCCCCGTTCCAGAGCACCGCGCCGGACGGCAGGTCACCGCGCAGCTGCGAGACGTCGTCCGTGAACGTCATCCGCCCGTCACCTGGAGCGAACCCGAGCAGGCCCTGCCCGGGGACGACCGGCTGCCAGTCGACGGCGATCGGGAACACGAGTTGGAAGCCGCGTGTGCCGTCGGGTCCGGTGACGTCCGGGCGCAGCACGGAGCCGACGACCCGCTTGCTCAGGTTGTAGCGGGCCGCCGCCGAGACGGTGAGCCGCGGCGCGGTCGCCGAGACCGGTGCGTCCGCGTCGTCAGCGGTGGCGGTCCCCGTCACGATGACGGCGTCGCCGTCGTCGAGCCCGGCGGAGACGTCGAGGACGACGGGCACCGCGACCACCTGGCCTTCCGCCACGTCCCCGAGGACGCAGGTGAGGTCGCGGCCGTCGATGCCCGAGCCGGACGCCGAACAGCCTTCGGGCAGAGCCGCCCACGACGTCCCGGTCGGCGCGGTGACGGTGAAGCGTTGGCGATGGCCGACACCGCCGTTCGCGTTCACGGTCACCCGGTACGTGACCGAGTCGAGGGTGCGGACGACACCGTTCGTCGGCCCGCTGTCGCCGCCGGGTCGGTCATCGGGGCTGAACGGCCCCGCGCCGTCCGCCAGGACGTCGATCGCCAGCCCGACCTGCGGACGCCCGGCCGGACCCGGGGGAGCGGCGGTCGCTGGTGCGACCGTTCCGATCGCGATGCTGAGCACGGCCGTCGACGCGACGGCGATGCGTGTGGTGATGCGGTGACGCATGAGGATCCTCCGATGGTCAGCCGTCCCTGTTCCCCGTCCCCGTCCGGGCGGTGGAGGTGGTGACGGCGCAGGGAACGTAACCGGACGGCACCCCGGGCACCCAGTACTCGGTATTCCGTACTCCACTGGCGTCCCGATCGCCGCCCGGACGCGGTGCCCCGCTACGCTGAGCGCATGAGCAGCGCTGCGCCCCGGTCCGGAACCCAGACGTCCATCGCCTCCGACGGGTACACCGCCGAGATCGCGAGCGTCGGAGCCACCCTGCGCGCACTGCGGCACGACGGCCGAGACCTCGTCACCACGTTCGACGCCGACGACGTCCGCCCGGTCTTCCGCGGCGCCGTGCTCGCCCCCTGGCCGAACCGCGTCGTCGACGGCCGGTACACCTTCGACGGGGTCGAGCAGGAACTCGCGCTGACGGAGCCGAAGCGCGCACACGCCCTGCACGGTCTCGTGGCCTGGACCGACTTCGCCGTGCTCGAGCAGGACGCCGACCGGGTCGTCCTCGCCACCACCGTGCAGCCTCAGGAGGGCTACCCCGCCCGCGTCGAGGTGCGGGTCGAGTACCGCCTGGACGCCGACGGTCTGCACACCACGATCACCGGGACGAACACCGGGGACGACCGGGCACCCTGGGGGACCGGTCCGCACCCGTACCTCGTCGCCGGCGCGGGCACGGTCGACGACTGGACGCTGACGCTCCCGGCAGCCGAGGTGCTCGAGGTCACCGAGGACCGCCTGATCCCGACCGAGCTGGTCCCCGTGCACGACGAGTTCGACCTCCGCCTGCCGACGGCGATCGGCGCCCGCTTCATCGACCACGCCTTCACCGGCTTCGACCGTGACGCCGAGGGCACCGCCACGATCACCGTCACCGCGGCCGACGGGCACGGCGTGCGGGTCGCCTTCGGCAGGGACTGCGGGTGGGCGCAGGTGCACACCGCCGACCACGTCGTCCCCGAGTACCACCGCTCCGGCCTCGCCGTCGAGCCGATGACCTGCGCCCCGAACGCCTTCAACGCCGACGCCTTCGCCGGTGACGTGGACGCCGGACTCGTCGTGCTCGAGCCCGGCGACGCGCACGCTGCCGCGTGGACGATCTCGGCGGTCTGAGCGTCACGGTGGACCGTCCCGCGGGCGTACCGCGGATCGCGGTCCAGCGGCTCGCCGACGTCCCGGACCTCGGCGAGCTCGCCCGTCGCAGCACCGCCGACCTGGCCTGGCTGGACTCGGCGCTGCCGGTCGACTCGCCCGCAGCGGCGGCCCGCCGTGCGGCGTGGTCGGTCCTCGCCGTCCCGGACGGCCCCTTCGCCGCCTGCCTCCGGCACGAGGACCGGATCGCCCACGTCACGGTGTCGGGGTCGGCCGCCCGGTGGTTCGGGTCCAGCCGGGTCGAGAGCCGACCGGCCTTCGCCGTCCTCGACGAGCTGCTGCGCCGCACCCCGACGCTCGACGAGCCGTTGCCGGGGTGTGCGTTCGCCCTCGGCTGGGTGGGCTTCCTCGGCTACGAACTCGGTCGCGAGGTCGACGGACCCGACCGGACCGCTGACGGACACCCCGACGCCGACCTCCGGTTCGTCGACCGGGCCGTCCTGGTCCACGCGGACGGCTCCTCCTGGGCGATCGCGCTGGTGGACGACGACGCGCCGACTGCCTCGGATGCGAACCGGGCGTGGCTGGCGGAGGTGCGCGCGTCGGCGACGCGAGACGACGTCACGGTGGCACGCCCGGGCCTCCCGGCCGGGGACACGGTCGTCGTCGGGCGCGTCCTGGAGGCCCGTGGTCGCGTCCGCCGCGTCGCCCACGAGCACGCGGTGGACGTTTGTCGACACGAGATCCGCGAGGGCAACGCGTTCCAGGTGTGCCTGACGACCGCCTTCTCGGTGCCGGACGCCCGACCGAGCCGCGACGGCGATCGGTACCTGGCGGAGTACCGGCGCGTGCGCGAGGGGGACCCGGTCCCGTTCGGCGCGTACCTGCGCTGGGGCGACCTGCGGATCGCGAGCCGTTCGCCGGAGCGGTTCCTGCGGATCGACGCCGACGGGAGCGTGCTCGCCGAACCGATCAAGGGCACCCGTCCCCGTCACCCGGACCCGGTGGCGGACGCCGCGACACGCGCGGAGCTCTCCGACAGCGCGAAGGACCGCGCCGAGAACGTGATGATCGTCGACCTGCTGCGGAACGACCTGCTGCGGACGGCACGCCCGGGCACGGTGCGCGTGGAGCGGCTCTGCGACGTCGAGACCTACGCCAGCGTGCACCAGCTGGTGTCGACGGTCGCCGGGGTGCTGCCGGAGGGCACCTCCCGGGCCGAGGTGGTGCGTGCCGCGTTCCCACCGGGGTCGATGACCGGCGCGCCGAAGCGCAGCGCGACGGCGATCGCGGACCGCCTCGAAGCGGCGCCGCGCGGGGTCTACTCGGGGGCGATCGGGTACTTCTCGGCGAGCGGAGCGGTCGATCTGTCGGTGGCGATCCGGACACTGGTGACGGTCCTGCACCGGGACGGCCGCGTGCGGTCCCGGTCCCTCGGGGCCGGCGGCGCGGTGACGTGGTCCTCCACGGCGGCGGACGAGGCGGACGAGGTCGAGACGAAGACCCTGTCGGTGCTCGGGGGGATCGGGGCAGTGGCGCGCTGGTGATCGTCGGGTCCTGAACCGATCGAACGGGTGTTCGAGCGGTTGTCCACCGGATGTCGGTGCCGGTTGACAAGATCGAACACATGTTCGAATATGAGGGCATGCAGACGGCGGCGGCACTCCGGTCGCCCGATGAGCGTGGTGACCGCGGACGCGGGGACCGGGAGCACATCGGGCGGAACGGTGCTGCCCGGGCTTCCGACCACGTCGGTGCAACTCGTGCGGCGCTCGATCGGATCACCGCACTGCGCTCCCGGGTCGCCGACATGGAAGCGACCCGCGTGGACACCGAGGGGCTGCCCACGGCCGATGCCCTCGCGCCGCTGTTGCCCGGCGGCGCCATCCGCGCCGGTGGCACGTACTCCGTGCCGGAGTCGGTGCTGCTCGCCCAGACCATGCTGCAGGCGGCCTCCGCGGCCGGAGCCTGGTGCGCCGTGGTCGGGGTGCCGTCCTTCGGCGTCGAAGCCGCCGCCGCGGCCGGCATCGACCTGGAACGACTCGTTCTGGTGCCGGACCCGGGCGACCAGTGGCTCGCGGTCACCGCGGCGCTCGCCGACGTCGCGCAGATCGTCCTCACCCGGCCGCTCGGCCGCGTGGTGCCCGGTGACGTCGCCCGGCTCTCCGCACGCCTCCGCCAGCGCGGGGCCGCCCTCGTCGCACTCGGTTCCTGGCCCGGCGCGGACGTCACCCTGCGGGTCGCCGAGTCGCACTGGAGCGGCATCGGCCAGGGACACGGGTACCTCACCGAACGCCGGGTGACCGTCACCGCCTCGGGTCGGGCCGGAGCAGTCCGGCCGACCAGCACCGAACTGCTGTTGCCCGCGGCGGACGGGTCGGTGCGTGCGGCGGTCCCGGTGGCGGCCTCGGCCGGTGGGCGGGCCCTGCGTCCCGTGGCGGTGGCATCGTGAGCCCCCGCGGACGTCGGGCTCTGGCCGCCGGCCCACGTGGTGGTGCCGTGCTGCCGAATGTCGGGTCGTCCGGGGTGGGGCTGCCGGGTGCCGGAGCCGTCCGGGCCGACGCGCTCAGCCGTGGTGCCGGTCTGCCGGAACCCCCGCCGACCCGGACGATCGTGCTCTGGTGCCCGGACTGGCCCGTCATCGCCGCTGCCCGGGCTGCGGGCACCCCGCCCGAACAGCCGTTCGCCCTCATCGCGAAGGGCCTGGTCTTCGCGAGCTCCGCCTCGGCTCGACAGGTCGGCGTGGTGCGCGGACTGCGGGTCCGCGAAGCACAGGCACGTTGCACCGACCTGGTCACGCAGCCCTACGACGACGCACTCGACCACCGGGCGTTCGAGCCCGTCATCCGCGCGATCGAAGCCGCCGCGCCAGGGGTGGAGGTCCTGCGCCCCGGGACGATCGCGCTGCGTGCCCGCGGCCCGGCGCGCTACCACGGCGGCGAGCGGGCGGCCGCGACGATCCTGGCGGGCATCGCCGCCGACCACGGCGCACCCGGCGTGCGTGCCGGTGTGGCGGACACCCCGTTCGCGGCGGAGCAGGCTGCCCGGGCACGGCCGACCCGGCCGGGAGAGCGCGTCCGGATGGTGCCGGTCGGTGGATCGGGCACGTTCCTCGCCCCGCTGCCGCTCGGGGTGCTCAGCGACCCTGACCTCGCGATGGTGCTCGGCCGCCTGGGCCTCACGACGCTCGGCGACTTCGCAGCCCTCACCGACGAACAGGTGCGCGACCGCTTCGGCGTGCCCGGGGCATTCCTGCACCGGCTCGCCGGGGGTCGCGACCCGCGGGAGGTCTCCGCGCGGGACGTCCCACCCGACCTCGAGGTCCAGGCGTCCTTCGAGCCGCCGCTCGACCGCGCCGACCAGATCGCCTTCGCCTTCCGTCGTTCCGCCGACGAGTTCGCCGCGAAGCTCCGGGCGGCGGGGCTGGTGGCGACGACCATCCGCGTGGGCATCGTCGACGAACGGGACGTCCTGCTCGAACGGGTCTGGGCGCACCCGCGGTGGTTCGACGCCGCGGACGTGGTGGACCGGGTGCGCTGGCAGCTCGCCGGTGGGGTCGACCCGACCGGGCTCGAGGCTCCCGTGACCACGGTCGTGCTCGAACCGGTCGCGGTGGACGACCTGGCGAACCACGAGCGCGGGCTCTGGGGTTCCGGACCGGACGAGCGGGTCCACCACGGGCTGGCCCGGGTGCAGGGCATGGTCGGACACGACGGGGTCGTCACGCCCCGGATCGGTGGCGGGCGCACCCTGGCCGAGCGCATCGTGCTCGTGCCGTGGGGAGACACGCCGGTCGGTGGCGAGCGTGCCCTCGCGGTCGTGCGGGACCGTCCGTGGCCGGGAAGGCTCTCCGGGCCCCCGCCGGCGACGGTCCTCGAACGACCCCGGCCGGTGGACGTCGTCGCGGCGGACGGCGGATCCGTGGACGTCGACGACCGTGGCACCCTGACCGGCGAACCCGAGCAGTTCCGCTCCGACGGCGACCGCGGGGGACGGTTCACCGCCGTCACGGCCTGGGCGGGACCCTGGCCACTGGTCGTGCGCTGGTGGGAGTCCGGCGGGCGACGGCTGCACCGGTTGCAGCTCGTGGACGCCGACGGGCGTGCCTGGTACCTGGTCCTCGCCGACCACCGCTGGTGGGCAGAGGCGATCGCGACGTGAAGGACGGTTCCTGATGGGGTACAACAACCCGCCGATCCCGTGGTCGCAGTTCGAGCGCGCCCTCTCCGACAAGCGGAGCCCGGGCACGACCCCCGAGGGCGACGGTGGTGACAGCCCGGCCTGGTCGCGGAAGCGTGCGCCCTACCGACCGGCGGACCTCGCCGCGCCCGACGCGCCCCCGGCTGTCCCGTACGCCGAACTCCACGCGCACTCGACCTTCAGCTTCCTGGACGGCGCGAGCCCGCCCGAGCACCTGTTGGAAGAGGCTGCACGACTGGGCCTCCGTGGACTGGCGATCACGGACCACGACGGCTTCTACGGGGCCGCCCGGATGGCCGAGGTTGCCGAGACGTACCCGAGCATCACCACGGTCTACGGTGCCGAGCTGTCCCTCGGCCTCACCGAACCACAGAACGGCGTCCCCGACCCCGAGGGCTCGCACCTGCTGCTCCTGGCCGACGGGCAGGACGGGTACCACCGGATGGCCGGCGCGGTGACGGCCGCGCACCTCGCCGCGGGCTCCGAGAAGGGTCGGCCGCGGTACGACCTCGACGACCTCGCGGAACGCTCGGCCGGCCGGTGGCGGGTGCTCACCGGCTGTCGGAAGGGCAGCGTCCGTCAGGCCCTCGAACGCGGCGGTGAGAGCGCTGCCGAGCAGGCCCTCCGCGCACTGCTGGACCGGTTCGGCACCGGCAACGTGGTGGTGGAGCTCTCCGACCACGGTGACCCGCTCGACAGCGCCCGGAACGACGTCCTCGCCGTCCTCGCCGACCGGCACGCGCTGCCCGTCGTGGCGACCGGGAACGTGCACTACGCGACCCCGGACCGGTTCCCGGTCGCGACCGCCCTCGCCGCGGTCCGGGCCCGCCGCAGTCTCGACGAGATCGACGGGTGGTTGCCGGCAGCCGACACCGCACACCTCCGTTCCGGTGCCGAGATGGCGCGGCGGTTCGCGCGGTGGCCCGGAGCGGTGGAGCGGAGCGTGGAGCTCGCCGACGAGCTCGGGTTCGCGCTACGGACGGCGAAGCCCGGCTTGCCCGACCTGGACGTGCCGGACGGTCACACCCCGATGAGCTGGTTGCGAGACCTCACATGGCGCGGTGCGCGCCGGTTCTACCCCGGGGACGCCGACGGGGTGGACGCCCACAAGCGGGAGCGCATCGAACGCGAACTGTCCGTCATCGAGGACAAGGGGTTCCCCGGTTACTTCCTCATCGTCCGGGACATGGTGCAGTTCGCCCGGAGCCGGGGGATCCTCTGCCAGGGACGCGGGTCCGCGGCGAACTCGGCGGTCTGCTTCCTGCTCGAGATCACCGCGGTCGACTCGATCCGGTACGGCTTGCCGTTCGAACGGTTCCTGTCGTCGATGCGCGACGAGGAACCCGACATCGACGTGGACTTCGACTCCGACCGGCGGGAAGAGGTGATCCAGTACGTCTACGACAAGTACGGCCGGTTCAACGCCGCACAGGTCGCGAACGTCATCACCTACCGGCCCAAGGGCGCCGTGCGGGACATGGCGAAGGCGCTCGGCCACAGCCCCGGCCAGCAGGACGCCTGGTCGAAGCAGGTCGAGCGGTGGGGCTCGGTCACCGAGAGCCAGGACCACGACATCCCGGAACCCGTGGTCGACCTGGCGCAGCAGGTCCTCGGGTTCCCGCGGCACCTCGGCATCCACTCGGGCGGGATGGTCCTGACCGACCGGCCGGTGGGCGAGGTCGTGCCGATCGAGCACGCCCGGATGGACGGCCGGACCGTCCTGCAGTGGGACAAGGACGACTGTGCCTACATGGGGCTCGTGAAGTTCGACATGCTCGGGCTCGGCATGCTCGCCGCGCTGCAGTACTCGTTCGACCTGGCCGCGGACCACTGTGGGGAGCGGTGGGACATGCACGCCATCCCGAAGGAGGAACAGGGCGTCTACGACCAGCTCTGCCGCGCGGACACGATCGGGGTCTTCCAGGTGGAGTCCCGTGCGCAGATGGGCACGCTGCCCCGGCTGCTGCCCCGACGGTTCTACGACCTGGTCATCGAGGTCGCCCTCGTCCGCCCCGGGCCGATCCAGGGCGGCGCGGTCCACCCGTACATCCGACGCCGCACCGGCGAGGAACCGGTCACCTACATGCACCCGGCCCTCGAACCCGTGCTGGAACGGACGCTCGGCGTGCCGCTGTTCCAGGAACAGCTCATGCAGATGGCGATCGCGGTCGGCAACTGCTCCGGGGACGACGCCGACCTGCTCCGCCGCGCGATGGGGTCCAAGCGTGGCCTCGAGAAGATCGACCGGCTCCGGGACAAGCTCTACCGGGGGATGGCGGAGAACGGCATCCTCGGCGAGGACGCCGACGCCATCTACGCCAAGATCCAGGCGTTCGCGAACTTCGGCTTCGCGGAGAGCCACTCGATCAGCTTCGCGCTCATCGTCTACGCCAGCGCGTGGATGCGCCTGCACTACCCGGGAGCGTTCCTGGCGGCGCTGCTCCGGGCGCAGCCGATGGGCTTCTACTCACCGCAGACCCTCGTCGCCGACGCCCGGCGGCACGGGGTCCGTGTGCTCCGGCCGGACATCCTGCGGTCCGAGGTCGACGCGACCCTCGAGCCGATCGACGACCCCGACCACCCCGATCGCCCCGACCGTTCCGCCGGTCACACGGGTCTCGCGGGTTCCGCCGCTCACGCCGCCGGCGGCCTGGGGGACGCGTGCCTGGCGACGGAGCAACCGCCCGTGCTGCCCTTCGACCGGGACGCCGAGGACGACACCGCCGCCCACCGACGGGACGGCGCGTTCGCCGTGCGACTCGGGTTGGCCGAGGTCGCCTCGCTCGGCCGACGCAGCGCCGAGCGCATCGTCACCGAACGGCGGGCGAACGGGCCCTTCACCGACATGTCCGACCTGGCCAGGCGGGTCGGCCTCACCACGGCACAGCTCGAGGCCCTCGCCGCCGCCGACGCGTTCGAGTCCCTGGGCATCGACCGCCGGGCCGGCATGTGGTCCGCAGCGCAGGCGGCGGCGGAGCGGGCCGACCAGTTGCCGGACACTCAGGTCGTCGTGCAGCCGCCGCTGTTCGGGCAGATGACGAGCGGGGACGTCCTCATCGCGGACATGTGGTCGACGGGCATGTCAACCGACGACCACCCGATGGGCCACCTCCGTCCGGAGCTGTCCGACCGTGGGGTGCTCAGCGTCGAGGACACCCGGACGGCGGAGACCGGTCGGCGCGTCGAGGTCGGCGGCATCGTCACGCACCGGCAGCGTCCGGCGACGGCGTCGGGTATCACGTTCCTCAACGTCGAGGACGAGTCCGGGCTGGTGAACGTCATCTGCAGCGTCGGCGTGTGGGGGCGGTACCGGCGGGTGGCCCGGGAGTCGCCGGCGGTCATCGTGCGGGGGATCCTGGAACGCTCGCCGGACGGCGTCGTGAACCTGGTCGCGGACCGGATCGAGCACCTGCCCCTCGCGGTCCGGACCCGGTCCCGGGACTTCCAGTGAGCGCGGCACTTCCCGTGAACGCGGAGCTCCCCGTGAGCGCGGGAGGCCCCGTGAGCGCGGCACTCCCCGGATTCGTCAGCGCGGAGGGTTCGGCGTGACCCGCACCTCAGGGACGCGGATGGTGACCTCGAGCCCGCCGGTCGGGACGTTGCGGAGGGTGGCCGAGCCTCCAGCCCGTTCGGCGACCGCGCGGACGATCGCGAGTCCGAGTCCGGAGCCGCCCGGCATCGGGATGCCGGGCACTGCGTCCGGGTCGCGTCGTGACGTGCGGGCCTCGTCGGGCCGGGTGAAACGGTCGAACGCGACCGGTACGAAAGACTCGGGGACGCCGGGGCCGTCGTCGGTGATCTGCAACACACCCTCGCCGGGGGTGGTCCGCCAGGTGACGACGACGCTGCCGCCGCGGGGGAGTGCGGCGACCGCGTTGCCCGCGGTGTTCGTGACGAGTTGCGCCATCCCGCCGGTGTCGAGCCGGTACCGCGGTTCCACCGTGCCGCCGCCGATGCCGGGGCCCGAGCCACCGACTGCGACGGGCGGGTCGAGTTCGAAGTCGACCGTGACGTCCTTGGCGCTCGCGATGAGCCGGACGCGGTCGACGGCGGCCATGACCTCGTCGCCCAGGTCCGACCATGCGGTGGCCGTCTGCGGGGCGCCGTCCGCCGATCGGCGTTCCGACTCCTCGATGCGGGACAGGGTGAGCAGGTCGTTGGCGAGCCTCGAGAGCCGGGCGACGCTGTTCTTCGCGCGTTCGATGTGGGCGGCGAGGGCCTGGGCGTCGTCCCCGTCCAGGGACGCCAGGTCGAGCTGGGTGGTGAGGATCGCGAGTGGGGTGCGCAGCTCGTGGCTGGCGTCCGAAACCATCTGGCGTTCCCGCTCGGTGGCCTGGCGGGTCCGCGCGAGGAAGGCGTTCAGGGTCGTGGCGAGGGACGCCAGCTCGTCCTGCGCGGGGCCGACCGGCAGCTCGGCGCGCTCCGGGGCGACGGAGAGCCGTTCGGCCTCACGACGCATCCGGTTGACGGGACGCAGCGCCGTGGTCGCGAGCACCCACGAGGCGACGCCGAAGGCCACCAGGATCGCCAGTCCGGTGAAGGACAGCGTCGTGGTCAGGTCGTCGACGACGATCGCCTCGGCCTGCGAGTTGCGGGCGGCGACCACGGTCCAGCGTCCGGCCTGGTTCACCGGGTGTTCGACGACGACGCGGTACTCGGAGTCGCCGACGTCGATCACCGAGGTGCCGGCCGGGGTGGAGCGGAGACTGCCGAGCGCCTGTTCGAGGCGTCCGGGCATCGACGACAGGGTGATGTCGCCCGTGGGGGAGACCACCGCGACGAACTGGGCGTTGCCGGGCGGGGAGAGGTTCGGGTTGCTGTCGACCTCGAGCGTGGCGACGTACGGGTCAGTGTCGGCGTCGAGCAGGGTCTCGGTGGCCCGTGCGACGACGCTGACGACCTGCAGGCGCATCACGAGCACGAGCAGCGCGATGACGACGGCCGCGATCACCGTCGAGCCGATGGTGATGCGGGAACGCAGCGAGAGCGATCGCAGCGTCCACCGGGTCCGCCGCGCGGGTGCTGCCCCGTCCGACCGCGTCACGCGGTCGTCACGCGCCGATGAGGTCGAGTCGGTAGCCGCGGCCACGGACCGTGCTGATGGCGACGGTCGCCTCCTGCGCGACGAGCTTCTTCCGCAGGTACGAGATGTACTGCTCGACGACGTTCGGGTCGACGTGCTGCGAGCCGTCCCAGACCTCTTCGAGGATCTTCGGGCGGTCCACGACCGTGCCGACCGAGCGGGCGAGCAGCCGCAGCAGCGCGAACTCGGTGGGGCTCATGGCGACGCGCTGGCCCTTGATGGACACGCGGCGTGCTTCGGAGTCGATCGAGACGTCGCCGACCTCGATGGTGCGGGGAGCACCGACCGGTTCACGGCGGCCGAGCGCACGGAGCCTGGCGGTGAGTTCGGCGAACGCGAACGGCTTGGTGAGGTAGTCGTCGGCGCCGGCGTCGAGTCCGAACACCCGGTCGTCGACGGCGTCGCGTGCGGTGACCAGGAGGATCCGGACCGGGTCCTCCCGTTCGCGGACGCGTCGAGCGAGCTCGAACCCGGACATGCCCGGCATCATCACGTCGACCACGGCGATGTCGTAGGCCTGCTCACCGAGGGCGATCAGTGCCTCCACGCCGTTCTCGACCGCGGTGACGCGGTACCCCTCGGCAGCGAGCCCGCGCTCCATGAGCGCGCGCATCT
Source organism: Curtobacterium sp. MCPF17_031 (assembly GCF_003234035.1). Lineage (NCBI taxonomy): Bacteria > Bacillati > Actinomycetota > Actinomycetes > Micrococcales > Microbacteriaceae > Curtobacterium > Curtobacterium sp. MCPF17_031. The sequence continues at coordinate 118,547 of NZ_QKSG01000009.1, read as the reverse complement.
CGTCATCGTCCTCGACCACCAACAAGCGCATCTGGACCTCCCGCGACCATCGTGGCACCGAACGGGGTCCGGCGGGCGGATCGGCGGGCGGCAGGCCTGAACACCGTCACAGCACCGACGGCGTCCGTTGCGTCCGGTGGACAGCTCGAGACCGACGGGTACTGGCCGGGACCATCGCCTTGCTATGCTCCGGCCCGGACGCTGTACCCGACAGACCGTCCTGTACTGGGGGGCACCATGCACGACCCGGACCATCCGGAGATCGTCCGCCTGCGCGCCGAACTCGACTCCGCCCGGGAGGGCGTCGTCGGTCTCGGTCCGCTCGACGGACCACATCGCGACCGCGTCGTCGCCGACCTGCTCGCCGCCGTGCTGGACGGTGCCGGCCGTGCCGCGCGCGCAGCCGGCCAGGAGGCCGTGGTCGCCGAGATCCGTCGGTTCGCCGACGTCGAGGTGGTCACGTCCGACCCGTCGTGGCCCGCGGCGGGGGTGTGGGCGGACCTCCTCGAGGCGGCGCACCAGGCGGCGTGCGGCACGGACGAACCCGTCCGCTGACCCGACGTCGGAGCAGGCCGCTCAGTCGTCCTCGCCGAGCAGTTCCTCACGGACGCGACGGACGTCCTCCAGCAGTGCTCCGATGAGCACCCAGTGCCGGGAGTTCGGCCGGACGACCGCGAGCGGCGCGGTCAGCGCGTGCTCGACCGCGGTCTCCTCCGGTCCCTCGGTGAGCTCGCCCGGCGTGAGTCGTGCCGACTCGACCTGCGCGCCGAGGCGGCGGACGTCGGAGCCGATGCGGGCGACCTCGGTGGCGATCCGCCCCACCATCGGGTCGGCACGGAGGTCCGGGGCGGTGTTGTCCCGGACGGCACGTGTCATGCCCGTGACCCGGGTGACGAGGACGCGCAGGTGTTCGGCGACGGCGACGTCCCGCTCGAGGACGGTGTGGTGCCGACCACCGCGGGGGTTCATGGCGAGTGAGTCGCGAGCCGAGGTCAGCGCGGCCTCCGTCCGGCCGTGCTGCTGCCGGAGCGCCCGGGCCTGCAGCAGGGCCGCGTCCCACTGCTCGTGGTCCCACCCCTCGGTCAGACCGACGGCGATGCGTTCGAACGCGGCGGCGGTGTCCCGGGCGAGCCGTGCGACGGCCAGGTGCGCGGGTTCGAGGAGGACCGGCGGCACGATGACGGCGTTCACCACGAGCGCGACGACCGCGCCGATCACGGTCTCGAGGATCCGGTCGGCCGAGTAGTTCGGCGTGACGACCCCGGCGGTCAGCACGAGCATCCCGCTGATGCCGACCTGCGTCGCCGAGGTCGGGGTCAGGCGCAGTGCCCAGGCGAGCAGGATCGCCAGGACGACCACGAGCAGCACGATCCACACCGCGTCGCCGAGGAGCAGGTGCACCCCGGTCGCCAGGACCACGCCGAGCAGGACCCCGGCGCTGCGCTCCAGGCCCTTCACGAACGACTGGTTGATGCTCGGCTGCACGACGAGCAGGGCGGCGATCGCGGCGAAGGTCGGGAACGGTCCACGGATCAGGAGCTCGCACAGCAGCACCGCCGCGACCACCGCCACCGCGGTCTTCACGACCTGGAGGAACGGGGTGCGGCTGGAGCTGCGAAGGCGCCTGACCGGGTTCACCCCTCCACGCTAGCCAGGAGCGGCACGCCGAACCGCTCGGCAACGCGCCGAATCCCCGCACACACGGTTGACTGTGGCCGTGTGGCCCAACCATGAGCGTGTCATCCCCGAGGCCTTCGCCGGGTCCGGGACGTCCGTCGTGGCCGCGCGTGCGCACTCGGTCGAGCCCTCGGGCAACGGCTACCTCTACGGGTACGAGGTCGACACCCTCGACCGGAACGGCCAGCGTGCCACCGTCCTGACGTACGTCGACACCGGCGGCGCCCACGACCAGAACAGCGCCATCGTCACCGACCCCGCGACGGGGGAGCCGGTGTCGGTGTGGGCCTACCCGAACGACCCGGGCCTCCCGGTGCTGCCGCAGGTGACCTACCGGGACGCCGTCGCCGAACTCCTGACCACGCTCGGCATGCCGGTGACGGACCCGACCCTGACGGTGGCCGCCTACCGGCCCGGCAAGCGCGCCGTGGTCCGCGTCGACGCGCCCGAGCGCATTCTCTTCATCAAGATCGTCCGGCCGCACCGGGTCGCACCGATCGTCCGCACTCACGAGCAGTTCGCGGCGGCCGGGCTCCCGGTGCCGCGCGTGCTCGCGAGCCGCGGTGACGGGCTGCTCGTCCTCGAGCTGGTCCGGGGCGTCCCGGCCGGCAGCCGGATCACCGAGATCGCGGACGACCCGCGCTTCGTAGCGTCCCTCGCGGCGCTGACCGGCCGCATCGCCGCGGTCCCGATGACGCAGCAGGCGCGAGCGGACGCGATGGACCACGCGGATTGGCACCGCCGTACCCTGACGACCGCGCTGCCCGCGGACGCCGAGGAGATCGACCGCCTGTACGACGCGATCGGGCGCCGGTCGATCGGCTGGAACGCCGCGCAGAAGCAGGTGGTGCACGGTGACCTGCACCTCGAGCAGGTCTTCGTCGACGAGGACGAGCCGTGGCGCATCTCCGGCCTGCTCGACATCGACACCGCCGGTTGGGGGTACCCGGTGCGGGACGTCGGCGCGGTCGTCGCGCACCTCGTCGTCACCGGGCTGTGGCACCGCTCCCGTGGTGACGTGGACCGCGGTGCCGCCGCCGAGCGCCTCGCGGACGCCGTCGCCCGGGACTGGGCGGCCCGGAACCCGCAGGAGGCCGAGCGCCTCGGGCCGGCGATCGGTGCACAACTCCTCGCGCATGCGGGCGGGCAGGCGACCACCGGGTCGGTGAACGGGATCGCGACGGCGGAGCAGCTGCTCGCGGCGACGCGTGCCGCCCTGGCGGAACCGGCCCCGAGCCTCCCGTCCGGTGCCGGCCGGCCACGCTCCGCACCGCACCTCTGACGCCCGTCCCGTGCGCCCTGCCCGTGACGCGGCGTCCCGGCCGGGAGGCTCGCCACGCGCGGGGTGTGGAGAGTCGCCTCCGTCGGTGCCTGGGGAGTAAACTGACGGCGCACGCACGGCGTGCTCGCATGTCGCGTCGATCCCTGCCGCGACGACCGGTCGCTGGCCGGTGCGGGCCGCAGCCGCGTCGCCTGGTAGGTCAGACCTCCAGGACGTTCTCCGGAGGACCTCCTCCGGGATGGGTGGCGTGCGTGAGACGCCGCCGGACTCCCGAGCAGACCGTCACATCGACCACCGGCCCGCACCTGGGCCCCCGATGCGTCCTGCCGGAACGTGCCGGCGTGCTGCGGGCCACGGCGGCCCGTGGTGGACACCGGTGCGACGGCCACGACACACGGCAGCCGCACCACACGACTTCCGCCCGTACCGGGTGGCTCGCCCCGACGAGGGCGGAACAGGAGGAGCTTTGGCTCGATCAGGTACCCGTCGCGCTGCCGGTGGCACGCGGACGGCTGCGCGCCGGACCCGACCGCTCGACAACGACGGCCTCATCCCCGTCCTCGCCCGCGCCGTGCGCGAGGTCGAAGCCGCCGCGCAGCGAGGCCCCCTCAAGGCGACGAACCGCACGAAGTTCCAGGCTGTCGCCCTGCTCATGCGCGAGGAGCGTGCCCGCGTCAAGGCGGACGCGACCCTCACCGACTCGCAGCGTGCCGAGCAGTTGAAGCGCCTCGACGGAGTCGCCACGATCCTCGCGAAGACCGCTGCGCGGGACACCAGTGTCATCCAGCTCCTCACCGAGGAGGCCTCCGTCTCCGAGGCCACGCGCACGGTGAAGCGCGACATGATGATCGCCGCCGGCATCGAGCTGCAGCCCGAGGACCTGGTCATCGCAGCCGAACCGACCGCTGCGGTCGAGACGCCCGAGCGGTCCGTGGTGCCGCAGTCCGTCGTGCAGCGGCAGCTCGCGAACCCGTTCCTGCCGCCCGACTTCGCGCTCGCCGACCAGCCCGTGGCGCACCCGCGTCGTCTGGCGAACTGGGAGCTCTTCGGTCCGCTGTTCAAGTCCTTCGAGTACGGCGCCGGCGGCGGAGTGGCCTCGATGCCGCTGCCCGAGCCGGCGACGCTGCACACCCCGGCCGGTGCCTCGCTGATGAAGCACCAGGCGGAACTCGTCACCTCGGCGGCGCAGGGGCACCGCACCTTCCTGCTCGCCGACGAGCCGGGCCTCGGCAAGACCGCGGAGTCGCTGCTCGCTGCCGACGCCGCGAAGGCGTTCCCGCTGCTCGTCGTCGTCCCGAACGTCGTCAAGACGAACTGGGCTCGCGAGGCCGAGCGCTGGGTGCCGAACCACCGTGCCACGGTCATCCACGGGGACGGCCAGGACCTCGACGGGTTCGCCGACATCATCATCGTCAACTACGAGATCCTCGACCGGCACGTCGGTTGGCTCGGGACCTTCGGGTTCAAGGGCATGGTCGTCGACGAGGCCCACTTCATCAAGAACAAGGACTCGCAGCGCTCGAAGTTCGTGCTGCAGCTCGCCGAGAAGATCCGCGAGCGCACCGCGAACCCGCTGCTGATGGCCCTGACCGGGACGCCGCTCATCAACTCGGTCGAGGACTTCCGCACGATCTGGGAGTTCCTCGGCTGGATCGACGACAAGAAGCCCCGCGCGCAGCTCATGAACGAGCTCGAGGAGATCGGGCTGACCCCCGCCGACCAGGGCTTCTTCACCGAGGCGCGCAAGGCGGTGATCGACCTGGGCATCGTCCGTCGCCGCAAGGTCGACGTCGCCGCGGACATCCCGGCCCGCCGGATCGCCGACATCCCCGTCGAGCTCGACGGTGACGAGGGTCGTTCGATCCGCGACGCCGAGCGCGAGCTCACCGCGAAGCTGGTCAAGCGGTACCACCAGGCGCTCGCTGCCCGCACCGGCCAGGCGCCGGTCGACGGCATCGACGAGAAGCTCGTCCGCCAGGTCGCCCGCTGGGAGCTCGAGGACCAGGACGCCTCGTCCACCGGGGAGAACGTGTTCTCGATGGTGCGTCGCATCGGTCGTGCCAAGGCGCAGCTCGCGGCGGACTACGCGGCGCAGCTCGCCTCGAACGTCGGCAAGGTCGTGTTCTTCGCGAAGCACCTCGACGTGATGGACCAGGCGGAAGAGGTGTTCGCCCGCCGGCACCTGCGCACCGCGACGATCCGCGGCGACCAGACGCCCGCGCAGCGCACGGCCGAGATCGACTCGTTCGTGAACGACCCCGACGTCGCCGTCATCGTCTGTTCGCTCACCGCGGCCGGCGTCGGCCTGAACCTGCAGGTCGCCTCCAACGTCGTCCTCGCCGAACTGTCGTGGACGAGCGCCGAGCAGACGCAGGCGATCGACCGCGTGCACCGCATCGGTCAGGAAGAGCCGGTCACCGCGTGGCGCATCATCGCCGCGCAGACGATCGACACCAAGATCGCCGAGCTCATCGACTCGAAGGCCGGCCTCGCTGCCCGCGCGCTCGACGGGTCGGACGACGAGGTCGTCGACTCCGGTGACATCCAGCTCGACGCGATGGCGTCGCTGCTGCTCGACGCGCTCTCGCGGTAGGGCGCGGCCGGCCGGCTGGCGGGCGCCGGCTGGCTGGCTCCGTTCGGCTGCGCACAACAGGAACCCGCTCGAACCAGGGGAGTCCGTGGTTCGAGCGGGTTCCTGTCGTGCGGGTCCGGCTTGCGCCGGGCGCAGGGGCGCCGCCGCGGGTCAGACGCGCGACTGCACCTCGGCCAGGGACGGGTTCGTCGCCGTGCTGCCGTCGGGGAAGACCAGCGTCGGCACGGTCTGGTTGCCGCCGTTGACCTCGGCGACCAGCTCGGCCGTGCCGGGCGTGTTCTCGATGTCGACCTCGCGGAACGGCACGCCCGCCTTGGTCATCTGGTTCTTCAGCCGGGCGCAGTAGCCGCACCAGGAAGTCGTGAACATGGTGACGCCGCCGGCCTCGGGCACGAACGCGTCACGGGTGATCGTCTCGCTCATGTGCTCACGGTAACCCCGGTTCCCGGGAGGCGCGTCCGACCCCGCCTCCGACCCTGCCTCCGGCCGCGGCTCCCTGACGAGGCACGACGGCCCGCCGCCGACCCACCCGTGGTGAGGACCACGCCGCCACCCTGGTAGACAAGACCGTGTGAGCGACACCCACCTCGAGATCGAGCGCACCTACGACCTGCCCGACGGCGCCGCACTGCCCGACCTGGTCGGCGCCGGCGGGATCATGCAGACCGACGTCCAGGAGCCCTTCGAGCTCGACGCCACCTACTGGGACACCCAGCGGTACGACCTCGTCGCCGCGCACGTCACCGTCCGACGGCGCACGGGCGGACACGACGCCGGCTGGCACATCAAGCGCTCCGAGTCCGACACCGTCCGCCACGAGCAGCACTTCCCGCTCACCGAGGACCCGGACACCGTGCCCGTCGAGGTCCTCGCCGCACTCTTCACCGAACGCCGCGGCCGCGGACTCCACCCCGTCGTCCGCATCACCACCACCCGCACCGTCACCCGCCTGCTGGACGAGGACGGCGACCAGGTCGCCGAACTCGCCGACGACCAGGTCGTCGCAGAACGCCTCGACGACGACGCGCCGGCGGACCCGAACACCTGGCGGGAGGTCGAGGTCGAAGCCGTCGAGGGCGTCGACCCGCAGATCGCGCACGAACTCTTCGCCGCCCTGGACGGCCGGTTCGCCGCCGTCGGCGCCGGCCCTGCCGCCGTCGCGTCCAAGCTGGCACGCGGGCTGGCGGGGGCACCGGCACCGCGCCTCCAGACCGAGGAGAAGCCGCACAAGGGCACCGCGGCCCGCGCACTCACCAAGCGCCTGCGGAAGCTGCGCGGCACGCTGCTCCGCCTGGAGGCCGGACTCCGGTCCGGCGCACCGACCGACCTGGCCGAGACGGCGGAGACCGCGCTCGGCATCGCCGCCGTCCTCGGGTCGTACCGGCCGGCCTTCGCCGACGGGGACGAGATCGACCGGGCCGCCGCCGCGGCCGACGCACTCGCAGCCGTCACGGCACGAGCCGCGCTCGCCGAGTACCTGGTCGACCGACTGTCGCATGCGTCGAGCCCGGCGCAGGAGGCGCTCGTCGACTCGATCACCCGCGAACGCGTCCTCGCCGCCACTCGCCAGCGCCGCGACGACGCCACCCGCGAGGTCGTCCTGTCCCTGCACGAGGAGTCGTTCCTCGAACTGCTCGACGCCCTCGACGACGCCGTCGAACGCCCCCGGCCGACGGCGTGGGCGCTCCGCGATCCGAAGCGGGTCGCGCAGGACGTCTCGGCGATCGAGAAGCCGCGCGTCCGCGACCTCGTCCGCGTCGCCGTCGGGGACGACCCCGCCGACGAGGCCGGGGACCGCGAGGCGACCCAGCGTGCCTGGCACGCGACGCTCCGCGCCCGGATGGCGATGGACGTCCTCGGCGACGACGCGTTCCCGCACGCGCTGTGGAAGCGCATCGGCACCGCGGCCGACGTGCTCACCGAACGTGTCCGGTCGCTGCACGCGCTGGAGCAGCTGCGCGTGCAGGCGGGCATCGCGGAACGCGCCGGCGAGGGCACCTTCGGGTACGGGGTCCTCGCGGGCGACCGGGTCCGCGTGGCCGAGGAGTCCTACGACGAGGCGGTGCACGCGCTCAACCGCGTGTGACGGCGAAGGCCGGGAACCACGACGGCGCGCACCCTGATCGGGTGCGCGCCGTCGTCGTCGGTCCGGACCGGGTCCGTGCTCCGGGTCAGCCCGCGGCGATCGGGTTCGCGCTCGCGGCTGCGGGGGAGACGTCAGCCAGTCCGAGCACGTCGAGCAGCCAGGCCAGCTCGGACGCACGCTCCTTCCACGAGTCGTACCGACCGCTGACACCACCGTGTCCGGCGGACATCTCGGTCTTCAGGAGCACCGGGGCGCCGACCTCGCGCAGCTTCGCAGTCCACTTCGCCGGCTCGACGTAGAGCACTCGGGTGTCGTTGATCGAGGTCACGGCGAGGATGCGCGGGTACTGCACGTCGTCGCGGACGTTCTCGTACGGCGAGTACTCGCTCATGTACCGGTAGACCTCGGGGTCGTGCAGCGGGTCGCCCCACTCGTCCCACTCGATGACGGTCAGCGGCAGGTCCGGGTCGAGGATGCTGGTCAGCGCGTCGACGAACGGCACCGCGGCGAGGATGCCCGCGAAGCGTTCGGGCGCCAGGTTCGCGACTGCGCCCATCAGCAGACCGCCGGCGCTGCCGCCCTCGGCCACCAGACGCTCGGGCGTGGTCCGGCCGCTGTCGATGAGGTGCTCGGCGACGGCGACGAAGTCCGTGAACGTGTTCTTCTTCGTCAGGGTCTTGCCGTCCTCGTACCAGTGCCGGCCGAGTTCGCCGCCACCGCGGACGTGGGCGACGGCGAAGACGACCCCGCGGTCGAGCATCGACAGGCGCATCACGCTGAAGCCCGGGTCGATCGAGTGCTCGTACGAGCCGTACCCGTACAGGTGCAACGGGGCCGGGGTCTCCGCATCGACGGCGTCCCGGCGCCACACGAGCGAGATCGGGACCCGCGTGCCGTCGGACGCGGTCGCCCAGTCGCGCTCCTGCACGTAGTCGGCCGGGTCGTAGCCGCCCAGCACCGGCTGCCGCTTCAGCACGGTGACCTCGCCGGTCGCCAGGTCCAGGTCGCTGACCTCGGACGGGGTGACGAAGGACGTGTACCCGAGGCGGAGCGTCGGCTGGTCCCACTCGGGGTTGCCACCGAGGCCAGCCGAGAACAGCGCCTCGTCGAAGGGGACCTCGTGCGCGTCGCCGTAGCCGTCGCCCTCGATCGGGATGATCGCGATCCGGGGCAGCGCCTCGGACCGGTACTCGAGCGCCAGGTGTCCGGCGAAGGCGTCGACCGACTCGATGCGTCGCTCGGCGTGGTGCGTGACGACGACGCGGCGGTCGGACTCCGAGGTCGGGTCGTCGGCGGGGACGTCCACCAGCTCGAAGTTCTCGGCGCCGTCGTTGTGCAGGACCAGCAGTCGGTCGCTGCCGCCGACGATCGCGTGCTCGATCTCGTACTCCACGCCCTCGCGACGGGGCCACACCACACGGAACTCACCGGTCGGGTCGGACGCGTCGAGGACGAGCGCCTCGGAGGTGATCTTCGACCCGAGCTCGATGACGATGTACTGCGACGAGCGGGTGACGCCCACGCCGACCCAGTAGCGGTCGTCCGGCTCCTCGAACACCACCACGTCCGCGTCCGCGGACGTACCGACGGTGTGGCGCCAGATGCGGTCCGGTCGCCACGAGTCGTCGACGGTCGGGTAGAAGACGTACCGGCCCGAGGGGTCGAACGTCGCGCCGGCTCCGGTGTTCGGGATCGTGTCGCCGAGGTCCTGTCCGGTCTCGAGGTCCCGGACCGCCAGGGTGTAGCGCTCGTCGCCCTCGACGTCGACGCCGTAGACCAGCCGGCGACCGTCGTCGCTGATGTCGTAGGTGCCGAGCGAGAAGAAGTCGTGCCCCTCGGCCAGGGCATTGCCGTCCAGGACCACCTCTTCCCCGGGCAGGGTGCCGGCGCCCGTCGGCGAGTCCTCGGCTGCCGCCTCGAGCGACGGCGGGGTCCAGTCGTCGGGTCCGCTGATCGGAGCGCGGCACTGCACGCCGTACTGGCTGCCCTCGCTCGTCCGGGTGAAGTACCACCACTGGCCCATGCGGACGGGGACCGAGAGGTCGGTCTCCTGCACGCGGGTCTTGACCTCGTCGAAGAGCCGCTGGCGGAGCCCGCCGAGGTGCTCGGTCTGCCCCTCGGTGTAGCGGTTCTCGGCTTCGAGGTACGCGATGGTGTCCGGGGACTCCTTGTCGCGCAGCCACTCGTAGTCGTCGACGAAGTCGATGCCGTGGTGGGTCCGCGTCCGGGGCCGCTTGGCGGCGGTCGGCGGGATGGTCACGTCGTGCTCGCTGGTCACCTGGCCCACCCTATTCGCTCGGCATGGATGACCGACCCGGCCCCGCCGCTCCGCCCACCGCCTCGGCATCCACCGCCGAGTCCGCCGGCACGGCCGCCGAGGTCGACGACACCACGGCCGCCCGGATGCGTTCCGCGAGCGCGTCGAGCTCCGCCAGCACGTCCGACGCCACCCAGGCCCGGTCCCGTCGCCGCTCGGTGACCGGCCGCAGCACGCCCGCGTCGACCAGGTCGTCGATCACCGCGTCCGTCCAGGGCAGGTCCGGCGGCAGCGCGGCACTGATCGCCGCCTCGGTCAGGACCGGGTCCGCGAGCAGGACGCGGAGCACCGCGGAGTCGTGCGTCACCCGCGGTCCGCAGCTCGTGCTGTGCACCGCGGCACGCTCGTGTTCGATCTCGTCGAGGCGGAGTGCCGCGTACTCGACCTCGTCACACACGGTGCCGATCGCCGCGGCGACCAGGGTCACGACACCGTCGACGTGCCCGTCCCGGTACCGGACGAGTTCGGCGAAGTACCCGGCCCGGTCCGCGACGAGTGCCGCGGCCACGGGGACCACGAGCGAGGACGTCAGACTGCGTCGTCGGAGCACGGCGTTGACGAGGGCGCGGCCGATCCGCCCGTTGCCGTCGGTGAACGGGTGGACGGACTCGAACTGGGCGTGGGCGATCGCCGCCTGGACGATCGGGTCGAGGTCGTCCCGCGACAGGAAGGCGAACAGGTCGTCCATTGCCTCGGCGACGTCGTCGGCCGGCGGCGGGACGTACGCGGCGTCCCGCGGGGACGCTCCGCCACCGATCCAGTTCTGCACCTGCCGCCAGCGCCCCGCGACCGGGCCGTCGACGGGGTCGTCCCGCATGAGCACGGCGTGCGCGTCGAGCACCGAGCGCTCGGTGATGCCGCCCCGGCCGGCGTCGTCGATCATCGCCCTGAGCGCCGAGGTCGCGCCGACCATCGCCGTCGCGCTGCCGTTCGCGCGGATGCCGACGAGGGCTCGGGCGTAGTCGTCCAGCGTGGCGTGCTCGTCCTCGATCCGGGAGGACGAGACGGCCTCGGTCCGGGCGAGCAGCAGGTCGAAGGTCGCGGTGCGGTCACCGAGGCGTCGGTCGAGCTCCGTCAGGCGCTCGGTGACCCGCGACACGAAGTCCGCCGTGGTCGGGGGTGCGGTCCAGGTGCGGTGGGCGATGCGGGGCGGCAGCGAGCACCGGACCGAGCGGACCATGCGGTCGGCTCGGGGCGGTCGTCCACTGCTGCGCCACGGTCGGGTCGCTGTGCGGTGCGCCGGCCAGTCAGGCCGGGGCGACCGGGTGTCGTGGTGGTGCATCCTGCCTCCGCTCGTCGGGTCCCCAGAAGGTACCCACGCACCGTCCTCCACCGCGAAGAACCCGTATGTCGTGTACGAAGACCGAGGCGTCCGCCGATGGGATCGGTACCGTTGTGGAATGACTGACAACTCGTTCGTGATCACCGGTGCCCACGTCGTCCCCGTGGACGGGGCGGAGTTCGACGGGGGAGCGGTCGTCGTCCAGGACGGCCGGATCACGGCCGTCGGACCCGACGTGACGCCTCCCGACGGACTGCCCGTGATCGACGCCGCCGGCGCCTGGCTGCTGCCCGGCTTCGTCGAGGCACACGGCCACGTCGGCATCCACGAAGAGGCGAACGGCTCGGCCGGCAACGACACCAACGAGATGACCGGCCCGAACATGGCCGCCGTCCGCGCGATCGACGCGGTAGACATCGACGACGAGGGGTTCCGCGACGCCCTCTCCGGCGGCATCACGAGCATCGTGGTGAAGCCCGGCTCCGGCAACCCCATCGGTGGGCAGACGGTCGCGATCAAGACCTGGGGTGGCCGGACCATCGACGAGCAGCTCATCTCCGACGCGGTGAGCATCAAGAGCGCCCTCGGCGAGAACCCGAAGCGGGTCTACGGCGAAAAGGGGCAGACCCCCTCCACCCGCCTCGGCGTCGCGAAGGTGATCCGCGAGGCGTTCGTCGCCGCGCAGGACTACCGGGCCGCCCGTGACGCCGCCGCACGGAAGGACGAGCCGTTCACCCGGGACCTCACGAAGGAGGCCCTGGTCCGCGTCCTCGACGGCGAGCTCGCCTGGGACCAGCACACCCATCGCCACGACGACATCGCCACCGCGGTCCGTCTCGCCGAGGAGTTCGGCTACCGCCTGGTCGTCAACCACGGAACCGAGGCCCACAAGATCGCCGACCTGCTGGCCGAGAAGGGCATCCCGGTGATCTACGGGCCGCTGTTCACCAGTCGTTCCAAGGTCGAGCTGCGCGACCGCGGCATCCCGAACCTCACCACGATCGCGGCAGCCGGTGTCCGCGTCGCGATCACCACCGACGCGCCCGTCGTCCCGATCAACATGCTCGTCACCCAGGCGACGATGGCGGTGCGTGACGGCCTGCCGCGGCAGACCGCGCTCGAAGCGATCACCTCGGCCCCGGCCGACATCCTCGGCTTCGGGGACCGGGTCGGGCGCATCGCCGAGGGGCTCGACGCCGACCTGGTGCTCTGGGACGGCGACCCGCTCGACGCCACCAGCCGCGCCCAGCGCGTCTGGATCGAGGGCGAGCAGGTCTTCCGCTACGTCGACGGGCAGGGCGTGACGACACCGCGCTGGTGACCAGCCCGGTGTCGGTGACCGGCTGACGGACGGGAGGCTCGGTGCGGCGCCGCACCGAGCCTCCCGTCCGGCGTCGGGTCCGGCCGGTTCAGTCCTGACGCGACAGGAGGAAGTCGTTGATGCGCTCCGTCATGCCGAGGTCCATCTCCTGCGGAACGCCGTTGACCGTGTGGATCGGAGCGGCCTGCCGGATGCTCGACACCAGCCACAGCGCGTCCGCAGTCCGCAGGTCGTCGAGGGTGACGAGTTCGTAGGCGGTCTCGATGCCCTCCTGCTCGGCGAAGCGGAAGACGTCGGCCTGCGTGGTGCCGTCCAGGATCCCGATGTCGGTCCGTGGGGTGACGAGGCGGCCACCGACCGCCATGATGAGGTTCGCGCGGGTGCCCTCGAGGACGTAGCCGTCGGTCGAGACGAAGAGCGCGTCGTCGGCACCGCGGCGGACGGCCTCGCGGAGGGCGGCCATGTTGATCGCGTACGACAGCGTCTTCGCGCCCTGCAGCAGCCAGGGCGAGGTCCGCTCGACGTCGTGCCGGTAGCCGCGGTCCAGCGTGACGACCCCGATGCCCTCGGTGCGGTCGCGGGTCTGGTCGGCGGAGGGGGCCGCGTAGACCCAGCCGGTCGGACGGCCGAGGCCCTCGACCCCGCGCGTCAGGACGGTCTTCGCGTACGCCTCGCGCACCGGGTCCAGGCGTGCGCAGACCGCCTCGATCGCCTGTCGCCAGGCGTCGAGGTCCGGCTCCGGCAGGTCGAGCTTGGCGGCGGACCGACCGAAGCGGGCGAGGTGCGCCTCGAGTGCCTGCGGACGACCGTCGATGACCGTGATCGTCTCGAACACACCGTCACCCCGGGTCAGGCCGAGGTCCATCACCTGGATGTGCTCCTCGAGCGGCTTCACCCACGTGAAGGCCTCCGCCTCCGGGTCGTGCGGCGCGGCGGCGCGGGAGGGCTGGTTCAGGACGGCGAGGACGGTGTCGGTCATGCCCCCATCCAACCCCAGGCGGGCGTCAGCGACCACCGGGCAGTGCGTCCATGAGCTTCCACACGGCCTCGGTGAGTTCCGGGTGCTGGAGCGCGATGCGGCGGAGGCGGTGGTACTCCTCGCCGTGCTCGGTGCCGTGCCCGGATGCCGGGTGCGACGACCACTGTGCGCTGCGCTGGCCGATGCGGACGTCGAGTTCCATCGCCTCGGCGCGGAGGATCAGCACGACCTGCTCGTCGACGCTCGGCAGCGTGTGCATGAAGTCCCAGGGATCGTCACCCTGCCGACACCGGTGTTCGACGATGACCGAGATCTCCTCGGCGGCTTCGGCGCGCAGCACCTCGAGGCTGCGCCCCGTCCTGCGAGACTCAGCCATGACGCCCCCACAGCACGCCTGCCATGCATCGAGCGTACGTCATCCGATCGGCCACACTGGACACATGACCGAGCGCGACGAGAGCAAGTCCCAGCACCCGGCCGTCGTCGTCGTGTACCTCCTGCGGGACGGCGCGGACGGGCCGGAGGTGCTGCTCGGCGAGAAGCGGCGGGGCCTCGGCACCGGCCGCGTGGTCGGACCGGGCGGCAAGCGCGAGGGTGTCGAGACAGCGGTCGAGACCGCCGTGCGCGAGGTGGCGGAGGAGGTGGGCCTCCGCATCGACCCGGCCGACCTGGAGGCCCGTGGCACGTTGGACTACCGGTTCCCGTTCCGCCCCTCCTGGTCCCAGGTCTCGGACGTCTTCGTCTGCCACCGCTGGCAGGGCGACCCGTCGGGCGGTGACGAGTTGGAGCCCAGCTGGGTGCCGGTGGGCGCCGTGCCGTACGACGCGATGTGGGACGACGCGCGCTACTGGCTGCCCGGGGTCCTGGCTGGCGGGCGGGTCGATGCGCGGGTGGTGTTCGCGGAGGACAACGCCTCGGTCGCCGGGTTCACCGGGACGGGGATCGGCGAACCGGCCTGATCGCGCTGCCCGGTACCGCCGTCCTGACGCTCTGACCGCCGGCGCTCGTCAGCGTGCGCGCTGCGTCGGGGTGTTGCCGGTGCGCGCGGCTTCGGCCTCGGCCATCACGTCCGCGTCCCCGCTCTGTCCGCCGAGCGGCCGGACGAAGAAGTCGACGACGCCGAACACGATCGCGGCGACGAGCGCGAACATCGCCCAGCCGTCCCAGAGCCCGGCGACGCTGCGGCCACCGCTCGGCGCGAGCACGATGCTCGTGACGTAGGACAGCGCCGCGATGACGAGGAAGACGACGACGATCGTCATGAGGAGGCGGTGCCAGGCGGTACGGGTCATGATCGGATCAGGATAGCCCTCGCTCGGGCGCTCATCGACGTGGGTTCAGCGGCTGGTTCTCGAGCCCGTCGCGGCCGCCCGTGAAGACGTCACCGGCGGCGCGTTCGTCCTCCCAGTCGTCGTCGCGCAGGACCTGCAGCGTGCCGGTCTCGGTCGAGATGAGGCCGTTCCGCTCGAGCTCGGCGTCACGCTCACGGCCCAGGAACTCGCGGTTCGCGGTGTTCGCGTCCTGGAACATCGTGGTCCGGCCGGTGACGATCGCGCGGATCCGGCGGCGTTCCCACCACTTCTTGCCGAGGAACATCAGGACGAGCCCGGCGGCGGCGTAGCAGCCCATCGTGACCAGGCCGCGCTCCGGGCCCGGGCCGACGCCGTAGAGCTGGTGCTTGATCATGTCGACCATGCTCGAGCCGACCACGACGTTGTTGAGCCACGCGAACGGCTCCGGCATGAACCACTTCGGGTAGGCGCCACCGGAGGACGGCATCGACAGGAAGACGAAGCAGATCATGGCCGGCGCGGCGATGAACCGGCCGACGAAGTAGCTCAGGCCGTTCACCGCCAGGCCGATCGCCACGATCCAGCCCCAGGCGATGAGGACGAGCGGGATGAAGTGCCCGTGGATCGCGCCGACGACGGGGCCGGCGAGGGTGTTCGTGATGAGCGAGATGACCAGCCCACCGGTGACGATGACCGTCATGCGCGTCCGGTGACGCAGCGGGCCGCCCATGATGCCGATGAACATCGCGACCATGTAGCCGCCGATGCACCACGCGAGCATCACGTACATCGCGACCGTGCCGTACTCGTCGTAGGCCGGCAGGGGAGCGAGCTCGGTCACTCGAGGGGCGGCCAGTCCCGCGCCGGTGAGCACCGCGGTCAGCGTGGCGGGCACCAGGCTCGCGACCTGGAACTGGTGCGCGCTGGCCTTGAACAGCTCGTTGGCCGACGGGTCGTAGGCGACGGCGATCGTCCCGGCGACGACGTCGCGCTTCGCGCCGGCGAGCGAGTCGTAGGACGAGAAGAGGTACTCGCCGGGGAGCGCCTTCTGCACGGCCCCGATGAACGTCTGGTCGCTGCCGACGATGCCGATCGGGACGTCGTGCGGATGCGGGGCGTGGAACGCGAACACGTAGCAGAGGCAGAACCCGACGATGAAGAACAGCGGCATCCACAGCTGGAGCCCGATGAGCTGCAGCGACGGGTGCAACGTGGCGTACCAACGGCGGTAGCGGCCGATGTGTTGCTTCGGAGGCGGAGTGGGGCGCGCCTCCCGGCCGGGGCGGTGGACCGGCCGTGACCGCTCGTGCGCGACCCGCGCTGTGTCGTCGGCGCTGCGCGTCGGGAGGTCGTTGTTCCTGCGTGCTTCGTTCCGCGGCGTGCTCACTCGGCGGTGCGCTCCTGTCTCGTCGTCTGGCGTTCCAGGGTACGCCCGGGCGCCAGGGTGCGGGCAGGTCAGGAACGGCTGCGGGACGCCTGCGCCGAGTCCATCGCGAGCTCTTCAGCGTCGAGGGTCACGAGCACGCGGCGCATGACCTCCTCGTCGAGGTTGCCCTTCTCGCGTTCCTCGAGGACGATCTCGCGTCGGCGGTCGAGCAGCTCGCGGCGGATGTCCTGGATCTGCGTCCCGCGGAGCCGAACCGAGGTCCTGCGGTCCTCGGACTCCTCTTCTTCTGCGTCCTGCCGGAACGTCTCCGCCTGGCGTTCGAGACGGGCCTTCAGACGGGCGAGGACCTTGTCGGTCGCTTCCGGACCGTACCGGGTGCCCCACTCCGGCCGACGTCGGTCGAGCAGCTCGATCGCGGCGACGGTCGTCCGCTGGTTGAGCAGCATCTCGCTGCGTCGGTCCTTGTCGTCCTCGGCCGGGTCCTGCACCCTGAGGGCGCGGATCACGAACGGCAGCGTCAGCCCCTGCAACAGGAGGGTGCCGACGGTGACGATGAACGCGATCACGAAGATCGTGTCCTGCGCCGGGATCTGCGTCGGGCTCGCGACGACGGACACGGCGGCGGCGAGGGTCACCACCCCGCGCATGCCGGTCCAGGAGATCACCGTCAGCTCGCGCCAGTTCAGTCTCGGTTCCGCCGTGCCGCGGATCCAGCGCAGGGAACGGTGTCCTCGGGACAACCGGACGCGCAGGGGACGGATGAAGCGGCCGTGGAGGCGGTTCCGCGCGTACGACTCGAAGATGAACAGCGGTCGGACCAGGATCACGACCGCGAGCACGACGGCAGCGGCGGTCAGGGTCTGGCCGAGGCTGCGTTCACTCTCCACCAGGTCCTGCACGACCGTGTTGAGCTGCAGTCCGATCAGTGCGAAGACGAAACCCTCGAGGATGACGTCGATGCTCGTCCAGAGCGGGCGTTCCTGCAGTCGGGTCGCGTACCCCTCCTTCGGCGAGTTGTAGCCGATGTAGAGCCCGGCGGTGACGACCGCGATCACGCCGGAGCCGGACAGCTCCTCGGCCAGGATGTACGCCACGAACGGCAGCAGGATGCTCATGATCGTCTCGACCACCGGGTCGTTGATCCGCATCCGGATCCAGTGCACGAAGACGCCGAGGACCCCGCCGACGACGAGTCCGACGCCGATCGCGAGGCCGAAGATCGCGAGGTCCTGCCAGATCGTCAACGAGGCCCCGGCGATGATCAGCGTGAACACCCGGACCAGCGTCAGGGACGCCGCGTCGTTGATCAGGCTCTCGCCGGAGAGCACCGTCATCACGCGTCGGGGGAGCCCGAGCTTCCGTCCGATGGCCGCGGCGGACACCGCGTCCGGCGGGGCGACGATGGCGCCCAGGAGGATCGCGGCGGGCCACGTCATGTCGGGGATGATCAGGTACGCGGCCAGCCCGACCGCGAGCGCCGTGACGATGACCAGGAAGATCCCGAGCCGTCGGATCTGCTTGATCGAGCCGCGGAAGCTCTGCCACGACACGTCGAGCGCCGCCGAGTAGAGCAGTGGCGGCAGGACGACCGTGAGGATCACCTCTGAGTCGATCTCGATGTGCGGCAGTCCGGGGATGAACGACACGCCCAGGGCGACGGCGGTGACGAGCAGCGGTGCCGGGAGTCCCCAGGCCCGAGCGAACCCCGTGACGGCGAGTGATCCGACCAGCAGGATGAGCAACTCGGCGATGTCCACGGGGCCATCTTCCCATCCCGGAGCCGCGGACCTGAGCGAACGTGAAGGCCAGATGAACGACAGGTGTCCGTTCGGCTTGCTCGATGCCCGCTCGCCTGGGACACTTGCCCGCGGTGGACATCACGCTCATAGTCGTCCTGGTCATTGCGTTGGCCCTCTTCTTCGACTTCACAAACGGTTTTCACGACACCGCCAACGCAATGGCGACCCCGATCGCGACCGGCGCCATGAAGCCCACGGTGGCGGTCTCCGTCGCAGCGGTGCTCAACCTCGTCGGGGCGTTCCTCAGCACTGCTGTGGCGACGTCGATCTCGCACGGGCTCATCAACGAGGGACCCGGTGGCGTCGCCATCAGTCCGGAGATGATCTTCGCGGGACTGATCGGCGCGGTGGTCTGGAACATGATCACCTGGCTGCGCGGCCTGCCGTCGTCGTCCTCGCACGCGCTCTTCGGCGGCCTCATCGGCGCCGCCATCGTCGGGGCCGGCTTCGACTCGGTGAACTACGCGGCGCTGCTGACGGTGGTGATCATCCCCGCCTTCCTGTCGCCGGTGATCGCGTCGCTGGTGTCGCTGCTCGCCACGCGGATCGCGTACCGGATCACGCGGCGTCCGGTGTTCCCGAACGAGCGCGGCGGGTTCCGGATCGGCCAGATATTCACCTCGTCGATGGTGTCGCTCGCACACGGCACGAACGACGCGCAGAAGACGATGGGCGTCATCACGCTCACACTCATCGCGTCTGGTGCGCAGTCGGCGGACCAGGGCGTGCAGTTCTGGGTCGTCGTGGCCTGCGCGCTCGCGATCGCACTCGGTACCTACACCGGCGGGTGGCGGATCATCCGGACCCTCGGTTCCGGCATCACCGAGATTCGTGCCACGCAGGGGTTCGCGGCCGAAGCCTCGACCGCTGCGACGATCCTGGCCTCGAGCCACCTCGGCTTCGCGCTCTCCACCACGCAGGTGTCCTCCGGGTCGATCATCGGCGCCGGACTCGGTCGGCGCGGGTCGAAGATCCAGTGGTCGACCGCGGGCAAGATCGTCATCGCCTGGTTCATCACCCTGCCGGCGGCGGCTGCGGTCGGCGCGGTCGCGTCGGGCATCGCCCGCTTCGGCGTGATCGGCCTGGTGATCGACGCGGTCGTCGGTGCGATCGTGATCCTCGGCCTGTACCTTTGGTCGCTCCGCAAGCCGCACGAGCACGCTTCGGCCATCGAGATCGACGTCGCCGCGAACGCCGTGCTGACCCGCAAGGAGCAGCGCGGACTGCAGCGCAAGAAGCGTGCCGAGGCCGTCGCCGCCCGCCGCGCCGAACTGAGCCGTGAGCGGACGCTCCGCCGCATGGCCGGACGCAAGGGAGGCCGTCGCTGATGGGCATCGCCACTGACGGACGCCGCGGGGCGTTCCGGCTTGGAAGGACCTGCTGATGGGCATCGCCACTGACGGACGCCGCGGGGCGTTCCGGCTTGGAAGGAGCTGCTGATGGGCATCGCCACTGACGGACGCCGCGGGGCGTTCCGGCTTGGAAGGACCTGCTGATGGGCATCGACTGGGGGGCGTTCCTCCTCGTGGCACTCGTCGCCGTCGTCTCGGCGTGCTTCGTCGTCTCGGTGTACTCCGTTGGCCTCCGCTTCTGGAGCGCCGCCGACACCCGGGCCGGCAAGTACACCGTGAAGGACGACGGCACGATCGGCCCGGCCACCGCAGGATTCCCGGACCCGAACGCTGCGGCGTCGGCCGTCCGGATGCTGCGGGCGCTCGCCGTGGTCTGCTTCGTGCTCTGCGGTGCGGCCGTGCTCTACGGCATCTACCTGATCGTGCCCGCCTTCCACTGAGGCACCGCGCGACCCATCCGACTGCGGTCGGCCTCCGGGCCGGCCGCTGTCGCGTTGCCGGCCGCTGTCGCGTTGCCGGGTGTGCCCGTCCGCTGGGGGCGAGCGGGCGGAATGTCAGGGTGCCTCACCGTCGTACCACGCGTTCCCGCCCGCTCGTCGTCTGCCGGACGGAGGCGGCTGGCGGCCTGGTCCCGCGCCTCCCGTCCGCTCTCGGGCGTGAGCGGGCGGAATGCCAGGGTGCGTGACGGTCGCACCACGGGTTCGTGCCCGCTCGCCGTCTGCCGGACGGGAGGTACGCGGCGGGCTGGCCACGCGCCTCCCGTCCGGCTCACGCGAGCGGGCGGAGTACCAGGGTGCGTCGCGCGCACACTCTGCTCTTGCGCCCGCTCACCAGATGGACTCCGCCTCGAGTGCGAGCGGGCGGAAAGGCGGCGCGCACGCCGTACGCGCGCCGCTTTGCGCCCGTTCGCCTGCCGCCCACTGGGCAGCTGGCGGCCCGGAGGCGCGTGGCGGCCTGGCCCCGCGCCTCCCGTCCCCCGCACGCGAGCGGGCGGAAACGCACTGCCGCGGCGAATGGCACCGCCCGTTTCCGCCCGCTCATCGGAGCGGGCCCCGTTCGAGTCAACACGCGGGTGCGAGCGGGCGGAAACGCGCCGCCGCGGCGAATGGTACCGCCCGTTTCCGCCCGCTGGTCGGAGCGGGCCCGGTTCGAGTCAACACGCGGGTGCGAGCGGGCGGGAACGCGCCGCCGCGGCCGATGGCACCGCCCCTTTCCACCCGTTCACCCCAAGGCGGACAGGAGGCGCGTGGCGGCCGGGTGGTGCGCCTCCCGTCCCCAGGACGGCGAGCGGGCGGAACTCCGTGGCGGGCGGGGAGAGGACCGTTGCATTCCGCCCGCTCGCCCCGTTCCGCACCGGCCGGACGGTCGCGGGCTACCCTCGGAAGGTGACCCGCGACGGAGAGGAACACAACGTGACGAGCGCTGCCACCCGCACCGAGACCGATTCCCTGGGCTCGAGGGAGGTGCCCGTCGACTCGTACTGGGGCATCAACACCCTCCGGGCGATGGAGAACTTCCCGATCGCCTCCGTGCCGATCGCGGTGTACCCGGACCTCGTCGCAGCGCTGGTGACGGTGAAGCAGGCGGCGGCGCGCGCGAACCGGGCGATCGGGGTCCTCGACGACGAGCGCACCGACGCCATCGACCGTGCTGCGCAGGAGGTCCGCGACGGCGCCCTTCGCGACCAGTTCGTGGTCGACGTGGTGCAGGGTGGCGCGGGCACGAGCACGAACATGAACACGAACGAGGTCCTGGCGAACCGGGCGCTGGAGCTGCTGGGCCGCGAGAAGGGCGACTACGCGTACCTGCACCCGATCGACCACGTGAACCGCAGCCAGTCGACGAACGACACGTACCCGACGAGCATCAAGATCGCGATGATCTACGGGGTGCGTCGCCTGGCCGACCAGCTCGAGCAGCTCTCGGCCGCGTTCGCCGAGCGGGGGAACGCCTTCGCGGACGTCCTCAAGGTCGGTCGAACGCAGCTGCAGGACGCCGTGCCGATGACCCTCGGCCAGGAGTTCACGGGTTTCGCGCACACCATCCAGGAGGACGTCGTCCAGCTCCGCCGGGTGGTGCCGCTCCTCTGCGAGATGAACCTCGGCGCGACCGCGATCGGCACGGGCATCACGGCGGACCCGCTCTACCGCGACGAGGTCCGCAGGCAGCTCGCCGACGCGTCCGGCGTCGACGTCGTCACCGCGCCGGACCTCATCGAGGCGACGAGTGACGCCGGGGCGTTCATGACGCTGTCCGGCACCGTGAAGCGCAGCGCGATGAAGCTGTCGAAGATCTGCAACGACCTGCGACTGCTGGCGTCGGGTCCGCAGGCGGGCCTCGGCGAGATCACCCTGCCGCCCCGGCAGGCGGGGTCCTCGATCATGCCGGGCAAGGTGAACCCGGTGATCCCGGAGGTCGTGAACCAGATCGCGTTCGCCGTCGCCGGCGCGGACACCACGGTGACGATGGCAGCGGAGGGTGGGCAGCTCCAACTCAACGCCTTCGAGCCGATCATCGCCCACTCGATCCTGCAGTCGCTGCAGTGGATGGCCCGCGGGTGCGCGACCCTCCGCGAGCACTGCGTCACCGGCATCCAGGCGAACGAGGCCAAGCTCGCCGCGCAGGTCGACACGAACGTCGGCGTCGTCACGGCGCTGACGCCGTACATCGGCTACGCGGCGGCGGCGTCGATCGCGCACACGGCGCTGACGACCTCGACCCCGATCTCGACGCTGGTGATCGCGGCGGGCCTGATGGACGAGCACCAGGTGCACCGGGTCCTCAGCCCGGCGCGGCTGTCCGGCATCGAGCTCGCGACGGGCGCGATGCCGGTGATCACCGAGGCGATGCTCGAGCAGCACGCCCGCGACGTCGCACCGCGTCCGCCGCAGGTCTGACGGCGGGACTCACCGGACGGGAGGCTCGTGGCGACGCCGCCACGAGCCTCCCGTCCGTCAAGCGACCCGACGGGCTGCTCCCGCCGACGCGCAGCTCACGGCATCGGCCGCTCGCCCGCGCGCACCTGCCCTGCCACCCGCCGGAGCTCCTCGTCCCGCGGGGAGCCCTCGTCGTCGGGGAGTTCGGCCGCCGCGGCCCGCACCTGCGCCGCCGCCGCGATGTCCTGGTCCCGCCACCGGGCGAGTGTGAAGTTCCGGGTGACGTCGCGGAGCGGCAGGCGGATGGTCTCGTCGGCCTCGATGCCGGCGAGCAGCTGGCGCATCCGGATCACCTCGGAGTCGAGTTCCCCGCCGACGACGAGCACGAAGTTCGAGATGTACAGGTAGACGAGCAGCAGCAGCGCACCGCCGAGCCAGCCGTACGCCCGGTTGCCGCCGCCGATCGTCTCCACGTACAGCGCGAAGCCGACCGTGGCGAGCGCCCAGGTGCCGATCGCGAAGCCGGCACCGGCGGACACCCACCGCAGCTGCGGCGTCTTGACGTTGGGCGTGGCGGTGTAGAGCACGGCGACCATGACGACCAGGTCAGCGGCGAGCACCGGCCACTTCACCACGTTCCAGACGTCGTCGGCCCAGGACGGCCAGCCGACCTGTCGCACGACGGCGGCGGAGATCATCGGGGTGCCGAGCAGGATCACGAGCGCGACGGCACCGCCGACCATGACCAGCAGCGTGACGAGGAGCATCATGCCGCGGAACTTCCAGATCCGCCGGCCCTCCTCGACCTCGTAGGCGGTGTTCATCGCCCGGCCGAACGCGGTCGCGTACCCCGACAGTGACCACAGCGTCAGGACGAGTCCGACGGTCGCGCCGAGCCACGGGTTGTCGAGCGTCAGCAGCTGCCGGAGCGGGGTCTCGAGGTGCTCGGCGGTCTCCGGTCGCACCAGGACACCGAGGACGCCGACGATGTCCGCCACGCTGTCGCCGCCCTGGTCGACGACCGCGAGGAGCGACACCACGGTCAGCGCCGTCGGGAACACGGTGAGCACGGCGAAGAACGTCAGCGACGCGGCGGAGTCGACGACCCGGTGCCGGATGACCGAGTGGTACGTCCGACGCACCACCGCCCGGACCTCCGAGCGGCGCAGGTCGCGTTCTCGGCTCGCCGGCATGGGTCGACGGTACCGGCTCCGTCAGTTCGCGTTCGGGTGCAGGGCGTCGTACCGCCGGAACGACGGCACCAACCGGAGCAGCAGGGCGACCAGCGCGATGATGAGGACGCCGCCGATGACCGGCGGGTAGGCGAACCCGGCCGCGACGACGAGGCCGGCGTACAGGTCGCCGACGCGCGGGCCTCCCGTGACGACGACGATGAAGATCCCCTGCAGTCGTCCACGCATGCCGTCGGGCGCCGCGGCCTGGAGGATCGTCCCGCGGAACACGCTGCTCACGTTGTCCGCACCGCCGGCCACCGCGAGGAACAGCGCGCACAGCACCAGCGCCGGCAGGATGCCGGTCGAGAAGGTCTCGGACGGCCGCCCACCCAGGAGGTGCGCGCAGGCGACGACGACACCGAACGCGGCGATCGCCCCGCCGTAGACGGTGATCGCCCAGCCGACCGCCTCGCCCTGCCGTCGGACGTGGCCGAGCGGACCGGAGAAGATGCCGGAGAGCAGCGCACCGATCGCGTACGCCGCGGTGAGCGCACCGACGGTGATGGACCCGCCGCCGACCACGAGGGCGCCGATGGCGGGGAACAGCACGCGGGGCTGCCCGAACGTCATGGCGATGATGTCGAGCACGAACGTCATCGTGATGTTGCGGGAGCGTCGGAGGAACTTCGCCCCCTCGATCAGCGACGACAGCCCGGGGCGCAGCGCGTCGTGCTCGGGAGCCATCCGCGGCAGGGTGATGACCCCGAGGAACGCCGCACTGAACAGCACGACGTCGACCGTGTAGGTCGGCGCGAAGCCGAACGCGGCGACCAGCACGCCGCCGACCGCCGGTCCGACGGTCACCGAGAACCCGGCGCTGATGCTGTTCAGGGCGCTCGCCGCCGGCAGGAGCTCGATGCCGACCAGGCGCGGCACGATCGCCGCGCGGGAGGCCCCGATCACGGTCCCGGCGACGGCGTTCACGGTGACCAGGACGTACAGCAGCACGACGCTGTCGAGTCCGAGCCAGGCGTGAGCGGCGATCATCGCGGTGGACACCCACGCCAGGACGGCCGAGACGAGGGCCACCGTGCGGCGGTCGAACGCGTCGGCGAGCATCCCGCCGTAGAGACCGGCCAGGATCATCGGCACCAGGGAGATCACGCCGACGAGCGACACCATGAAGGTGGAGCGGGTGATCTCGTACACCTCGAGGCCCACGGTGACGCTGGTCATCATGGTGCCGATGCCGGCGATCGAACTGCCGATCCACAGGCGCGCGAACGCGGGGGAGCGGTGGAGGGGGGTGAGGTCGGCGAACAGGGAACGGTGGGGCTTCGTGGGGGCGTCCACGGGGGCTTCTGGTGTCACGGTGGAACCATTCTGTGGCCTGGAGGCCGCCTGCGGGGCCGGGTTTCGTTCTCTGGTTGACTGACGAGCATGACTGACCTGAACAGCAAGCCCGAGTTCGACGCCCCCGAGGGCCCGGCGCCCACCGACCTCGTCATCACCGACATCGTCGAGGGCGACGGCGCCGTCGCCGAGTCCGGCTCGACCGTCAAGGTCCACTACGCGGGCGTCGAGTACGAGTCCGGCGAGGAGTTCGACAGCTCCTGGGGCCGTGGCGAACCGATCGACTTCCCCCTCGCGGCGCTCGTCCGCGGCTGGCAGGAGGGCATCCCCGGCATGAAGGTCGGCGGCCGTCGCAAGCTCGTCGTCCCGCCGGAGCTCGCCTACGGCCCGGCCGGCGGCGGACACTTCCTGTCCGGCAAGACCCTGATCTTCGTCATCGACCTGCTCGGCGTCCGCTGATGGCGGGCGTCCCGGAGGTCCCGACCCTCGAGCTGAACGACGGGCACCGCATCCCGGCGCTCGGCCTCGGCACGTACTCGCTCGACGGCGACGAGGGGATCGCCGCGGTCGGTGCGGCGATCACGAGCGGGTACCGCCTGCTCGACACCGCGCTGAACTACGGCAACGAGGACGCCGTCGGTGCAGCGGTCCGCCGCGCCGAGGTCCCGCGCGACGAGTTCGTGGTGACGTCGAAGCTGCCGGGACGCCACCACGGCTACGACGAGGCGCACCGATCGGTGGACGAGACCCTGGCGAACCTGGGGCTCGACCACCTGGACCTGTACCTGATCCACTGGCCGAACCCGTCGGTGGGCAAGTTCGTCGAGACCTGGAAGGCGTTCGTCGACCTGCGGGACAGCGGCAAGGTCCGCTCGATCGGTGTCTCGAACTTCACGCCGGAGCACCTCGACCGCATCATCGACGCCACCGGGGTCGCACCGGCCGTCAACCAGGTCGAGCTGCACCCGTACTTCCCGCAGGCGGAGCTCCGAGCCGTGCACCAGCGGCTGGGCATCGTCACCGAGAGCTGGAGCCCGCTCGCGAAGCAGTCCGAGCTCCTCACCGAGCCACCGGTCACCGCCGCGGCCGGCGCGCACGGGGTGTCGGCCGGCCAGGTCGTGCTCCGCTGGCACGTCCAGCTCGGTGCCGTCCCGGTGCCGAAGTCGGGCGACCCGGACCGGCAGCGCGAGAACCTCGACGTGTTCGGCTTCACGCTGAGCGACGACGAGGTCCAGGCCATCTCCGCGCTCGAGCGCGGTCGGCTCTGGGACGGCGACCCGGACACGCACGAAGAGATGTAGTCGCGGGCGGTCGCGGTCGCGGCTGCGATCGAGTCGAAGCCGACCGGGGCGGGGGGATACGATTGGTCCCCCTGTCCCGAAGGGTTGCGAGTGTCCGAAGCGCGTGTTTCCGAACCCACCGAGATCGACCGTGAACGCGGTTACGTCGACGGTCTGTTCCACCGACTCGACGAGCTGACGGCGGAGGCCGCCCAGCGACTCGCCGAGACCCGTCGACAGACCGTCGGCGGCAACCACCAGAGCCGCAGCGAGCGGGACGCGTTCGCCCGGCTCTACGAGGACACCGTCGCGACGCTCGAACGCGTCGGCGACCGGCTCGTCTTCGGCCGCCTCGAGGTCCAGGACCCGCCGGCCGACGAGGACGCCTTCCGCTACATCGGTCGCGTGGGTCTCCGTGACGCCGACCACCGTCCGCTGCTGCTCGACTGGCGGGTGCCCGGTGCCAGTGCGTTCTACCAGGCCACCGCGGCCCATCCGATGGGCATGCGCGCCCGCCGGCACCTGACGCTCGAGGGCCGAACGGTCGTCGGCGTCGAGGACGAGGTGTTCGACGCCACCCTGTACGACGACGAGCGCACCCACCTGCAGGGCGAGGGGGCGCTGCTCGCCGCGGTCACCGCCGAGCGCACCGGTCGGATGACCGACATCGTCGCCACCATCCAGGGCGAGCAGGACCGCATCATCCGCTCCCCGCTCGAGGGCGTGCTCATCGTCCAGGGTGGGCCCGGGACCGGGAAGACCGCGGTGGCGCTGCACCGCGCGGCCTACCTGCTCTACTCGTACCGTGAGCGGCTCCGGGGCTCCGGGGTGCTCGTGGTCGGCCCGTCCCCGGCGTTCCTCACCTACATCGAGCAGGTCCTGCCGTCCCTCGGCGAGACCGGCGTGGTGATGGCCTCCCTCGGTTCGCTCTACCCGGGGCTGCACACCACCGTGCACGACAGGCGCGACGTCGCCGCCGTGAAGGGCTCGGGCGAGATGGCCGACCTGCTGCGCCGGGCCGTGCGTTCGCGCCAGGTCGTCCCGACCGAGTCCGTCACGCTCGACGTCGAGGGCGAACGACTCGTCGTCCCGCCGCAGCTCGTCGCCGAGGCGATGCGTCGCGCCCAGGACCGCGGCAAGCCGCACAACGTCGCCCGGGTGTCGTTCAACAAGAACGCGCTCGATGCCATGACCCGCCTGCTCGCCGAGCAGCTCCGGCAGCGCGGTACGACGGTGGACGAGGCCGACGAGAAGGTCCTCCGCGAGGACATCCGCAGCTCGTACGACGCCCGCGTCCTGCTCAACACCGCGTGGCTGCCGCTGCCGGCCGAGAAGCTCGTCGAGGACCTCTTCGCCCGTCCGAACTGGCTGGCGTCGCTGACCCCCAACTGGTCCCCGGAGCGCCGGGAACTGCTCCGACGCGAGCGTGGTGCCGCCTTCACGGTGGAGGACGTCCCGCTCCTCGACGAGGCGGCCGAGCTCCTCGGCGAGTTCGACCCGACCGGCGGCGCGGCGAAGCGCCAGGCCAAGGCGAGCCGGAACCGCGACATCGAGAACGCCCGCCAGGCGATCGAGAACATGGGCGTCGAGGGCATCGTCAGCGCCGAGCAGGTCGCCGGGGCCTTCGCGGAGGGCGGCGACCCCCGCTCCACCGCCGAGCGCGCCGCCGAGGACCGCGAGTGGACCTACGGGCACATCGTGGTCGACGAGGCGCAGGAGCTCTCGCCGATGCAGTGGCGGATCCTCGCCCGACGGAACCCGCTGCGCTCCTTCACGATCGTCGGCGACATGGCGCAGGGCTCCTCGCCGGGAGCCGCCCGGACGTGGGACGACGTCCGCGGCGCGCTCTCCCGCCGTCGCCGGGGTCGTGCGCCGCAGGTGCCGCTGGACTCCCGGCTCGAGGAGCTCACCGTCAACTACCGCACGCCGCGCTCCATCGTCGAGGCCGCCGGGGCGTTCGCCGCCTCGGCCGGGCTGACGGTGACCGCGAACGAGGCGGTCCGCGACGGTGACCCGGTCGAGCGGCTGCACGTCGACCGAGCGGACCTGCTCGACACCGTCGCCCGCCGGGTCGACAGCGAGCGTGACCTGATCGGTTCGGGGACGATCGGCGTGATCGTGCCGGAGGCCGACGTCGCCGCCGTGCGCGCGCGGTTGGCCCGCACGGAGGCCGACGTCCGCGGGCTCGGTTCTCCGCGCCCGGGCTCGGTGACGGTGCTCACCGGTGCCGATGCGAAGGGCCTGGAGTTCGACGGCGTGCTGCTCGTCGACCCGGACCGCGTCGGGTCCGACGCCGCCCGTGCGGCTGCGGCGGTCTACGTCGCGATGACCCGCCCCACCCGCCGCCTGACGGTCATCGACGTCGCCTGACGGTCATCGACGTCACCTGAGGAGCACGACGGGCGACGTGGCCGGGAGGCCCGGCCTGCGTCCGTCAGGCCGGCTCGCCCTGGTCCCGCACCTGCGCCACGAGCGTCGCCCAGGGCCCGTCCAGTCGACGACCCGGGATGGTGACCGTGGTCCGGGCGACGGTGACCGTCCAGACGAAGTCGTCCCGGACGGCGTCACCCGCAGCCGGGTCCGTCGCCGGTGCCTGGTCGCGGGGGAGCGCGCCGACGAGCTCGGCCCACCGGTCGGCGTCCGGCCGGTCGTCGGTGTCGAGCCGCCAGGCCCGGGTCATGCCGGCGAACCCTCCGCTGCGGCGCACGACGATCTGCATGCCCCGCAACGTACGCCCTCCGTGCCCGCACCCGCACCCCCGCCGCAGCGTGTGCCGCCCCGCGTCAGGACAGGACGCCCACCGAGCGCCAGGCGTCTGTGACCGCGGCGCGTTCGCGCGAGTCCGCCCCGAAGCGGGTCGCCGCGGCCCGTACCGTGACGGCCGCGAACCCGGCGAAGTCGATGGACGCCGACACCTCGGCCGACGTCAGGGCGTCCCACCACACCTGCCCGGCGCCGACCCAGGCCGGGCCGCCGATCGTGGTCGCGGCGAGGAAGAAGGCGTGGTTCGGGATGCCCGAGTTCAGGTGCACGCCACCCTGGTCCTCGGTGGTCTCGACGTAGTCGGCCATGGTCGCCGGCTGCGGGTCCTTGCCGAGCACCGGGTCGTCGTAGGCGGTCCCCGGCGCACGCATCGAGCGCAGCGCGACCCCGTGCACGGCGTCGGTGAAGAGCCCCTCCCCGATCAACCAGGTCGCCTGCTCGGCGGTCTGCCCGGCCGCGTACTGGGCGACGAGGGAGCCGAAGACGTCGCTCATCGACTCGTTGAGCGCCCCGGACTGCCCCTGGTAGACCAGGTCGGCGGTGTACTGCGTGACACCGTGGGCGAGCTCGTGGCCGATCACGTCGACCGCGACGGTGAAGCGTCGGAAGACCTCGCCGTCCCCGTCCCCGAAGACCATCCGCTGCCCGTCCCAGTAGGCGTTGTCGTACTCCTGGCCGTAGTGCACGGTGGCCTCGAGGGGCAGCCCGGCACCGTCGATGGAGACCCGTCCGAAGACGTCGAGCCAGAACGCGTGCGTCGCACCGAGCCCCGCGTACGCCTCGTCGGTGGCGGCGTCCCCGGTGTCGCCCTCGCCCTCGCGTCGGACGACCGTGCCCGGCAGGGTGGTCGTGCCGGCGGCGGTGGAGATCGTCCGCTGCGGCGAGGCGTCGGGCGTGCCGGCGGTCCGGGGCGCGCGGAGGCCGGTGACCTGCTTCGGCTCCTGGACGCGGTCCATCGAGGCGAGCGCGGTCCGTGCCGCCGAGGCGGCGCGTGGGAAGCGGTCCGCCGGCGCGGCCGCGACGGCGCGCAGCAGGTACGGCGGGACGACGGAACGCAGGTGGCGGCTGGTCATGGCGACATGCAACCACCGGCGGCCGACAGCCGGACCGGTGTCGGGCCTCCCGGCCGTCGTCCGCGCGTCAGCCGCGCTTGCGGTTCGCGACCAGGGCGAGCGCGTACGACTCCCACCACTGACCCGCGGCCGGTCCGCCGTTGCAGCTGCCGTCGCTCAACCCGGGTGTCTTCACCCAGAGCAGCGCGTCGAGCCTGGTCGTGCCGAGCGTGACGTGGGGGAGCTGCCCGAGGCCGGCGCCCCCGGGGTTGCACCAGTCGCCCCGCCAACCCCGGCCGTTCCGTGAGACGTCGATGACGAAGTGCGGGTCCCCGCCGATCGCGTCGGCGAGTTCGTCGGCGTAGGCGCGCTCCTGGTCGACCCGGTAGAAGTTCGACACGTTCGTCGCGAAGCCCTGCACACGGTCGACGCCCGCGCGCCGCAGCCAGTCGGCCATCGTCGCGACCGGCACCCGGTTCTCGTTGCCGCCGTCCAGGTACACCGTCAACCCGTGGCCGGTGAGCGCCGCCACCGCCTTGCGGAGGAGCGGCAGCCGCGTGTCCCGCAGCCGCTCGCAGACCGCGATCTGCGCGATCGAGTCCGGTTCGACCAGGACGACCGCATGCGAGCCCGCGAGTGCCCGGACGACGGCACGGACCCACGGCAGGTAGGCGTCCTCCGCGGTACCGCCCCGTGACCAGTGCCCGCAGTCGCGGTCGGGGATCGCGTACAGCACGAAGACCGGGGTCTTCCGCTGCTCGCGCGCCGCCGCCAGGACGCTCCGCACGGTCGCGACCGTCTCGGGGACGGACGCGCTCGTCAGCCAGGTGGCGATCGGCTGGTCGGCGATCACGGCGAGACGGTCCGCGGTGGAGGCCCGACCCGCCTTCCGCGCGGCCGTCTCGTGCCAGCGTGCCTGGTTCGCGGTCGAGGGCTGGCGGGCGAGGCCGCCGGGCCAGGCCTCGGCGACGCTCCGGCGGTGCGCGACCGGACGGTCTCCGGCGTGCGGCAGCACCACGCTCACCGCCACGACGACGGCGACGACGAGCGCGCCGACGACCCCGATCCAGACCCACTGGCGCGTGGACGAGGTCCGTTGCGGTCTCGGCATCGGCCGTTCCTCCCTGTCGCGCGTCGCCCCCGACCCGCATCCGCTGCTGCCGTCATGTTCCCATCCCATCGTCATGCGATGCCAGGGTGCTGCCCAGCAGTCGTGCCCCAGACTGACCGGATGTTGCGGAAACTCCTCCTCCTGGCCCTGACGGGCGGCTACGCCTGGGTGATCTGGCGGATGACGCTGACCCCGCACGTGTTCACCTCGGCCGAGAACTCCCTCGTCCTGCACGCCGTCGCCTGGGTGCAGCACCTGCCGCACGGTGCCTGGTTCACGTACGACCGCACCGAGTTCCTGGCGAACGTCGCGATGTTCGTGCCGGTCGGGCTCATCGCCGCGCTGTGGCTGCCCCGTCGCTGGTGGATCCTCGGCGCGCTGATCGCCGTCGGGCTGTCGGTCGGGATCGAGTTCGCACAGGCCGAGTACCTGCCGTACCGCGTGGCCGATCCCCGCGACGTGCTGTCGAACGGCATGGGCGGCCTGCTCGGGGCGACGCTCGTCGGGTTCGTGCGGAGTCTGCTCCCGGAGCGTCGTCGGCGCCGCCGGCCTCTGCGGGCGCGGACCGTCTGAGCGACCGGGTCCCGTCGACGCGTTCCTGCTCTGGTATGCTCGTGCGGTTGCCGTCGAACGGCCGCGGATCAAGAGCGCTCACGCATCAGGTGTGGGCACCGCGCAACGGACAGAGCTCTCACGCAGAGCAGGAAAGGGGATCCTCCATGGCACTTGACGCCAAGATCAAGCAGGAGATCATCGAAGAGTACGCGACCCACCCGGGCGACACCGGATCCCCCGAGGTCCAGGTCGCCGTTCTGACGCGTCGTATCAACGACCTGAACGAGCACCTCAAGGAGCACAAGCACGACCACCACTCGCGTCGTGGCCTGCTCCTCATGGTCGGTCAGCGCCGCCGTCTCCTCGGGTACCTCTCCGACGTCGACATCGCCCGCTACCGCACGCTCATCGAGCGTCTCGGCCTGCGCCGCTAGTCGTACCAGGAGCGCTGCCGTCGTGCAGCCCTGCTGATCGGAAGCCCCGTTCCTCTCCGTGAGGGACGGGGCTTCTGTCGTTCCGCGTGCGAGCACCACGGGAATGCGCGTCGGCCTCCTCGGGTTCCTGCTACTGTTCATGCAAACGCATCGAAAGTCGGGAATCTCCATGACCACCATCGCCGTCGTCTCCGCCGGTCTCTCCGAGCCCAGCTCGACCCGCCTGCTCGCCGACCGCCTCGGCGCCGCGACCGTCGAAGCGCTGTCGACCGCCGGCCGCTCCACCGGCGAGCCGGTCGAGCTGCGGAACGTCGACCTCCGACCGCTCGCGCACGAGATCACCGATGCCATGCTCACGCGCTTCGCCGCCCCCGCCCTGGCCACCGCGATGGCGACGGTCGTCGAGGCGGATGCGGTCGTCTTCGTCACCCCGGTCTTCACCGCCGGCATGAGCGGCCTGGCGAAGTCCTTCCTCGACGTCCTCGACAAGGACGCGCTCACCGACATGCCGGTGCTGCTCGGGGCGACCGGCGGCACCGCTCGCCACTCGCTCGCCCTCGAACACGGCATCCGCCCGGTCTTCGCCTACCTCCGTGCCGCGGTCGTGCCCACCGGGGTCTTCGCGGCGACGGACGACTGGGGGAGCGACGACGCGGGCACGCTCGACGCGCGCATCCGCCGGGCCGGAGCCGACCTGGCGTGGATGATGCGGGCCTCCCGTCGTCATCCGCAGCAGGCGGACGCCCTGCCCGAGGTCGTGGACTTCGCGTCGCTGCTCGGCGGGATGCAGCGCCAGCAGTAGCCGCACTGCGTCGGGGTCAGTACCAGTGCGGGTCGACGCTCATCTCGTGACCCCAGGCACCGCACGGCGTGCCGTAGCTGCTCTTGATGTACGCGAGGCCCCAGTTGACCTGGGTCTGCGCGTTCGTCCGCCAGTCCGCACCGGCGGCGGCGAGCTTCGACGCGGGGAGTGCCTGCGGGATCCCGTAGGCACCACTCGACGAGTTCAGGGCGTTCGCGCGCCAGCCGGACTCCTGCGTCCACAGTGACACCAGGCAACCGAACTGGTCGTCGCCCCAGCCGTAGCTGCCGAGCACGCTCCGCGCGTAGGCCTGCGCGCCGGCCGGGTCGACCGTGACCCCCTCGGTGCTCGGGTAGGCGTTGCCGGCCGAAGCCGAACCCCCGGTCGAGGTGGGTGCCGCCGCGGCTGCCGCTGCTGCCCGAGCGGCGGCCCTCGCTGCCGCGGCTTGTGCTGCCGCCTGTGCGGCGACCGCCTGTCCGACCTCGTAGCGACGCTGCGTCTCGGCCGTCGAGTCCCGGAGTGTCGCGAGCTGCGCGTAGAGCTCGTCACTGTGCGATTCGGTCGACGCGACCGCCGCGTCCGCGCGCTGCTGCGCCGCCTTCGCCGTCGCGGCCTTCGCCTCGGCGTCCGCGGCGAGCGAGGCGCGCTCGTCCTCGGCCCGGGCCGCCTGGTCGTGCAGCGAGGACGCCGTCTTCGCCGAGACGGCGGCGTCGTCCAGCACGCCGGCCCAGGTCGTGGACAGCTGGTCGAGCGCGCCCAGCTGGTAGAGCAGGGCGTCCGGGTTCCCCGTCGTCGCGATCCGGGTGGTCATCTGATCGGTCGACCCGTCGCGGTACAGGTCCGCGGCCAGCCGTCCCGCCCGTGTCTGCGCGCGCTCGGCGGTCGCTGCGGCCTGGCGGGCGTGGGCCTGGAGGCTCGTGGCCGTCCGGGTGGCCTCGGCCAGGTCCGCCTCGGCCTGCGTCGCCTCCGCGGACCGGTCGAGGGCGACCTGCGACTTCGCGGCCGCCTCTGCCTGCACCGACTCCAGGGCCGCCTGGACCTTCGCGACCTCGGCTTGCTTGGCCTGCTCGTTCCCCTCCGCGCGCTGCACGTCCTGCCACGTCGGGTAGTCGGTGGCGGACGCCGGTGCGGAAGTGACCACCGGGACGACCAGGGCCCCTACGAGCACGGTCACGGCGAGGAGGACGTGCCGCCCGTGCGGCCGACGGACGAGGGCAGGGTTCCGACGCATCCCTGCAGGCTAGGCGAGGACACGCCCGTTCGCCTGGAGCACCGCCGCTCGTCCATCGCGGAATGCTAAGGTCGCCTGGTCTGGGGACCGTTCCCCGAGACGAATCACGACATCGCACGCAGACCGGCACGAAGCTGGTCATCGGTGGTGGCGTCCGGGCCGGTCCTCGTCCCGTGTGCTTCTACTGCTGGCCAGACATGCGTTCCGCGTCGTGGAGCGCACGTGCACGAGTGTGCCCGAGGCCTGGTCTGCTGCACCACACACGCAAGGAGGCATCCTCTATGGAGGGTCCCGAGATCAAGTTCGCGGAAGCGACCATCGACAACGGTCGCTTCGGCACCAGGACGGTCCGGTTCGAGACCGGTCGTCTCGCGCAGCAGGCACAGGGTGCCGTCGCCGCGTACCTCGACGAAGAGACCATGCTGCTCTCGGCCACCAGCGCCGGCAAGCACCCGCGTGAGGGCTTCGACTTCTTCCCGCTGACGGTCGACGTCGAAGAGCGCTCGTACGCCGCCGGCAAGATCCCCGGCTCGTTCTTCCGCCGCGAAGGCCGTCCCAGCACCGAGGCGATCCTCGTCTGCCGCCTCATCGACCGGCCGCTGCGCCCGTCGTTCGTCGACGGCCTCCGCAACGAGGTCCAGATCGTCATCACCGTCCTGAGCATCGCGCCGGACGAGTTCTACGACGCGCTGGCCATCAACGCCGCATCCGCGTCGACGCAGATCTCCGGTCTGCCGTTCTCCGGCCCGATCGCCGGTGTGCGGCTAGCGCTGATCCCGGGCGCGAACGGCACCGACCAGTGGGTCGCGTTCCCGAAGGCCTCGCAGCTGGCCGAGGCCGTCTTCGACCTCACCGTCGCGGGCCGCGTCGTCACCGACGAAGCCGGCAACGAAGACGTCGCGATCATGATGGTCGAGGCCGAGGCCACCGAGCACAGCTGGGACCTCATCCAGGGCGGCGCCACCAAGCCCGACGAGTCCGTCGTCGCGCAGGGCCTCGAAGCGGCCAAGCCGTTCCTCAAGGCCCTCGTCGAGGCGCAGGCGAAGCTCGCCGCGCAGTCGGCCAAGGAGATCCAGGACTACCCGGTCTTCCCGCCGTACGCCGACGAGGTCTACGCGGCCGTCGAGTCCCTCGCGCTCTCCGAGCTCGGTGACGTCTACAAGATCGCCGGCAAGACCGAGCGCCAGGACGCCGACGACGCGCTCAAGTCGCGTGTCAAGGCCGCCATCGCCGAGCAGGTCTCCGCGGGCACGCTGCCCGAGGTCGCGAACAGCCAGGTCAGCGCCGCGTACAAGTCGGTCACGAAGAAGGTCGTCCGCGGCCGCATCCTGACCGAGCAGGTCCGCATGGACGGTCGTGGGCTCGCCGACATCCGTCCGCTCGACGCCGAGGTCGCCGTGATCCCGCGGGTCCACGGTTCCGCGGTGTTCCAGCGCGGCGAGACGCAGATCCTCGGCGTCACCACGCTGAACATGCTCAAGATGGAGCAGCAGATCGACTCGCTGTCGCCCATCACGAAGAAGCGCTACCTGCACCACTACAACTTCCCGCCGTACTCGACCGGTGAGACCGGCCGTGTCGGTTCGCCGAAGCGTCGCGAGATCGGGCACGGCTTCCTCGCCGAGCGCGCCCTCGTGCCGGTGCTGCCGTCGCGCGAGGAGTTCCCCTACGCGATCCGTCAGGTCTCCGAGGCGCTCAGCTCCAACGGTTCCACCTCGATGGGATCCGTCTGCGCCTCGACCCTGTCGCTGCTCAACGCCGGTGTGCCCCTCAAGGCCCCCGTCGCGGGCATCGCGATGGGCCTGGTCTCCGACACCGTCGACGGTCAGACCCGCTACGCGGCGCTGACCGACATCCTCGGTGCCGAGGACGCACTCGGTGACATGGACTTCAAGGTCGCCGGTACCTCCGAGTTCGTGACCGCCATCCAGCTCGACACCAAGCTCGACGGCATCCCGTCGTCGGTGCTCGACGCCGCGCTGAAGCAGGCCAAGGAGGCCCGCTCGGCCATCCTCGGTGTGCTCAACGAGGCCATCGACGGCCCGGACGAGATGGCCGACACCGCCCCGCGCGTGATCTCGGTCAACATCCCGGTCGACAAGATCGGCGAGCTGATCGGCCCGAAGGGCAAGACGATCAACGGCATCCAGGACACCACGGGCGCCGACATCTCGATCGAGGACGACGGCACGGTCTACATCGGTGCCGTCGACGGTCCGTCCGCCGAGGCCGCGCGTGCGCAGGTCAACGCGATCGCGAACCCGACGAACCCGGAGATCGGGGACCAGTTCCTCGGCACGGTCGTCAAGATCGCGACGTTCGGTGCCTTCGTGTCGCTGATGCCGGGCCGCGACGGTCTGCTGCACGTCTCCGAGGTCCGCAAGCTCGCCGGTGGCAAGCGCGTCGAGAACGTCGAGGACGTCCTGGGCGTCGGCCAGAAGATCCTGGTCGAGGTCACCAAGGTGGACGACCGCGGCAAGCTCTCGCTCGCCCCGGTCGTGGCCGACGAGGTCGACACCGAGGGTCGCGACGACCACGGTACCCACACCGAGGTCCCCGCCGAAGGCTGATCCCTGATCAGCTCGAGCGCCACAACGGCCGCCGTCCTGCTGGACGGCGGCCGTCGTCGTGTGGTGGGGCGGGTCTCCCGGCAGTGCTGGCCGGACCGGACTCGCTCGGGTCAGGACGCGGGGGTCTCCTGGACGCCCACGAGTTGCGCGCGGCCGAGCAGGTGCTCGCGGAACATGAAGCCGACGACGGCGGGGGTCGCCTCGGCGGGCACCTCGAGCGTCGGGACGTCGAGCGCGCTGAGCGTGAAGAAGTAGCGGTGTGGGCCGTGGCCAGCGGGCGGAGCCGCACCGAGGAAGGTGTCCGTGCCGAACTCGTTCCGGCGACGCGTGGCACCCTCGGGCAGCAGTGCGTCATCGGTGCCGGCGCCCTGCGGCAGCGAGGTGACCGAGGCGGGGATGTCCGACAGGGCCCAGTGCCAGAAGCCGGAGCCGGTCGGTGCGTCCGGGTCGTACACGGTGAGGACGAAGCTCCGGGTGCCCTCCGGTGCGCCGGACCAGGCCAGCTCGGGGGAGCGGTCGGCACCGCCGGCGTCGCCGCCGCGGGCCTCCTGCGGCAGGGCGCCGCCGTCGGTGAACTCGGGGCTGGTCAGCTCGAAGGTGGGGACGTCCGGCAGGTTCCAGTTGGGGTCGTTGGTCATGCTCCGAGCCAACACCCGCTGACCCGACGGAACCGGGGAACGTCCGGTCGGACTGCTCAGGCGGCGAGCACGCGTTCGGCCACGCGACCGAGGGCGGCCGTCGCGGCGATCGCGTCGCCGGCGTAGGCACCGCTCATCGCGCCGTCGCGCGCGAGCATGAGTTCGTCGGCGCCGTCGCCGGGAAGCGGGTGACCGGCGTCCTGCAACAGGTCACCCAGTCGCTCGGTGTACCAGTCGCGGTGCATGGCGACGACCTGACGGACCGGGTCGCGGGGGTCGTGGTACTCCGCCGCGGCGTTGAGGAACGCGCAGCCACGGAACTCGGCCTGGTTGACCTCGGTCGCGAGGGCGTCGACCCAGGCGCGGACGGCGGACTCGGGCGCGTCCGCACCGGCGACGATGCGGTCCATCACGGCCTGCTCACGGGCGTGCTGCTCGTGCATGTAGGCGAGGATCAGGTTGTCCTTCGAGCCGTAGTGCTTGTAGAACGTCGCCTTCGTGACGCTCGCCTCGGAGATGAGCCGGTCGACGCCGACGCCGCGGATGCCCTCTTCGTAGAACAGTCGGAGGGCCGTCTCGAGGATGCGGACCTTCGCGCCGCCGGAACGGGGAGCCGGGGGGACGCTCGACCCGTCCGGCGACGGAAGGTTCTGTGTGCTCAGGGCCGGTCCTTGCAGACGCTGACCCAGGAGACGCTGGACGGTCGGTTGGGGGGAATCGACCGTCACAGCGTGGCTCTCCTTGGGTCATCGGCTCCGCGGCGGAGTGGGGGGACTCGTTGCCGCGCAGGACTGATGTCCCGAGCCACCGGATCGGGATCTAGGGGGGCTCTCGATCCGGTGACACCACAGTAGCACAAGGAGGACAGACAGACGAGTCGGTCTGTCCACATTTCTTGTCCCCCATAATGAGTGACGTTCCCCGCCGGGTTGTCAAACTGGGCGACGGGTGTCCGCACTTCAGTAGAGTCATGACGATGAACCGCCCAGTGCCGCTGCCGCTCGAGGCTCCGGAAACGTCCTTCGTGACGTCCGGTGGAGCCCTCGTTCGGCGCACCGTTCTCGCCTCGGGCGTCCGTGTGCTCACCGAATCCGTTCCGTCCGTCCACTCCACGAGCATCGGGTACTGGGTCGGTGTCGGCTCCCGAGACGAACGGGCCGGACAGTTCGGTTCGACGCACTTCCTCGAACACCTGCTCTTCAAGGGCACGACCGAGCGCAGCGCGCTGGACATCGCCGTCGCGTTCGACTCCGTCGGTGGCGAGCACAACGCCGCGACGGCCAAGGAGTACACCTGCTACTACGCCCGGGTGCGGGACACCGACGTCCCGATGGCCGTGGGCGTCATCGGCGACATGGTCTCGAACTCCACACTCGAGTCCTCGGCGTTCGACATCGAGCGCGGGGTCATCCTCGAAGAACTCGCGATGGCCGCGGACGACCCGGCCGACGTCGCGGGCGAGGCCTTCTTCGCCGCCACCTTCGACGGGCATGCCCTGGGACGCCCGATCGGTGGC
The DNA here is from genome assembly GCF_003234035.1 of Curtobacterium sp. MCPF17_031. NCBI lineage: Bacteria > Bacillati > Actinomycetota > Actinomycetes > Micrococcales > Microbacteriaceae > Curtobacterium > Curtobacterium sp. MCPF17_031. The sequence continues at coordinate 79,824 of NZ_QKSG01000009.1, read as the reverse complement.
ACCCCGGAGAGCATCCGTGAGGTCCAGCGTGACGAGGTGATGGCGCACTACGCTGAGCACTACGAGCCGAACGGCATCGTCGTCACCGCCGCCGGTGCCGTCGACCACGACCACTTCTGCGCCCTGGTCGAGGCCGTCTTCTCCGACGCGACCGCGGCCGGCCCGCTCGCCCGACGCGAAGCGCAGCCCGCCGCCGACCCGGTGGAGTCGTCGCTCCGGGTCGTGCACCGCCCCACCGAGCAGGTCAGCATGCTCCGTGGCTCGCAGGGGCTCGACCTGCGGGACGACCGCCGGCCGGTGCTCAGCGTGCTCAACGCCGTACTCGGCGGCGGCATGAGCTCCCGACTCTTCCAAGAGGTGCGCGAGCGCCGCGGTCTGGCGTACGCGGTGTCGTCCTTCGCTCCGGCGTACCTCGACAACGGCGCCTTCGGGGTCTATGCGGGCTGCGCGCCCGACAACGTCGCCGGTGTGATCGACATCATCGACGGGGAGTTCCGCCGGATGGCCGACGACGGCATCACGGACGAGGAGCTGCGCCGTGCGAAGGGCCAGATCGAGGGCGCGCTGACGCTCTCGCTCGAGGACTCCGACGCCCGGATGACCCGCCTCGGCCGGGCCGAGCTCGGCACGGGGGAGTTCACCGACCTCGCCACCGCCCTCGAGCGTGTGGACCGCGTGACCGCCGCCGACGTGCTCGACCTGTCCCGCGACCTCCTCACCCGACCGACCGTGACGGCCGTGGTCGGGGACGTCCAGCGCGAGCGCCTGGCAGTGGCGCTCGGGATCGACGGTTGACCTCCACGATGTCGCACTACCTCTACCTCGTCCGGCACGGCGAACACCAGGACGCCGAGCACGGTCTGCGCGACGGCAAGCTCTCGGAACGCGGCAAGCGACAGGCCATGCTCATCGCCGACCGACTGGGGGGCGTGCCCTTCGACGGCGTCTGGCACTCCCCGCTCGACGCCCCGAGCGAGACCGCGTCCTTCCTGCAGCAGCGCCTCCCGGCCATCCAGCCCGAGCCGTCCACGTTGCTGTTCGACTGCATCCCCTCCGGCCCGACGCCCGACATGCCGCACGCCTACAAGGGCTGGTACGGCGGCGTGACGGAAGAGGAGATCGCCGCCGGGCAGGCACAGATGGAGGACGCCGTCGCGGAGTGGTTCACGCCCGCGATGGAGGACCGGCACGACCTCCTCATCACCCACAACGCCGTCATCGGCTGGTTCGTGCGCGAGGTCTTCCAGGCCCCCGAGTGGCGCTGGATGGGCACGAACGTCGCCCACAGCTCGCTGACGATCATCCGGATCCGGTCGGCGAAGCCCGCCGAGCTCGTCACGCTCAACGACCTGGCGCACCTGCCGGTCGAACTCCGCACCGGCCTGCCGGTGCCGCAGCCGCTCTAGACGGAGCCCGTCCGTCGGCGCGACCGGCGCGGTGGACCGGCACCGTGCCTCCCGGGAGGCCCGTGGTGCGTCAGCGGACCGGCTTGCGGTACCAGGCGGTCGCGTTCGGGTTGTCGTTGAAGGCCGGCACGCGGTCGTAGCCACGGCTGCGGTACATCGCACCGGCGGCGACCAGCGCGTCGTTCGTGTCGAGGACGATGCTCGTCGCGCCGAACGCCGCCGCGGCCTGCTCGAGGACGTCCATCACGGCGGTCGCGACACCGTGCCCACGGCCCTCGGGCAGGACGAAGACGTGCTTGACCTCGAACCGGACCTCGTCGCCGTCGTCCGCGATGCGGCGGAGCCCGCCACAGCCGACTGCCGTGTCACCGTCGTACGCGACCACGAAGGTGCCGTTCGGGGGCGTGAGCTCGACGGTCGGCGTGCGCTTCCGGGTGTACGAGCCCTGCGCGCTCGGGAAGGTCGCCGCACGCTCGTCGAGGTACCGGTCGAGCAGGGCGTCGACCTCCGGGGCGTCGGCGGGGACGGTGCGGACGGTGACCTGGCTGCGATCCTCGGGCATGCCCCGATCCTAGGATGGGGGCATGGTCACTCCCGTCGCCGTCGTCGGCGCCCCCGGTCGGCTCGGTGCCCTCGTGGCCGCCGTCGTCGAGGAACTGCCCGACTTCGAACTCGTCGCCCGACTGTCGTCGCGGGACCGCGCGCACGAGGCCGACGGTTCGGTGTTCGCCGGGGCGCGGATCGTCGTCGACGTCACCGTCCCCGCGCTCAGCCCGGCGATCGTCGAGAACGCCCTGGGCACCGGCGCGAACGTCCTGGTCGGTACCTCCGGCTGGTCGGGGGAGCGGCTCGGGAAGCTCCGCGCGTCGCTGGAGGGGCGGCCCGATCAGGGCGCCTTCGTCGTCTCGAACTTCTCGGTCGGCTCCGTGGTCGGCACGCACCTGGCCACGATCGCGGCGCCCTGGTTCCCCTCGGTCGAGATCGTCGAGAGCCACCACGCCGGCAAGATCGACTCCCCGTCCGGCACCGCGGTGCGCACCGCGGAGCTCATCGCCGACGCCCGTCGTGACGTCGGCCCGGTGGAGGCCCCGCACGTGGACCAGCGCGCCCGCGGGCAGCAGGTGGCCAGCGTCCCGATCCACTCGCTGCGGCTCCCCGGCGTGAAGGCCGTGCAGGACGTCGTGCTGAGCGGCCCCGGCGAGACCCTGACCATCCGCCACGACACCGGCGACGACACCGCTTACCTGCCTGGCATCCGTGCGGCGCTGCAGGCGGTCGGGTCGATGCGCGGGCTGACGGTCGGGCTCGGCTCCGTCCTCGGCATCGGGTAGGGGCCGGCCGTGCGAGGCCTCCGGTCACCGCTCTGGGGCGTGCTGCTGATGACCGTCCTGCTCGTCGTGTACATCGTGCTCGTCGGGCAGCGTGCGGTCGCGTTCCTGTCGACGGGGATCCCGGTCGGCATCGGCATCGGGATCGCCCTCGTCGTGATCGCCCTGGTCGGTGCGCTGCTCCTCGTGCTGGAACTCCGCTTCGGGCTGGGCATCACCCGACTCGGAGCCCGGCTCGAGCGCGAGGGTGGTGCCCCGGAGGACGTCGTCGACGTGCGGCCATCGGGACGGCCAGCCCGAGCGGCTGCGGACGCGGTGTTCCCGCGCTACCGCGCCGCGGTCGAGGCGGCACCGGACGACTGGCGCGCCTGGTACCGCCTCGGTGTGGTCTACGACGCGGCCGGCGACCGGAAGCGGGCCCGGGCCGCGATGCGGACGGCGCTCACGCACGCACGCTGACGGTCGTCGCTCAGAACGCGGCGTCGACCGCGTCCTCGGCCCGGGTGTAGCGGAACGCGTAGCCGGACTCGAGCAGCTTCGTCGGTTCCATCCGCTGGTTCGACAGGAGCATCTCGTCGGCCGCGTCCTTGAGGACCGCCCGGAGCGCGAACGCCGGCACGCGGAACAGGTAGGGGCGGTGCAGGTCCTCGGCGACGCGCCTGGTGATCCGTTCGGCCACGGCGGGCTCGGGACCGGCGAGGTTCACCGGGCCGGAGACGTCGTCGGCGGTGGCGAGGTGCACGATCGCGCCGACCTCGTCCTCCAGCGCGATCCACGGCCAGTACTGCCCGCCGGTGCCGAGCCGACTGCCGACGCCGACCTTCGTCAGGGGGACCAGCGGCGCGAGGGCACCACCGCCCTGACCGACGACGATGCCGGTGCGGAGCAGGACGACGCGGACGCCCTCGGGTGCCCGCTCGGCCGCGGCCTCCCATGCACGACACACGTCGGCGAGGAACCCGGTGCCGACCGCCGCGTCGTCACCGAGCACGTCGACGGGACGGTCGCCGTACACGCCGGACGCGGAGCCGGACAGGAAGACCTCCGGCGGGGTGTCCGCGGCACGCATCGCCTCGACGAGTGTCGTCGTCGAGTCGATCCGGGAGGCCCGGATCGCACGACGGTACGAGGCCGTCCAGGGGAGCTTGCCGAGGCTCGCGCCGGCGAGGTTGACGACGACGTCGGCACCGTCCACGACCGCCGGGTCGAGCAGCCGTTCGCCGGGCGACCAGCGGAACTCGGTCGGGGTGCGCGGTTCCCTCCGGACCAGCGTCGAGACGTGGTGGCCGGCGTCACGGAAGGCACGGACCAGGGGCGTCCCGATGAAGCCGGATGCGCCGGCGACCAGGATCGAGAGCGGCTGTTGCGTCATGCCGCCACGGTACCCAGTCAGCTGACCGCGGGCCCGGCGCGGTGTCGCTTAGGCTCGACGTCGTGACCGAGAACCCCACGCCGTACGAAGACCTGCTGCGCCGAGTGCTCGAGGAGGGTTCGCCCAAGGGCGACCGGACCGGCACCGGGACCCGCAGTCTGTTCGGCGCCCAGCTGCGCTACGACCTGTCACAGGGCTTCCCGCTCATCACGACGAAGCGCGTGCACATGAAGTCGATCGCGTACGAGCTGCTCTGGTTCCTCCGCGGCGACTCGAACGTGGGGTGGCTGCAGGAGCACGGCGTGCGGATCTGGAACGAGTGGGCGGGCGAGGACGGCGACCTCGGACCGGTCTACGGCGTGCAGTGGCGTTCCTGGCCGACCCCGTCGGGAGAGCACGTCGACCAGATCGCCCAGGTGATCGAGCAGATCCGGAGCAACCCGGACTCCCGCCGACTCATCGTGTCGGCCTGGAACGTGGCGGACATCCCCAGCATGGCGCTCGCCCCCTGCCACGCCTTCTTCCAGTTCTACGTCAACGACGGCAAGCTCTCGTGCCAGCTGTACCAGCGGAGCGCGGACATGTTCCTCGGCGTCCCGTTCAACATCGCCTCGTACGCGCTGCTGACTCACATGGTCGCGGCGCAGACCGGGCTCGAGGTCGGTGACTTCATCTGGACCGGCGGCGACTGCCACGTCTACGACAACCACGTCGAGCAGGTGCAGGAGCAGCTGTCCCGCACGGCGTTCCCGCTGCCGACGCTCGAGCTCGCCCCGCGCGACTCGATCGACGACTACGAGTACGAGGACATCACCGTCGTCGGCTACGAGCACCACCCGGCGATCTCCGGCAAGGTCGCGGTCTGATGGGCGCAGCCGGGGACGGCACCGCGGTCGGTACGGTCTCCGTCGGTCTCGTCTGGGCGCGGTCCACCGACGGTGTCATCGGTGCCGACGGCGGCATCCCGTGGCACGTCCCAGAGGACCTCGCCCACTTCCGTGCGGTGACCGGCAGCGGCACCGTCGTGATGGGCCGACGCACCTGGGAGTCCCTGCCGGAGCGGTTCCGACCGCTGCCCGGCCGTCGCAACGTCGTGCTCACCCGTGACCCGGACTTCCGCGCCGACGGCGCCGAGGTCGTGCACGAGCTGGGCCCGGCGATCGAACAGGCTCGGGCGTCCGGTGGACCCGTCTGGGTGATCGGCGGTGGTGCCGTCTACCGGGACGCACTCGCACTCGCCGACCGGGTCTCCGAGACGATCGTCGACGTGCAGGCTGCAGGGGACACCGTGGCACCTTCGATCGACGACGCGTGGGAGCTCGTCGACGACGGCCCGTGGCAGGAGTCCCGGACCGGTACCCGCTACCGCTTCCTGGAGTGGCGCCGCCGCTGACCGTCCGGGCGGACGGACGCCGGGAGCGCGCGGGCCGGTACGCTGGTGTCCGTGTCCACGCGTGAGAATCCCTTCGGCCAGGTCCTCGTCGCGCTCGTGACCCCGTTCACCGCCGACGGCGAAGTGGACTGGCCGGGCGTCGAGCAGCACATCGACGACTGCATCACCGCGGGGGCCGACGGCATCGTCGTCACCGGCACCACCGGCGAGACGTCCACCCTCACCGACCCGGAGAAGCTCCGCCTGGTCGAGGTCGGCAAGTCCGTCGCCGCGGGCCGCGCGAAGATCATCACCGGCGGTGGCTCGAACGAGACCGCCCACGCGATCCACCTGTACAAGCAGAGCGAGCGCGCCGGCGCCGACGGCGTCATGATCGTCACGCCGTACTACAACAAGCCGACCCAGGCCGGTGTCCTGACGCACTTCCGGATGATCGCCGACGCGACCGACCTGCCGGTCATCCTGTACGACATCCCGGGCCGCACCGGCATCCCGATCACGTACGACACGATCCTCCGGGCGTCGAAGCACCCGAACATCCTCGCGGTGAAGGACGCCAAGGGCGACTTCGCCGAGGTGTCCCGGGTCCTCAACAACACCGACCTCATGTACTTCTCCGGCGACGACACGAACGTGCTCCCGCACCTGTCGATCGGCGCGACTGGACTCATCGGCGTCACCGCGAACATCACGAGCGCGCCGTACCGCGCCATCGTCGACGCCGTGAACCGCGGGGACCTGGCGACCGCGACCGCCGAGCACAAGCGCCTCGAGCCGCTCGTCCGCGCGATCATGACCCACGTGCCGGGCACCGTGGCGGCGAAGTACGTGCTGCACGGACTCGGCCGCATCGGCAGCCCGCGCGTCCGGCTGCCCCTCGTCGGCCCCGAGGACTCCGAGGCGTACGCCATCGAGACCTCGCTCGAAGCGGTCCACGACGTTCCGGGCGCCGACTTCTCCAACTTCCGCCCCGACCGCAACGCAGCGGCCGGCGGTGCGCTACCGAAGGTGCCAGGCACCACCCGCTAGACGAACACCGCGGCGCACGACGTGCGTCGCCCGAATCCGTAGGACCGAATGCCCACACAGATCTCCGCACCGCAGCCGCTCGAACCCGGAACCCTCCGAGTCATCCCCGTCGGGGGACTCGGCGAGATCGGTCGCAACATGACCGTCTACGAGTTCGAGGGCAAGATCCTCATCGTCGACGCCGGCGTCCTCTTCCCCGAGGAGCACCAGCCGGGTGTCGACCTCATCCTGCCGGACTTCACGCCAATCCGAGACCGGCTCGACGACGTCCTCGGTGTCGTGCTCACGCACGGCCACGAGGACCACATCGGCGCCGTCCCGTACCTGTTGAAGCTCCGCGGCGACATCCCGCTGATCGGTTCCACGCTGACCCTCGCGCTCGTCGAGGCGAAGCTCAAGGAACACCGGATCAAGCCGTACACACTGAACGTGGCCGAGGACCAGACCGAGCAGATCGGTCCGTTCCACCTCGAGTTCGTCGCGGTGAACCACTCGATCCCGGACGCCCTCGCCGTCGCCATCACCACGCCGGCCGGCCGCGTCCTGCACACGGGTGACTTCAAGATGGACCAGCTGCCGCTGGACGACCGGATCACCGACCTCCGAGCCTTCGCCCGTCTGGGCGAGCTCGGCGTCGACCTGTTCCTGCCGGACTCGACGAACGCGGACGTGCCGGGCTTCACCGCCCCCGAGCGCGACATCGGCCCGGTGCTCGAGAACATCATCACGCGCGCCCGCAAGAAGGTCGTCGTGGCGAGCTTCTCGTCGCACGTGCACCGCGTCCAGCAGGTCCTCGACGCCGCCGCTGCCGCGAACCGCAAGGTCGCGTTCATGGGCCGGTCGATGATCCGCAACATGACGATCGCCGCCGAGCTCGGGTACCTCCGCGTGCCGGAGAACGTGCTCATCGACACCAAGAAGGCGAAGAACGTCCCCGACGACCAGATCGTCTACATGTCGACCGGGTCCCAGGGCGAGCCGATGGCGGTCCTGGCGCGGATGGCGAACCTCGAGCACCAGATCGAGATCGGCGAGGGCGACACCGTCATCCTCGCCTCGTCGCTCATCCCGGGCAACGAGAACGCCGTCTACCGGGTCATCGACGGGCTGACGAAGCTCGGCGCCAAGGTCGTGCACAAGGGCAATGCCAAGGTGCACGTCTCCGGGCACGCTTCCGCCGGCGAGCTGCTCTACTGCTACAACATCCTGCGTCCGCGCAACGTGATGCCCGTGCACGGCGAGCACCGCCACCTGTTCGCGAACGCCGACCTGGCGATCCAGACGGGTGTCCCGCCGCGCAACGTGATCCTGGGCGAGGACGGTACGGTCGTCGACCTCAAGGACGGCCAGGTCACCGTCGCCGGCCAGCTCGACATCGCGTACGTCTACGTCGACGGCTCCACGGTCGGCGAGATCACGGACGCCGACCTCAAGGACCGCCGCGTCCTGGCCGAAGAGGGCTTCATCACCGTCTTCTGCGCGGTCGACTTCACGACGGGCCAGTGCGTGATCGGGCCGGAGATCCAGTCGCGCGGGTTCGCCGAGGACGACTCCGTCTTCGACGAGGTCCGCCCACAGATCGCGAAGGCCCTGGCCGAGGCCGCCGCCAACGGCACCCGGGACACCCACGCGTTCAGCCAGGTCGTCCGCCGTACCGTCGGCCGCTGGGTGAACACGAAGCACCGACGTCGTCCGATGATCGTGCCGGTGGTCATCGAGGCGTAGGCACCGTCGTCTCGTCCTGGAGGCCCGCCGTCACGTCCGCCACGGACGCTGCGGCGGGCCTTGCGTCCATCGTCGTCGGCTGGCGTTAGGGTCGACCCCATGGCCGGAGGCACCAAGTCGACCACGCGCACGCGCGCGTCGTCATCGTCGACCCGTGGAGGCGGGCCGCGCGGGACGTCGCGTACCCAGGCCACGACGAAGAAACTGCCGCAGGCGGCACCGTCGCCGGTGTTCCGCGAGCAGAACCCGCTCGTGACCGCGTGGCTGGGCATGGCGCACGGCGTCGGTGCCGGCTTCCGGCTGCTCGGCAAGGAGTCGCTCGAGAAGGACCAGCGCCGCGACGGCTTCCCGTTCCTGCTGTTCGTCCTGGCGATCGCCGGTGCCGTGGTGGAGTGGCTCAACCCGACCAACGCGGTCTCCATCGCACTCGACGCGTACACGTTCGGCGGCCTGTTCGGTCGACTGGCGTTCGCACTCCCGGTGATCATGGTCGTCTTCGCCGGTTGGCTCTTCCGGCACCCGGCGTCCGTGCACGACAACACCCGGATCGGCATCGGTCTCGGGTTGCTGCTCGTCTCGATCGCATCGCTCTGCCACGTCTTCGGCGGCCAGCCGAGCGCAGTGGACGGCATGCCCGCCCTCGCTGCCGCCGGTGGCGTGCTCGGCTGGGTCGTCATCGGGTGGCTCGTCGCGGTCGCCACCGCCTGGGTGGCCGTGCCGGTCGCGATCGTGCTGCTCGCACTGTCCCTCTTCATCATCACCAAGACGCCGCCGAACAAGCTCGGTCGCCGTCTGCACGAGCTGTACGCCTACCTGTTCGGCGCGCCCGGCCCCGCAGCCGAGATGACCGAGGACGACGTCGACGCGGCCGCTGTCGCCACGAAGCCGACCCGGAAGCGCGGTGGGAAGGGTCAGTCGCAGGACTTCCCGCTGTTCGAGGACCTCGGGTTCGACGAGGACGGTGCCCCCGTCGAGCCGGGGGCCGACGAGCACCTGCCCTGGTGGCGGCGAAACAAGTCCGGGCGTGAAGAGGACCCGGCGTACGACAGCCCGGTCATCCCGCCGGCCGGTGCTGCCGCGGTCGGTGCCGGCTCCCGTGCTGCCGGTACCGCCGGGCTGCGCGACCTGACGCCGGCCGAGCCCGAGTCGGTCAACCTCAACGACTCGATCGAGCAGGACGTCGCCGACGACCTCGACCGGGCCGAGCAGGCGCTCCGCGACTTCGGCTCACCAGCGCCGGCAGCGCCGACCGAGGCGTTCCGACCGGACCGTGACGTCGCGGCGGCCGTGGCCACGGGCCTCCCGTCCGCCGCAGCCGTGGCCGCACCCGCCATCGCGCCGGTGCCCGTCGTCTCCGTGCCCGTGGTGTCCGTGCCCGTGGTCTCCGGTGAGTCCGACCTCGGCGAGGTCGGTGTCGAGGACGAGCCCGAGGGACCGTCGCCCGTCGCCGGTGCCGAGGACCCGGCGCAGCCGTACCGCCTGCCCGCCGCGACCACGCTGAGCGCCGGCACGCCGTCGGTCGCCCGCAGCCAGGCGAACGACGAGATCGTCGCGGCGATCACCGGTGTCCTCACCGAGTTCAAGGTCGATGCGAAGGTCACCGGGTTCTCGCGCGGACCGACGGTCACGCGCTACGAGATCGAGCTCGGCCCGGGCGTGAAGGTCGAACGCGTCACCGCGCTGTCGAAGAACCTGTCGTACGCGGTGGCCTCGAACGAGGTCCGCATCCTCTCGCCGATCCCCGGCAAGAGCGCGATCGGCGTCGAGATCCCGAACAGCGACCGCGAGATCGTGTCCCTCGGCGACGTGCTGCGCTCGAGTGCCGCCACCAAGTCGAAGCACCCGATGACGATCGGCGTCGGCAAGGACGTCGAGGGCGGCTTCGTCGTCGCGAACCTCGCGAAGATGCCGCACCTGTTGGTCGCGGGCTCCACCGGCTCGGGCAAGTCGGTGTTCATCAACTCGATGATCACCTCGCTGCTCATGCGGGCGAAGCCGTCGGAGGTGCGGATGGTCCTCGTCGACCCGAAGCGCGTCGAGCTGTCCATCTACGCGGGGGTCCCGCACCTGATCACCCCGATCATCACGAACCCGAAGAAGGCGGCCGAAGCGCTGCAGTGGGTCGTGAAGGAGATGGACATGCGGTACGACGACCTGGCGTCCTTCGGGTTCCGCCACGTCGACGACTTCAACAAGGCCGTCCAGAACGAGGAGATCGTGCTGCCGGCCGGCAGTGAGCGGAAGCTCAAGCCGTACCCGTACCTGCTCGTCGTCGTCGACGAGCTCGCGGACCTCATGCTCGTCGCCCCGCGCGACGTCGAGGAGTCCATCGTCCGCATCACCCAGCTCGCCCGTGCCGCCGGCATCCACCTGGTGCTCGCCACGCAGCGCCCGTCGGTGGACGTCATCACCGGGCTCATCAAGGCGAACGTGCCCTCCCGGATCGCGTTCGCCGTGACCAGCGTCACCGACTCCCGCGTCATCCTCGACCAGCCCGGGGCGGACAAGCTCATCGGCCAGGGCGACGGGCTCTTCCTGCCGATGGGGTCCTCGAAGGCCGTCCGCGTGCAGGGCGCCTGGGTGCAGGAGGGCGAGGTCGCCGAGGTCGTCCAGCACGTCACCCGGCAGGCCCAGCCCGAGTACCGCCAGGACGTCGCTGCCGTGGTCGAGCGCAAGGAGATCGACGCTGACATCGGCGACGACCTCGAACTGCTGCTCGCGGCGGTGGAGCAGGTCGTCTCGACGCAGTTCGGCTCGACGTCGATGCTGCAGCGCAAGCTCCGCGTCGGCTTCGCGAAGGCCGGGCGCCTCATGGACCTCATGGAGTCCCGCGACATCGTCGGACCGTCCGAGGGGTCGAAGGCGCGCGACGTCCTCGTCACCGGGGACCAGCTGCCCTCGGTGCTCGCGAAGCTCCGGGGCGAAGAACCCCCCGCTGCGCCGGCCCCCGTCGCTTCGACAACCGTCGCTTCGACACCCGCTGCGCCGGCCGGTGCTCCGTCCGCCCCCGCTGGCGCGGCAGTCGGGTCGGACGACCGGTACGGCAACGACCCGGTCGCCGGCATGACGCGCGGGTACGATGAAGAGGAAGGCGACACCGACGAGGACGCCTGGGGCCTGACGGGCAGGGAGTGAGACCATGACCGCCTCCGACGGCACGACGAACCGGTTCCCGTGGCGCGGCCGGATCCTGCGCAAGGGTCCCGGCCCCGCGTCGACCGCGAACGTCGCCAACATCATCACCGTGGTGCGCATCCTCATGGCGCCCCTGTTCTTCGTCCTGCTCCTCGCCGACGCCGGCTCCGACGGACCGGTCCGCATCTGGGCCGCCGTGCTCTTCGTCGTGGCGATCGTCACGGACAGCGCCGACGGCATCATCGCCCGCCGGCAGAACCTGGTCACCGACTTCGGCAAGCTCGTCGACCCGATCGCCGACAAGGTCCTGATCGGCGGCGCGCTCGTCGCCCTGTCGATCCTCGGCGAGTTGCCCTGGTACGTGACCGTGCTGATCATGATCCGCGAGATCGGGATCACGGTCTTCCGCTTCGCGGTGCTGTCCGACCGGGTGATCCCGGCCAGCCGCGGCGGGAAGATCAAGACCGTGCTGCAGGCCGTCGCGATCACGCTCGCGCTGTTCCCGTGGTGGAACCTCGTCGGCGACCTCGCGCACTGGGTGAACGGCATCCTCATGACCGCGGCGTTCGTCGCGACGGTCGCCAGCGGGGTGGACTACCTCGTGCAGGCCTGGAAGCACAACCGGACCGTAGCGTGAGCCTCCCGGTCGACGGAGGTCCCGCAGACGGCACCGACGTGGCTGACGTCGCTCGGGCGCTCGTCGCGGAGCTCACCGCGCGAGGCGAGACGGTCGCGGTGGCGGAGTCGCTGACCGGCGGGCTCGTCGTCGCGGAACTCGTCGGCGTCCCGGGGGCCAGCGCCGTCGTGCGCGGGGGAGTCGTGGCCTACGCGACCCCGGTGAAGGCGACGGTGCTCGGCGTCGACGCCGACCTGCTCGCCGAGCGCGGTGCGGTCGACCCGGAGGTCGCGCGCCAGATGGCCGCTGGTGTCCGGATCGCGCTGGCAGTCGACGACGTCCCGGCGACCTGGGGGATCAGCACGACGGGTGTCGCCGGTCCGGACCCACAGGACGGCAAGCCGGTCGGTACCGTGTTCATCGGCATCGCGGGCGGTTCCGGCGCGAAAGCGGTCGAACTGCACCTGGACGGGGAGCGCGGGACGATCCGACGGGCCGTCGTCTCCGAACTCCTGACACGACTGCGATCCAGAGTCCGGGGCGTGGAATAGGTGGCGTGACCGTCAGGTTACATCTCACGCAATCTCCAGCAGGACGGCAGCCGTACTGGCTACCATGCTGCAACCGGCAACGTCACGGTTGCTGAACCCGAGCTCGGTCATCCCGACCGAGCGGGCGCGGAGATGACAGGAAGGAGGAGTTCTCATGGTTCTCGTTCGTCAGGAAATCGGCGATGTGCTGCGGGACTTCCGCTTGCAGAAGGGCCGGACCCTCCGTCAGGTCGCGTCCAAGGCCAGCGTTGCCCTCGGGTACCTCAGCGAGGTCGAGCGTGGTCAGAAAGAGGCCAGCTCGGAGATCCTCGCTTCGGTTGCGGATGCTCTCGACACTCCCATCTCGACGATCATGCGCGAAGTGGGTGACCGTCTCGCGGTGGTCGAAGGACTCACCCGGGTCCCGGACACGCTTCCCGATGAACTCGTCGCCGAGTTCGACAACGACCTCGCGGTGCGCTGACACGTATCGCACGAACGAACGCCCTCGCCGGTCCGCCGGCGGGGGCGTTCGCCGTTGTTAGGGTGGTCCGATGCGCGTGAGTGAGTTCTGGCGAGCCGTCGACCAGGTGTTCGGGGATGCGTACGGGGCGGTCGTCGCGCGGGACGTCGTGCTCGAGCAACTCGGAGGGCGCTCGGCGGCGGACGCTCTCGATGCCGGGATCGACGCACGGACGGTCTGGGAGGCGCTGTGCGACTCGCAGGACGTCCCCGAGGAGCGTCGGCACGGGCGTGGCCTGCAGGAGCCGCGGAGCTGACGGGCTCCCGCGCGCGAGGCGAACGTGTGTTCGGCGTGTCGCTCGAACACGTGTTCGGTCGGTGCTACGTTCCTGCACAGCGACGTTGACCGGATGCTCCATCCACAACCCACGCTCGCCCGGCCAGTGATGTCGGTGGGCGGCCGTAGGTTCATGGACATCGGAACACGTCCGAAGCCTTGTCGCAGAACGAGTGGCCTTGCACCATCGGCCGGTCCGGACGCGACAGCCTACAGGCGGCCGTCACCAGCACGAAGGAGCATCCCATGCCATCAGCAGTAGACCGCGAGAAGGCCCTCGAGACCGCACTCGCCCAGATCGACCGTCAGTTCGGCAAGGGTGCCGTGATGCGCCTCGGGACCGACGAGCGTGCTCCGGTCGCCGTCATCCCCACCGGCTCCGTCGCGCTGGACGTCGCGCTCGGCATCGGTGGACTTCCCCGTGGCCGCATCATCGAGATCTACGGTCCGGAGTCCTCCGGCAAGACGACCTTGACGATCCACGCCATCGCCAACGCCCAGCGGAACGGCGGCATCGCCGCGTTCATCGACGCGGAGCACGCGCTCGACCCCGAGTACGCCAAGAAGCTCGGTGTCGACATCGACGCGCTCCTGGTGTCGCAGCCCGACACGGCTGAGCAGGCCCTCGAGATCGCGGACATGCTCGTCCGTTCGGGCTCCATCGACCTCATCGTCATCGACTCCGTCGCAGCCCTCGTGCCGCGTGCCGAGATCGAAGGTGAGATGGGTGACTCGCACGTCGGTCTGCAGGCACGCCTCATGTCGCAGGCCCTCCGCAAGCTGGCCGGTGGCCTGAACCAGACGCAGACCACGATGATCTTCATCAACCAGCTGCGCGAGAAGATCGGCGTGTTCTTCGGTTCGCCGGAGACCACGTCCGGCGGTAAGGCGCTGAAGTTCTACGCCTCCGTCCGCCTCGACATCCGCCGCATCGAGACACTGAAGACCGGTACCGAAGCAGTCGGCAACCGCACCCGCGTCAAGGTCGTGAAGAACAAGATGGCGCCGCCCTTCAAGCAGGCCGAATTCGACATCCTGTACGGCGTCGGCATCTCCCGCGAAGGCTCGCTGCTCGATTTCGGTGTCGACCACAACATCGTCAAGAAGTCCGGTGCTTGGTACACGTACGACGGTGACCAGCTCGGCCAGGGCAAGGAGAACTCCCGTGCCTTCCTGATCCAGAACCCCGAGATCGCGGCCGAGATCGAGGGCAAGATCCTCGCCAAGCTCGGTGTCGGTGGGGCCAAGGAAGCGGCACCGGTCGAGTCGATCGCGCCGAAGGTCGCGAAGGGCGCGTGACGGCCGGAGAGGACGACGCGGACCTCGCACCCGTCACCGACCTGTTCGGTGCGCGGTCCCGTCGGGGCTCGTCCGCTGCGGCGCCGCGGACGGCTCCTCCACAGTCGGCTGGCCCCGAGGACGCCCCCGAGGCTGACAGCAGCGCCGGCGCCGACCGTCCCGACGCAGACACCCCGGTGCCGCTGCCGATCCGCGGCGTGCAGTCCGAGTGGCTGTCGCCCGTGGTGGGGGACGGCTCCGGACGCACGACTCGTGCCGAGCAGAGCGGGTACGACGGGGAGGAAGCCGATGCCCCGACCGCGTCGGTCTTCTCGATCACCGGCGGGGAGATCGATCCCGCCGACGCACCGCGGCCGCTCGACGAGCAGCGTGCTGACGCCGAGCGCATCAGCATGCGAGCGCTGAGCCGTCGTGGCGTCAGCACCTCCGAACTCCGGGCGATGCTCGTCAAGCAGGACGAGTTCGACCCGGACGTCATCGAGCACGAGATCGAGCGGCTGACGCGGGTCGGGCTGCTCGACGACGTCGCGTTGGCCACCGACCTGGTCGACCGGATGCACTCGCGGAAGGGGCTCGGGCGGCAGGCGATCGTCGCCGACCTCCGTCGTCGGGGTATCGACCAGGCCGCCATCGACGCCGCCCTCGAAGCGGCCGCCGACGACGAGGACGACGAGTTCGTCCGGGCCCTCGAGCTGGCTGCGAAGCGTGCCGGACAGATGCGCGGCCTCGACCGGGCGACCGCAGAACGCCGGCTGTCCGGGTTCCTGATGCGCAAGGGCTACAACGGTGGTGTCGTCCGCGTCGCCGTCGAGCGTGCCCTGGACGGACCGCGACGTCCGACGACCGGGGGCGGGACCGTCCGCTTCGAGTGACGGACGAGTGATGCCTGCCGCGTGACGTGTCAGGAACGGGCCGGAGCGGACGCGCTCCGGCCCGTTCTCGCGCTCCCGGTGCCTCCGCGCGGACGTCCCGGCGCCGCCGCCGGGGTCCCCGAGTCCGGACCTACACTGGACGATCATGGACACCGTCGCCTCGCGCCCGCGTACCTACGAAGTCCGCACGTACGGGTGCCAGATGAACGTGCACGATTCCGAGCGGCTCAGCGGTTCGCTCCGCGCCGCCGGGTACGTCGCCGCCGGATCCTTCGGGTCCGAGGACGAGCAGGCTGACGTCGTCGTCATCAACACCTGCGCGGTCCGCGAGAACGCCGACAAGCGTCTCTACGGCAACCTCGGGCGCCTCGCGTCGATCAAGCGCGACCACCCGGGCATGCAGATCGCGGTCGGCGGCTGCCTGGCGCAGAAGGACAAGGACGTCATCCTCGAGAAGGCACCCTGGGTGGACGTCGTCTTCGGTACGCACAACATGGGATCGTTGCCGACCCTGCTCGAACGAGCGCGGCACAACGGCGAGGCGCAGCTCGAGATCCTCGAGTCGCTCGAGGTCTTCCCGTCGACGCTCCCCACCAAGCGGGAGTCGACCTCCAGCGGCTGGGTGTCGATCTCCGTCGGCTGCAACAACACCTGCACGTTCTGCATCGTGCCCTCCCTGCGTGGCAAGGAGAAGGACCGCCGTCCCGGCGACGTCCTCGCCGAGATCCAGGCGCTCGTCGACGACGGGGCGATCGAGGTCACCCTGCTCGGCCAGAACGTGAACTCCTACGGCGTCGAGTTCGGCGACCGCCAGGCATTCGGCAAGCTCCTCCGCGCCACCGGGCAGATCGCCGGTCTGGAACGCGTCCGCTTCACGAGCCCCCACCCCGCCGCGTTCACGGACGACGTCATCGCCGCGATGGCCGAGACGCCGAACGTGATGCCGCAGCTGCACATGCCGCTGCAGTCCGGGTCCGACCGGGTGCTCAAGGCCATGCGTCGCAGCTACCGCAGCGAGCGGTTCCTCGGGATCCTCGACCGGGTGCGTGCCGCCATCCCGCACGCGGCGATCTCCACGGACGTCATCGTCGGCTTCCCCGGCGAGACCGAAGCCGACTTCCAGGACACACTCCGGGTCGTCGAACAGGCCCGCTTCGCGACGGCGTTCACGTTCCAGTACTCGATCCGTCCTGGCACCCCGGCCGCGACGATGGACGAGCAACTGCCGAAGCAGGTCGTGCAGGAACGGTACGAGCGACTCATCGCGCTGCAGGAGCGCATCACCGCCGAGGAGAACGCCGCGCAGGTGGGTCGCACGGTCGAGGTCCTGGTCGCCACGGGTGAAGGCAAGAAGGACGACGCCACGCGCCGGCTCTCCGGCCGCGCGGAGGACTCCCGCCTGGTGCACTTCGCCGTCCCGACCGGCTCCGAGGTCCCGCGGCCCGGCGACGTGGTCTCGGTGGACATCACCAGGTCGGCACCCCACTTCCTCCTCGCGGATTCCGACGCTCCGTTGCGCATCCGTCGCACCCGGGCCGGCGACGCCTGGGACACCGCGCAGGCCGAGTCCTGCGGCGTCCCGACCCCGACCGTGCCCGGCGAGGGCGCCCGCCCGGTGTCGCTCGGCCTCCCCACGCTCCGTGTCGGCCGCTGACCTGATCGCCGTCGTCGCCGTCGTCGGGGCGACCGGCACCGGCAAGTCCGAACTCGCCCTCGACATCGCCGAGCGGCACCGGGCGCAGGGCCGACGGGCGGAGATCGTCAACGCGGACGCCATGCAGCTCTACCGCGGCATGGACATCGGGACGGCGAAGGTCCCGGAGTCCGAACGGCGTGGCATCCCGCACCACCTGTTCGACGTCCTCCGAGTGACCGACGAGGCGAGCGTCGCCGCGTACCAGCGCGACGCCCGAGCCGTCATCGCGGACATCACGGCGGACGGCGGGGTCGCGGTCCTCGTCGGCGGCAGCGGGCTGTACGTCTCGGCGGTGCTGTTCGACCTCGCGTTCCCGGGCACCGACCCGGTCCTCCGCGAGCAACTGGAGCGCGAGCACCGCGAACTCGGCCCGAACGTCCTGCTCGAGCGGCTCCGCGCGCTCGACCCCGAGGCCGCCGCCGTCATCGACGCGCGGAACCCGCGTCGTCTGGTCCGCGCCGTCGAGATCGCGAGCCGGTCAGACCGTGTCACGCCGAGCCTCCCGTCCGCCCCGCGGTCCTGGCGACCCGCGCAGGTCCTGCACCTGCGTCGCGACCGTGAGCAGCTCGTCGACGCCCTGCGCGTGCGGGCCGAGCGGATGTTCGCCGACGGGCTCGTCGACGAGGTCGCGCGCCTCCGCGACGAGGGGCTCGAGCAGGGCCCGACGGCCCGTGCCGCGATCGGCTACGCGCAGGCGCTGCAGGTCCTCCGCGGCGAGGCGAGCACCGAGGAGGCCGTCGAGGCCACGAGCATCGCCACGCGCAAGTACGCCCGTCGGCAGGTCTCCTGGTTCAAGCGCTACGCCGACGGTGACACGACGCACGTCAGCACGCTCGACGTCACCGGGGCCGGCACGGCGGAGCTGTCCGACCTGGCCCGTAGGATCGTCCCGTGACCGAGCTGCACTTCACCAAGGGCCACGGGACCGGCAACGACTTCGTCCTGTTCGCCGACCCCGACGCCACGGTCGACCTGACCCCCGACCGGATCCGCGCGATCGCCGACCGTCGGTTCGGGGTCGGCGCCGACGGCGTCATCCGTGCCGTGCGCTCCGACGCGATCCCGGAAGGACGGGCCATCCTCGACGAGGACCCCGATGCGACCTGGTTCATGGACTACCACAACGCCGACGGCTCGGTCGCGGAGATGTGCGGCAACGGCATCCGCGTCTTCGCCCGGTACCTGACCGAGGCGGGGCTCGTCGACCTCGAGCCCGGGCGGACGCTGACGGTCGGCAGCCGGAAGGGCGTCGTCGACATCCAGCGCTCCACGAACGGGTTCGCCGCGGACCTCGGGCGCTGGGGACTCGGCATCGACGGCGGGGGAGCGGACGACGTCCTCGTCCGGGCGAAGGACCTGGACAACGCGCGTCCCGGTCTGGGCATCGACGTCGGCAACCCGCACGTCGTCGTCGCGGTGGCCAGCGAAGCGGAGCTCGCGGGCATCGACCTCACCTACATCCCGGTCCTCGACCCGGCACCGGCCACCGGTGCCAACGTCGAGTTCGTCCTGCCCGGTGACCCGCTCGTCACCGACGGCGTCGGCGAGATCACGATGCGCGTGCACGAGCGGGGCAGTGGCGAGACACTGTCCTGCGGCACCGGCGCGGTGGCGGCCGCCCTCGCCACCCGGCACTGGGCTGGAGCCTCGGCACCGAACACCTGGCGCGTCCGCGTGCCGGGTGGCGTGCTCACCGTGCGCATGACGGCGACCGAGGACGGCGAACACGTCTCGCTCGCCGGTCCGGCCGAGCTCGTGTTCTCCGGAGACCTGACGGTCTGAGCGGGTGCGCCGCTCCCGGTGAGGGTGAGGGTGAGGGTGAGGGTGACGGTGCCGTCGGACGGGAGGCCCGGATCACCGGGCGGACGTCGGTGCGGCGATCCGTGCCTCCAGGCTGAGCAGCCCGCGTCTCCATGCCATGACCGCGCACTCCAGCCTGACCGCGCTTCCCGGATGACCGCGCGAGCGCGCTCGTCAGGCTGTGCGGTGCACCCGGATGACGCGGAAGCCCTTGTCGGTCGTCGCCCGCACGACGGTGAAGCCGTCCCCCAGCATCTGCTGCAACCAGCGTTGCAGGGAGTCGCCCCCGAGGTCCTTCGAGACGACCAGCCAGGCGTCGCCGCCGACCGCGAGCCGCGGGATCCAGGTGCGGAGGATGTCGTGCAGTTCGTCCTTGCCGACCCGGATCGGTGGGTTGGACCAGATCGTGGCGAACGTCGTGTCAGCGGGGATCTCCGCGGGCAGTCCGACCGCGACGTTCTCCGCACCGGCGGCGGCCGCGTTGGTCCGGGCCAGGTCGAGCACGCGCTCGTTGACGTCGACGCCCCACACGTGGGCGTCCGGGGACTGCAGCGCCATCGTGATCGCCAGCGGCCCCCAGCCGCAGCCGACGTCGAGCAGGTTCCCGTCCGGCGCGGGAGCGGGGACGTTCTGCAGCAGCACGCTCGTGCCGCGATCGACGCCGTCGGGGCTGAAGACACCCGCCGCGGTGGTGAGCTCGAGCGTCCGACCGGCGAGGGTCACCCGGATCTGCCGCGGTCGCGCCGCGCTCTCCGGGGTGGCCGAGAAGTAGTGGTCGTTCGCCATGGAAGAACCGTACCGGGAACCCCGTGTGTCCTGAGACGTCCGGAGGTAGCCTGTGGACAGCATGACGGATACCCATCAGCAGGACGAACAGACCATCCACGACGACAGCGCAGACGGTGTCGTCGAGCGAGTGCTGCGCAACGCCGACAAGCGCGCCGCCTCCTCCATCTTCGCGCCGGCACAGGCGATCCAGACCCGCTCGGTCGACGAGCAGGGCTGGGACGGCGACGGCGAACAGTACGACCGTGACGACCGCGCGGCGCTCCGCCGGGTCGGCGGTCTCTCCACCGAGCTCGAGGACGTCACCGAGGTCGAGTACCGGCAGCTCCGACTCGAGCGGGTCGTCCTGATCGGCGTGTACGCGCAGGGCGACGCCTCGGACGCCGAGAACTCCCTCCGCGAGCTGTCGGCCCTCGCCGAGACCGCCGGCGCCGTGGTGCTCGACGGGCTCCTGCAGCGCCGTCCGAACCCGGACCCCGCGACCTACCTCGGCAAGGGCAAGGCCCAGGAGCTGGCGATGGTCGTCAAGGCCACCGGGGCGGACACGGTGATCGCCGACACCGAGCTCGCGCCCTCACAGCGCCGTGCACTCGAGGACGTCGTCAAGGTCAAGGTCATCGACCGCACGGCCGTGATCCTCGACATCTTCAGCCAGCACGCCTCCACGCGGGAGGGCAAGGCGCAGGTCGAGCTCGCGCAGCTCCAGTACCTGCTGCCGCGTCTGCGTGGTTGGGGTGAGTCGATGTCCCGACAGGCTGGTGGTCAGGTCTCCGGCGGTGCGGGCATGGGTTCCCGTGGCCCGGGTGAGACGAAGATGGAGCTCGACCGCCGCAAGATCCACACCCGGATGGCGAAGCTCCGTCGGCAGATCGCCGGCTTCACCCCCGCCCGCGAGGCCAAGCGTGCCGAGCGGAACCGCAACGAGGTCCCCAGCGTAGCGATCGCCGGCTACACGAACGCCGGCAAGTCGTCGCTGCTCAACCGCCTGACGAGCGCTGGAGTGCTGGTGCAGAACCAGTTGTTCGCGACGCTGGACTCGACGGTCCGCAGAACGAGTACCGCGAAGGGTCGCGAGTTCACGTTCACCGACACCGTCGGGTTCGTCCGCAACCTGCCGCACCAGCTGGTCGAGGCGTTCCGCTCCACCCTCGAAGAGGTCGGCGACGCCGACGTCATCGTGCACGTGGTCGACGGCTCGCACCCGGACCCGGCGGCACAGCTGGCCACGGTCCGCGAGGTCATCGGCGACGTCGGCGCCCGCGACGTCCCCGAGGTCGTCGTCTTCAACAAGTCCGACCTGGTCGACGACACGCAGCGGATGCTGCTCCTCGGGCTCGCGCCGGACGCCGTGTTCGTCTCCGCCCGCACGGGCGAGGGCATCCCGGAGCTCCTCGACGCCATCGAGGAACGGCTGCCGGAACCCGACGTCGAACTGACCGTGGTCCTGCCGTTCTCGCGCGGAGACCTGGTGTCGCAGCTGCACGACTCCGGCGCGGTCGAGTCGCTCGACTACGTCGAGGAAGGCACACGCCTGCGGGTGCGGGTCTTCCAGCGCGAGGTCGCCGAGCTCGACCCGTACGTGGTCGCGCCCACGCCGTCCGCCTGACGGCTGGTCCGACGGGAGGCGCGGTGCCGGCTGGCACCGCGCCTCCCGTCGTTCGCGCTGCCGGCCGGACGCGATCCGCAGAACGCAACGAGGGCGGCTCCCCGCAACGTGATCCCTTTGCGAGGAGCCGCCCTCGTTGCGTGTTGCGGGGTCAGAGGGAGCGGAGGACCGCCACCACCTTGCCGAGGACCGTCGCCGCGTCGCCGAGGATCGGTTCGAACGCGGTGTTGCGGGGGAGCAGCCAGGTGTGGCCGTCGCGCTGCCGGAAGACCTTGACCGTGGCTTCCTCGTCGAGCATCGCGGCGACGACGTCGCCGTTCTCGGCCGTCTGCTGCGACCGGACCACGACCCAGTCGCCGTCGCAGATCGCGGCGTCGATCATCGACTCGCCGACGACCTTGAGCATGAAGAGGTCACCCGTACCGACCAGCTGACGGGGAAGCGGGATGATCTCGTCGACGTGCTGCTCAGCGGTGATCGGGACACCCGCGGCGATGCGTCCGACCAGGGGGACGAGGGTCGTGGCGTCGACGTCGGGGCCGTCGGAGTCGGGGGTCGGCTCGTCGACCAGGACCTCGAGCGCGCGGGGGCGGTTGGGGTCTCGGCGGATCCAGCCGCCGAGCTCGAGTTGCCCGAGCTGGTGGGACACGCTGGACAGTGAGGACAGGCCGGCTGCGTCGCCGATCTCGCGCATGCTCGGCGGGTAGCCCCGGCTCGCGATCGACGCTCGGATCGCGTCGAGGATCGACTGCTGCTTCGCCGTCAACGGTTTCTGTCCGCGCAGTTCGTCCGCCACGTCTCGCCCTTCGTCCGGAGTGGAACCGGCCTCGCGGGAATGTCAGTGGTCCCGGCGAGACTTGCTCCAGTCGATCGAAACAGTATCCGACCGTGACATGTCGGACAAACACCTGTTCGAGCGTGTCGCAAGAAAAACCCCCACGAATCCCTCCCGAGGGGTTGTGCATCCTCCGAGTCGAACGTATGTTCGGTACACGGCTTCGGACGGCCACGACGGTCGACCGACACCAAGGCAAGCAGGAAGGCAACGACATGAGCACCAACGCCATCGCGGACGTGCAGCACACCGCAGCACCCGTCGCGCACACGCGCCTCCGTCTCACCCGTCGCGGGCGAGTGGTCTTCACCACCCTCGCGGCTGTCCCCGTCCTGCTCTGCGTGGGCATCGCGATGTTGAACGGCGGCCAGGCCTCGGCCGGTGACCGTGCGGCGAACGTGCACTTCGACACCGTGACGATCCAGCCCGGCGAGACGCTGTGGCAGGTCGCCGAGGACACCGCGCCGAACTCCGACCCCCGTGACTTCATCCAGGACGTCGTGAGCCTCAACGCCCTGAACGGGTCCGCCGTGCAGGCCGGGCAAGAGATCTCGATCCCCACGCAGTACGAGCACTGACCCGGTACTGAGGGGTCGGGCATTCCGCGGGCGTTCGCCCGTGGCGTGACCGTCCGGACGGCCGGTCAGCATGCGGGCAGTGCGGCCTACGATGGATCGGTGGCAACCACGCTCGAAGACCTCCCCATCCGAGACGACCTCCGCGGGCAGAGCCCCTACGGCGCCCCGCAGAAGCACGTCCGCGTGCAACTCAACGTCAACGAGAACACGCATCCGGTGCCGCAGGACGTGGCCGACGACATCGTCGCATCGATCCGTCAGGCGCTGGCGACCGTCAACCGCTACCCGGACCGCGAGTTCACCGAGTTGCGGGAGTCCCTCGCCGGGTACCTCGGACACGGCCTGGGCGCCGAGTCGATCTGGGCGGCGAACGGCTCGAACGAGGTCATCCAACAGCTGCTCCAGGCGTTCGGCGGTCCGGGGCGCAGCGTGCTCGGGTTCCCGCCCACCTACTCGATGCACTCGATCATCGCCTCGAGCACGGGCAGTCGATGGATCGCGGCCGAGCGGGACGCCGAGTTCCGCATCTCTCCCGAGACCGCGGTCGCCGCGGTGCGTGCGCACCAGCCCGACCTCGTGTTCCTCTGCGGGCCGAACAACCCGACGGGCACGCCCCTCGCCCTCGCGACCGTCGAAGCCGTCTACGAGGCCACCGACGGCATCGTGATGGTCGACGAGGCCTACGCCGAGTTCATGCCCGCCGGCCAGCCGACGGCCCTCACACTGCTGCCCGGACGCCCGCGCCTGGTCGTCTCGCGGACCATGAGCAAGGCCTTCGCGTTCGCGGGCGCCCGGGTCGGGTACCTCGCCGCCGACCCGGCCGTGATCGACGCCCTGCGCCTGGTTCGCCTGCCGTACCACCTGTCCGCATTGACACAGGCCGCCGCGGTCGCCGCCCTCCGTCACGCCCCGGAGATGCTCCGCATGGTGGACGACATCCGCGGGCAGCGCGACCGGATGGTGACGGAGCTGCGGGCCATGGGGTACCAGCCGCACGAGACGTGGTCGAACTTCGTCCTGTTCGGCGGCGTCGCCGACCCGCGTGCTGCGTTCGAGTCCCTGCTGGAGCGGGACGTGATCGTGCGTGACCTCGGCATCCCGAACCACCTGCGTGTCAGCGCCGGCACGGCTGAGGAGACCACCGCGTTCCTCGACGCCATGCGCGAGGTCGCCGCCGAGCAGCCGCCCGTTAGGGTTGCAGCATGACCGCGCGCACCGCCGAGATCACCCGCTCGACGAGTGAGTCGACCGTCTCCCTGTCGCTCGACCTCGACGGCACCGGCACGTCCGAGATCTCGACGAGCGTGCCGTTCTTCGACCACATGCTCACCGCCTTCAGCAAGCACTCGCTGATCGACCTGCGCGTGCAGAGTTCGGGCGACACGGACATCGACGTGCACCACACGGTGGAGGACACCGGCATCGTCCTGGGCCAGGCGCTCCGTCAGGCCCTCGGTGACCGCGCGGGCATCGGCCGTTACGGCGACGCCCTCGTGCCGCTCGACGAGGCACTCGCCCAGGCCGTCGTCGACGTGTCCGGTCGTCCGTACCTCGTGCACACCGGAGAGCCCGCCGGCTTCGAGTTCCACCGGATCGGCGGACACTTCACCGGGTCGATGGTCCGGCACGTGTTCGAGGCGATCACGATGAACGCGGGCATCACGGTCCACCTCCGCGTCCTCGACGGCCGCGACCCCCACCACATCGCGGAGGCCGAGTTCAAGGCCTTCGCCCGCGCGATGCGCCGCGCCGTCGAACTCGACCCGCGCGTCGACGGCATCCCGTCCACGAAGGGCACGCTGTGAGCACCACCCGCCCGAACGTCGTCGTCCTCGACTACGGCTCCGGCAACGTCCACTCGGCGGCGAAGGCACTCGAACGTGCCGGGGCCGACGTCACCCTGTCGAACGACAAGCAGACGGCCCTGGCGGCCGACGGTCTGCTCGTTCCCGGGGTCGGCGCGTTCGCCGCGGTCGTCGATCAGCTCGAAGGGGTGCGCGGCGGCGAGATCGTCGACCACCGCCTGGCCGGTGGCCGTCCCGTGCTCGGCATCTGCGTGGGCATGCAGGTGCTCTTCGCCCGTGGCGTGGAGCGCGGTGCCGATGTCGAGGGCCTCGGACAGTGGCCGGGTGTCGTCGAGCCGATCAAGGCCGACGTCCTGCCGCACATGGGATGGAACACGGTCCAGGCGCCCGAGGACTCGGTGCTCTTCGACGGCCTCCGCGACGAGCGGTTCTACTTCGTGCACTCCTACGGGGTCACCGACTTCCCGCTCGACGCCTACGGTCCGTTCCGCGCCCCGAAGCTGACGTGGGCCGAGCACGGGGAGCGCTTCGTCGCCGCCGTCGAGAACGGCCCGTTGAGCGCCACGCAGTTCCACCCGGAGAAGTCCGGCGAGCCGGGCATCCGCCTCCTCCGCAACTGGGTCTCGTCGCTGTGACCCCCGATCCCGACGGGACCATGACCGAGCTCTCCACCACCCAGCCCCTCGTCCTCCTGCCCGCGGTCGACGTCGTCGACGGCCAGGCGGTGCGCCTCACCCAGGGCGAAGCCGGCAGCGAGACGGGGTACGGCGACCCGGTCGCTGCCGCGCGCACCTGGCGGGACCAGGGTGCCGAGTGGATCCACCTCGTGGACCTCGACGCCGCGTTCGGCCGGGGTGACAACCGACGGGTCATCGCCCACGCCATCCGGGAGGTCGAGGGCGTGTCCGTCGAGCTCTCCGGCGGCATCCGCGACGACGCGTCGCTCGAGGCCGCTCTGGCGACCGGTGCGGCCCGGGTCAACCTCGGTACCGCCGCGCTGGAGAACCCGGACTGGGCGGCCCGTGTGATCGGGCAGTACGGCGAGCAGATCGCCGTCGGGCTCGACGTCCGCGGGACCACCCTGGCCGCCCGCGGGTGGACCGAGGACGGCGGGGACCTCTGGGAGGTGCTCGACCGGCTCGAGGACGCCGGATGTGCCCGGTACGTGGTCACCGACGTGACGAAGGACGGCACCCTGCAGGGTCCGAACGTCGACCTGCTCCGCCAGGTCTGCGACCGCACCGACCAGCCCGTGGTGGCCTCGGGTGGCATCTCGACGCTCGACGACCTCCGCGCGCTTCGTACGCTCGTGCCGCACGGGCTCGAGGGCGCGATCATCGGCAAGGCCCTGTACACGGGCGCGTTCACGCTGCCGGCCGCACTCGACATCGCGTCGGAGTAGTCCCGTGGCGGGCATCTCGAACGGTCGGGGTGCCGGCCCTGACCCAGACGAGCAGGCAGCAGACCGGCAGGCAGCAGACCAGCAGGCGGCGCACGACCACGCTGGCGACTCCGCCGGCAACCCGTGGGCCGGCCGCACGTTCGACGCGCACGACACGACCTTCACCGAGGACGACGGCCTGGCCGATCCCGCCGTCGTCGCCGCGATCACCGCGGTCGCGTCCGGAGGCCCGCACGGCGCGGTCGTCGACGCCCTCCGCACCGCACGGCTGCTCATCCCGCTCGTCGCCGAGGCCGGTGACGTCGGCGAGACGCCGGACGGCCGCATCGTCGACAAGACCCAGGAGCTCTCGATCGTCACGGTCGCGGGCCCCGACGGTCGTGCGGTGATGCCGGCGTTCACCTCGGTCGAGGCGATGCGCGCCTGGGACGTGGACGCCCGACCCATACCGGTCGAGTCGCGCCGGGTCGCGATGGCCGCCGCGAGCGAGGACACGCAGCTCGTCGTGCTCGACCCGACGGCAGCGACGGAGTTCGTGCTCCGCCGCCCCGCGGTGTGGGCGCTCGGACAGGACCTCCCGTGGACGCCGTGCTCCGAGGACCCGGAGGTCGCGCAGGCCTTCGCCGGCACGATCGAGACCGAGCCGGCCGTGGTCCGCGTCGAGCTGTCGCCGGGGGACCCGCTGTCGCGGTTCGCCGGGCCCGAGTTGACGGTCGGCCTCCGACTCATCGCCGGCCTCGACCGCGAACAGATCACCGACCTCGTCGGGCGCCTGCAGCAGCGGTGGGCCACCGATCCGGTCATCGCGGAACGCGTCGACAGCATGCGCGTCGCCCTCCGCGCCGCCTGATGCCGGCTCTCCGACGGCCGGGAGGCCCGTGGCCCGTCCGCCTCGTCGGCCACCGCCCGGCGGTGCGGCCCGGTCCGGCGCGACTGCGCCGGTACGATGGCCCGGTGAGCAGCATCCCGACGACAGCCTCCGGTACCGGCGACATCGTCACGGGTCCGACCGGTCGGCCCGTGCGGTCGTTCCCCGTGCCGGAAGAGCTGGACGGCCACGGTCCCGCCCGCATCATCTCCCTGTGCAACCAGAAGGGCGGGGTCGGCAAGACCACCACCGCCATCAACCTCGGTGCCGCGCTCGCCGAGTACGGCCGCCGTGTCCTGGCGGTCGACTTCGACCCGCAGGGCGCCCTGTCCGCCGGTCTCGGTGTCCGGACGCACGACATCCCGACGGTCTACGACCTGCTGATGGGTGCCGTGAAGGACCCGAACCAGGTCATCCAGCCGACGAACGTGCCGCTGCTCGACGTCATCCCGGCGAACATCGACCTGTCCGCGGCCGAGGTGCACCTGGTCAACGAGGTCGCCCGCGAGCAGATCCTGGCGAGCGTCCTGCGGAAGGTGTCGAACGACTACGACGTCATCCTCATCGATTGCCAGCCGTCCCTCGGGCTGCTCACCGTGAACGCGCTCACCGCGGCGCACGGCGTGCTCATCCCGCTCGAGTGCGAGTTCTTCGCGCTGCGCGGTGTCGCGCTGCTCATCGAGACGATCGACAAGGTGCGCGACCGGCTGAACCCGGCGCTGGTGCTCGACGGCATCCTCCCGACGATGTACGACTCGCGGACGCTGCACTCGCGCGAGGTCATGGAGCGTGTCGTCGAGACGTTCGGCGACAGCGTCCTCGACACCGTCATCGGGCGCACCGTGAAGTTCCCGGACGCGACCGTCTCGGCGCGACCGATCACGCAGACGGCTCCGGACCACGCTGCGGCCCATGCCTACCGGCAGCTGGCCCGAGAGCTCGTCCAGCGTGGCGCCGTCGCCTGAGGACCCGGCCACGAGCCTCCCGTCCGACGCAGCCGGACACGCCGAGAGCGCGACCGACGCGCCGGTCGGCACCACGACCGCACCCGGGTTCCGGGTGCGCCTCAGCAACTTCGACGGGCCGTTCGACCTGCTGCTGTCGCTCATCACGAAGCACGAGCTCGACATCACCGAGGTCGCCCTGAGTGCCGTCACGGGCGAGTTCATCGCGTACGTCCGGCAGGCCGAGTCGAGCGACGAACTCGACGAGGCGAGCGAGTTCCTGGTCGTCGCCGCGACGCTGCTCGACCTGAAGATCGTCGGGCTGCTGCCGCAGGGCGAACTCGTCGACGCCGAGGACGTGGCCCTGCTCGAAGCCCGCGACCTGCTGTTCGCCCGACTGCTGCAGTACCGGGCGTTCAAGCAGGCCGCGGAGTGGTTCGGTGACCGCTGGGGCGCTGAGTCGCGACGACACGTGCGGAGCGTCCGGCTCGAGGAACGGTTCCGTGCTCGGACGCCCGAGCTGGTGTGGACCCTGTCCGTGCAGGACTTCGCGGCGATGGCGGCGCTGGCCTTCGCACCGCGCGAGATCCCGACCGTCGGCCTCGACCACCTGCACGCCCCCGCGGTGAGCATCCGGGAGCAGGCCGCCATCGTGGTGTCGGTCCTCCGCACCCGCGCCGACGAGGGGTCGCCGGACGTCACGTTCCGCGAACTCATCGCCGGGGTCGACCAGGCGGGTATCGTGGTGGCTCGTTTCCTCGCGATCCTGGAGCTGTACCGGAACGCCTCCATCTCGTTCGAACAACTCGAACCGCTCGGGGAACTCGTCCTCCGGTGGACCGCGCTCGACTGGACGGACGAGAGCCTCGCGAACCTGGGAGCCGACTATGACGGATGACGTGCACGCGCACGGCGCTCGGTCGCGCGCCGGAGGATCAGCCGAGCCGGGCGGTGCGGACGAGATCGAGGACGCCCGCGCCCTCGAGTCGGAAATCCGTGCCGCGGCCGCGGAGCGCTCACCTGACACCTCGCCCGTCGACGTGCCGCCCGTCGCGGCGCCGGTCGACCGGCAGCTCGAAGCCATCCTGATGATCGCCGACCAGCCGCAGTCCCTCGTCGCGCTCGCCGCCGCCGTCGGCGCGCCGGTGCCCGTCGTCCGACAGGCTGTCGACCGCCTCGTCGCGGACTTCGACGGCGTCGAGGGGACGGTCCGCCGCGGCTTCGAGCTCCGCGAGGTCGGCGGTGGTTGGCGGTTCTACGTCCGCGCCGAACTCGACGCCGTCGTCGAGCAGTTCGTCGAGGCCGAGCGCCCCGCCCGGTTGTCCCAGGCGGCGCTCGAGACCCTCGCCGTGGTCGCCTACAAGCAGCCGATCACCCGCTCCCAGATCGCCGCGATCCGGGCCGTCAACGTCGACGGCGTGGTCCGGACGCTCGTCGCGCGCGGCCTCATCGAGGAGTCGTTCACCGACTCCGAGACCGGCGCCATCAACTACGTCACCTCCGAGCTGCTGCTCCAGCAGCTCGGCATCAACTCGCTCGACGAGCTTCCGCTCATCTCGCCCCTCCTGGAGGACGGCGCGGACGGTTTCGGGCAGACCGAAGGGATCCCCGATGGCCGGGTTTGACCAGAACGACCGTGCACGACGAGACGACGACCGCCGCGGCGGGGGTCGCCCGGGCGGTGACCGGCCGGGAGGCTCGGGTCGCCGTGACGACGCACCCCGCGGACGCGACGGGGCCGGCTCCGGCGGGTACCGCGGACGCGACGACCGGGCCGCGGGCGGCGACCGTGGCGGGTACCGCGGCGGGGACGACCGTTCCTCCGGGGGGTACCGCGGGCGCGATGACCGGGCCGGCGGCGGCGACCGTGGGGGGTTCCGCGGGCGTGACGAGCGTGGTGGGGACCGTCCGACGGGTGGGTTCCGCGGGCGTGACGAGCGTGGTGGGGACCGTCCGACGGGTGGGTTCCGCGGGCGTGACGAGCGTGGTGGGGACCGTCCGACCGGAGGGTTCCGTGGCGGCGACGACCGGAGCAGTGGCGGGTACCGCGGTCGTGACGACCGTTCCTCCGGCGGGTTCCGTGGACGTGACGAGCGTGGTGGGGACCGCCCGACCGGCGGGTTCCGCGGCCGCGACGAACGTGGCGCAGATCGGCCGACCGGTGGCTACCGTGGCCGCGACGAGCGCGGCACGGGTGACCGTGGGTACCGCGGTGGCGACGACCGCGCCAGCGGTGGGTACCGCGGGCGGGACGACCGTCCCTCCGCCGGGTACCGCGGCAACGACGACCGCACCAGTGGTGGGTACCGCGGACGTCCGGACCGTGACACGCGCGGCGCCGACCGACGCAGCGACGACCGCGGTGGCTTCGTGAGCCGTGACGACGACCGCGGCCGATTCGTGCGCCGCGACGACTCCGGCGACCGCCGCACCGGCGGACGCGACGACCGTGGCGGGTACCAGGGACGCGATCCCCGTGGTGCTCGCGACGACCGAGGTGGCCGTGACGAGCAGCGTGGCGGGTACCAGGGACGCGACTCCCGTGGTGCTCGTGACGACCGAGGTGGCCGTGACGAGCAGCGCGGCGGGTACCGCGGGCGTGACGACCGCGGGGCCTCCCGCCGCCCGGACGACCGTGGAGCCGAGCGTCGCAGCGACCCCCGCCGCGAGGACCGCCGGAGCCCGGACGGCGCCCCGAGCAGCGTGTGGCACAACGGCCGCCGCTACGTCGGTGGCACGACGAGCCCCCGCAACGACCCGGCGCGCAAGAGGACCACGCCGCTCCCGGCCGGGGAGCGCGACGACGCCGGTCGCCCCGCCGAAGGCACGCCCGAACGCCCGATCATCCCCGACTGGGACCCGGCGGACGGGACGGCGACCGACGGGGGCGAGCCGGACCTCCAGGAAGGCGGTGAGCGCCTGCAGAAGGTGATCGCCGCTGCGGGTGTGGCGAGCCGACGGGTCGCCGAGAACCTGATCTCTGAGGGCCGCGTCACGGTGAACGGCGAGGTCGCCGACATGCTCGGACGCCGCGTCGACCCGGACACCGACGAGGTCGCGGTCGACGGTGTGCCGGTGCAGACCGACACCTCTCGGCGGTACGTCGTGCTCAACAAGCCGACCGGTGTGGTGTCGAGCATGCAGGACGAGCACGACCGTCCCGACCTGTCACAGTTCGTCGACCAGTTCGAGGAGCGGCTGTTCAACGTCGGCCGTCTCGACTTCGACACCGCCGGGCTGCTCATCCTGACCAACGACGGCGGGCTCGCCCACGTCCTGGCACACCCGTCCTTCGGCGTGACGAAGACCTACGTCGCGAAGGTCGACGGCAACATGGTCCCCTCCACGCTGCAGCTGCTGCTCGACGGCATCGAGCTGGAGGACGGCCAGATCGCCGCCGACAAGGCACGGCTGCTCGAGTCCTCGCGCGGGGAGTCGCTCGTCGAGATCACGCTGCACTCCGGCCGCAACCGCATCGTCCGCCGCATGCTCGAAGCCGTCGGACACCCGGTGCTCGAGCTCGTCCGCCGGTCGTTCGGACCGCTGCAGCTCGGCAGCCTGGCGCCGGGGGAGGTGCGCGAGCTGACCACGGTCGAACTCGGCAAGCTGCTCGGCATCGCCCGGACCGCGGACACCCGCACCGGGGACGACGACGCGGAGAGCACCGACTGACCGTCGCGGACCGACAGCGACACGGACGGCGCCGGGACCGGTGGGGACTTCTCCACAGGCCCGGCGCCGTCCTGCTGCCCGGCACCCGCGCTCGATAGGCTTGCCCGGTGACCGACGCCAGCACGACCGCGACCGACAGCCGCCTGTCGCGCGCCGAGACCGACCGGCGCGTCCGCGGGCCGGTGCGGATCGTCGGGGCCGGACTGCTCGGCGCCTCCATCGGACTGGCGCTGCGCGACAAGGGCGTGGACGTCGTCCTCGACGACGTCTCCCCGGCCGCGCTGGCGCTCGCCGTCGACTACGGCGCCGGACGACTCCCGGCAGCGGGTGACGACCCCGAACTCATCGTGGTCGCCGTGCCGCCGGACGTCACCGCGACCGTCGTGGAACGCGAACTCCGCGCGCACCCGGACGCCGTCGTC
The DNA here is from genome assembly GCF_003234035.1 of Curtobacterium sp. MCPF17_031. Classification (NCBI taxonomy): domain Bacteria; kingdom Bacillati; phylum Actinomycetota; class Actinomycetes; order Micrococcales; family Microbacteriaceae; genus Curtobacterium; species Curtobacterium sp. MCPF17_031. The sequence continues at coordinate 47,906 of NZ_QKSG01000009.1, read as the reverse complement.
ACCGACGTCGCGAGCGTCAAGTCCGGGCCGCTCGACCGACTCCGCGCCGCCGGAGCGGACGTCTCCCGGTACATCGGCTCGCACCCGATGGCGGGCCGCGAACGCAGCGGTCCGACCGCCGCCCGCGCCGACCTGTTCATCGGTCGCCCCTGGGTCATCGCCGGACACGACGACATCAGCCACCAGCGCGCAGCCGTGGTCGAGCACCTGGCACTCGACCTCGGCGCGACCGTCGTCCCGATGGACCCCGAGTCGCACGACCGGGCCGTCGCCGTGGTGTCGCACGCGCCCCAGCTGGTGGCGACGCTGATGGCCTCGCGCCTGCGGGACGCCCCCGGCGAAGCGCTCGGTCTGGCGGGCGGCGGCGTCCGAGACGTCACGCGCATCGCCGCGAGCGACCCCGGGCTGTGGGTGCAGATCATCGGAGCCAACGCCGAGCACATCCGGCCGGTGCTCGCCGACCTCCGCGACGAACTCGACCGGGTGCTCATCGCGCTCGCCGACCCAGCCGCAGCCGGGTCGCCTCGGGCGATCGCCGAGACCATGGCCTCGGGCAACCGCGGGGTCGAACGGCTGCCCGGCAAGCACGGGTCCACCGCACGGTTCGCCCAGGTCGTCGTCCTCATCGACGACCGACCCGGGCAGTTCGCCGAACTCCTCACCACCATCGGGGAACTCGGCATCAACCTCGAGGACCTGCGCCTCGAGCACTCGCCCCGGGCGCAGATCGGCATCGTCGAGGTGTCGGTCGTCCCGGAGCACGAACAGCGACTCGTCGAGGAACTCGAGGGTCGCGGATGGAGGATCGCAGCAGCATGGGCCTGAACGACAACGACACCACGCTCGAGTCCGGCGTCACCGGCGGCCCGGACGCCCCCGACTCCGGACTGCCGAGCCCGACGGACCAGCCCGGGCCCCTCGGCGGCGGCGACGTCACCGGCGGTCCTGACGGGCAGGGTGCGGGCGAGCTCGGTTCGACCCGCGACCCGATGCCCGCCGGCCTGCCCGCCGGAGCGTTCGTGGCGAAGTTCGTCATCGCCGTGGACGGCCCTGCCGGCAGCGGCAAGTCCAGCGTGTCCCGCGCGGCGGCCCGTGCGCTCGGCTTCGGCTACCAGGACACCGGCGCCGCCTACCGCGCGCTCGCCTGGCACGCGCTGCAGCAGGGCGTCGACCTGGACGACCCGGTCGCGGTGGTCGCGGCCTTCGACTCCTTCGACTACGCGATCGGCACCGACCCCGACGACTACTTCGTCCGCGTCGGCGGTGTCGACGTCACCGACGCCATCCGGACGCCGGAGGTCACCGCGGCCGTGGCGCACATCGCGAAGCTGCCGGAGGTCCGCGCGAAGCTCGTGTCGCTCTTCCGCAAGGTGATGCGGATGGCAGACGGACAGGGCATCATCACCGAAGGACGCGACATCACGACGGTGGTCGCTCCGGACGCCGAAGTCCGGATCCTGTTGACCGCCGACGAATCCGTTAGGATGGCACGTCGGTCGGCGGAGGTCACGACGCAGTCGGCCGAAGAGACCTCGGCCGCCCTGGCCCGTCGGGACGCTGCGGACGCGAAGGTCGTCGACTTCATGAACGCCGCCGACGGCGTCACCACCCTCGACTCCACCGACCTCGACTTCGACCAGACCGTGCAGGCGGTGGTCGACCTGGCCCGCTCGGCCACGAACTGACGACAACCCGGCCACACGGCCGCACCTGAACCACGAACACGCGGCCCACCGGCCGCCGGCAAGGAAACCACCATGGCGCAGCTGGACGACCGAAGTGACGACGACTTCCCCGAGTACGACGACTCGCTCGGAGAGCGGCTCGCCGGCATTGACGACGCCGAAGCGGACCAGCGTGCAAGCGCGCTCCGCGCCGGCCTCGAGGACTACGACCTGGACGACGAGGACCTGGCACTCCTCGAAGCCGGCAAGCTCGGTGTCGACGGCGTCGCGTACCTGCCGGCGCTGCCGGTGCTCGCGATCGTCGGCCGTCCGAACGTCGGCAAGTCGCAGCTCGTGAACCGCATCCTCGGCCGCCGCGAAGCCGTCGTGCAGGACACCCCCGGTGTCACCCGCGACCGCGTCAGCTACAAGGCCGAGTGGAACGACAAGCGCTTCACGATCGTCGACACCGGCGGGTGGGAGCCCGACGCGAAGGGCATCAACGCCTCGGTTGCCGCCCAGGCCGAGGTCGCGATCGACCTCGCCGACGCGGTGCTGTTCGTCGTCGACGTCACGGTCGGCATCACCGCGACCGACGAGCACGTCGTCAAGATGCTCCGCGGCACCGACCGCCCGGTCATCGTCGCCGCCAACAAGTCCGACGACGAGCGCCGTGACCTCGAGGCGTACGCGCTGTGGAACCTGGGCCTCGGTGAGCCCCACCCCGTGTCGGCACTGCACGGCCGTGGCGTCGCGGACCTCCTCGACCTCATCATCACGACGCTGCCCGACGTGTCCGCGGTCGCCAAGCAGGAGATCGGCGGCCCGCGTCGCGTCGCCATCCTCGGCCGTCCGAACGTCGGCAAGAGCTCGCTGCTCAACAAGGCCGCCGGTGAAGAGCGCGTCGTCGTCAACGAGCTCGCGGGCACGACCCGTGACCCGGTGGACGAGCAGATCGAGCTCGGCGGCAAGACCTGGCGCTTCGTCGACACCGCCGGCATCCGGAAGCGCGTCCACCTGCAGCAGGGCGCCGACTTCTACGCTTCGCTCCGCACCACCGCCGCGCTCGAGAAGGCCGAGGTCGCGGTCGTCGTCCTCGACGTGACCGAGCCGGTGTCCGTGCAGGACCTCCGCATCATCGACCTGGTCCTCGAGTCCGGTCGTGCCCTGGTCCTGGCGTACAACAAGTGGGACCTGCTGGACGACGAGCGTCGCCGCTACCTGGAGCGCGAGATCGAGCAGGACCTGGCGCACGTCGCCTGGGCCCCGCGCGTGAACATCTCCGCCCGCACCGGCCGTCACCTCGAGAAGCTCGTGCCGGCCCTCGAGACCGCGCTCGAGTCGTGGGACACCCGCATCCCGACGGGCAAGGTCAACGCCTTCGTCGCCGAACTGGTCCAGGAGCACCCGCACCCGGTCCGCGGCGGCAAGCAGCCCCGCATCCTGTTCGCCACGCAGGCGTCGAGCCAGCCGCCGACGTTCGTGCTGTTCACCTCGGCGTTCCTCGACCCGCAGTACCGCCGGTTCATCACCCGCCGTCTGCGCGAGGTCTGGGGCTTCGACGGCACGCCGATCGTCGTCAACATGCGAGTGCGCGAGCGCCGGAAGCGCTGAGCCGTCATGTCCGTGCCACGAGGGGAGCGATCGACGTCTCGACGTCGATGGCCTCTCGTGGCCGGGCTGGTGCTGCTCGTCGTGGTAGCCGCCGGCGCGGTCGTGCAGTGGTCGGCTGCGGACGGTGCAACGAAGTCGGCGTCGGTTCCTGACCCGTCCCCGAGTGCGGACGACGCCGGGATCTCGATCGGCCACGGGTTCATCCCGGACGAGCCGACCACGGGCGCCACCGGCGAGGCTCCGATGATCGATGCCGCGACCGGGCTCCCCGTCGACGACGCGCAGGCGTCGGGTCCGTGGTGGCGACGGGCACTGCCGATCGCCGGCGACCTCGTCCCCATCCGTGGCGAGGTCCGCGGGAACGTCCGCCTCGAGGACGTCGGCGAACAGGTCGTCCAGATCACCCTGACCGGCGTGCAGGTGACGGCAGGGTCCGGTACGACCGGGTCGCACGTCGGTGCGGTGCGGGTCCAGCTGTCCTCGGGCGACGTCCTGGGGAGCGAACGAGCGCAGTGGACCGGCGACGACGTCCCCGCTGACTTCGGCTCGTTCACACCGGACGGCGAACACCCCGTACTGGTCATCGTCCACTCGCAGGACCTGCCGCCGGTGGTGCACTCCGTCCTGTTGGTCGATGCCGACACCGGGGACCTGCTCGGCGGCGCCGAGCTGCTCCCCGTCTTCTGACCGGGTGAGCACGGCGGGGGAGGGCGTGCCTCCCGGCAGACCGCACTCCGGCAGACCGGACTCTCAGCCGCGTCGGTGGCCCGAGGCAGCAGCGAGCCGTCGGGTACGGCACGATGGGACGGTGACGCAGCGACCATCCGGCCTGGCAGCGACCGCTGACCGGGCGTGGAACCGGCTCCGCTTGGACCGCCTGGCCGGCGGCCGGCAGGGCGGCTACGTCATCCGCGAGGACATGCTCGCCCATCCCGACACGGTCCGCTCGTTCCGGTGGATCCGGTGGCTGCTCGTTGCCGAGACGATCGTCGGACTGACCGCGATCGTCGTCGCCGTGCTGCTGACCCGTGCCGGGGAGGTCGTCCCGTGGGCGGTGTGGTTCCGAGCGACGGTCGTGCTGCTCATCACCCTGACGCTCTACGTGTTCGCGTGGCGCGCGCAGCTCGGGTACTACTGGGCGTACCAGCGGCTGCGGCTCTTCAGCCGGGTCTTCCCGATCGTGACGCTGGTGATCGCGGCGATCCCGGGCCTCTACCCGTTCTGGATGGTCATCGAGCAGATCCTGTTCTCGGTGCTCATGGTCGGGATCGGCGACGTCCTGACGAGCGACCACATGCGACTCACGTTCCCGAAGCCGGTACGTCGGACTGTTCGGTAGCGGAGTGCGCTGCCGCCGTCCGTGTCGCGGCGAGCGAACCGAGCAGCGCGAGCCCGCGTGCCGACGGCGAGCCCGGCTCCGCGTGGTGCACGACGAGCAGCTGCCCGTCGGTGCCGCCGACGGCCAACTTCTCGCGGCGGAGTTCCAGGTCGCCGACCTCCGGATGCCACATCCGCACCGCGCCCCCACCGAGGGGCCGCACGTCGTGGCGGGCCCAGAGTCGCCGGAACTCCTCGCTGCCGAGGGACAGCTCGCCGACCAGCTGGACGACGTCCGGGTCGTCGACGTCCGCTCCGATCGACGTCCGGAACGCGGCGACCATCCCCGCCCGCTGCTGTGGCCACTCTGGGTACCGCTCGACCTCGTCGTGGTCGAGGAACATCGTCCGCAGTCGGTTCTCGCCTGCTCGGAGGCCCGGGGCGAGTTCGGTCGCCAGGCTGTTCGCTGCGAGGATGTCGAACGCCCGGTTCTCGACGAACGCCGGCAGCCCGATCACGTCGAGGAGCTGGCGGGTGCCGGCCGGCACCACCTGGCGGTGTGGGCGGGAGCGTCTGGCGGGGACGGTCGGGCGGATGCCAGCCAGGCCGAGCAGGTACGCGGTGGCGGTCGTGTCGAGCCCCAGGACCCGGGCGAGCGCCTCCAGGACCTGCGGTGAGGGGTTGCGGTCCCGCCCCTGCTCCAGGCGCAGGTAGTAGTCGGCGCTGACACCGGCGAGCGTCGCGACCTCCTCCCGGCGGAGGCCCGGGGTGCGTCGGACGCCCGTCACGCGGATGCCGACGTCCGCCGGCTGCACCAGCTCGCGGCGGGCGCGCAGGTGGTCGCCGAGGGGGTTGTCGCTCACGGTGCCGATCGTAGGCGCAGTGCCGGGGTCCGGTCCTGGTCCCCGTGGTCCCAGGATCGTCGGGGATCTGGGCAGCACGGGTGACGGGGAGCATCGTGGAGGCCATGACCACGACATCGCTCCCCGGCGGCACGTTCCGCCTCGCCGACGACCTCGAACTCACCCGCGTCGGGTACGGCGCCATGCAGCTCGCCGGACCGCACGTGTTCGGTCCTCCGGCCGACCGCGACGAGGCCGTCCGGGTGCTCCGGACTGCCGTCGAGCTCGGCATCACGCACATCGACACCGCTGAGTTCTACGGCCCGCACGTCACGAACGAACTCATCCGTGAAGCGCTCTCGCCCTACGAGGACGACGTGCACATCGTGACGAAGGTCGGATCGGTGCGGGATGCCGAGGGCAACTGGGTGCCGACCCGGCAGCCCGACGACCTGGTGGCGCAGGTGCACGAGAACCTCCGCACCCTGGGGCTCGAGCAGCTCGAGGTCGTGAACATCCGGATGGGCGGCTTCGATGCTCCGGAACCGGGCTCGATCGCCCCGCAGGTCGAGGCGCTCGCGCGCCTCCAGGCGGACGGGCTCGTCCGCCACATCGGTCTGTCGACCGTCAGCGCGGAGCAGCTCGCGGAGGCGCAGAGCTACGCACCGATCGTCTGCGTGCAGAACATGTACAACGTGGCACGCCGCGAGGACGACGCCCTCGTCGACCTCACCGCGTCGCAGGGCATCGCCTACGTGCCGTACTTCCCGCTCGGTGGGTTCTCGCCGCTGCAGTCCGGGGCACTCGACCGGGTCGCGGAGCGCCTGGAGGTCTCGCGCCTGACCGTCGCGCTGTCGTGGTTGCTCCAGCGCTCGCCGAACATGCTGCTGATCCCGGGGACGTCGTCGGTCGACCACCTGCGGGACAACGTGGCGTCCGCGGGCTTCGTGCTGCCGGACGACGCCGTCGCCGAGCTCGACGCGATCGGTTCGGCCGAGTAGTCCGACCGGGATCGACCCGGCCTCGGTCCCGCCGACCCGGTCCCGCCGGCCGAGCGGGCGGGACCGGGCGAACTGTCAGGCCACGGTGGCGAGCGCGAACGGCAGCACGGCCGACACCCCGGCCCGTCGGAGTTCCCGCCCGGCGACGGTCATCGTCCACCGGCTGTCGACCAGGTCGTCGACGAGCAGGACCGGCCCCGCGTGCGCCTGCAGCGCCGCCGCGAGCTCCGGTCCGACGACGAACGTGTCCCACACGCCGGACAGCCGGTAGGCGCTGTTCGTCGCACCGTCACCACGCGGCACCCCGCCCTCCCGGTCGAGGGTGCCGAGGTGCTGCAACCGACCGATCGAGGACAGCGCCTGGGCGAGCGAGGCGACGAGCTGCGGGCGGGAGCGCGAGGACATCGCGACGACACCGGTCGGTCGGGTCTCCCACGGCCAGTCCTTGAGCGCACGGACGCAGCCGTCGACGAGTTCACGGGACACCGGTGCGTCCGGGGTCCCGTTCGCGAACAGGGCACGCAGCGGACCACCCCAGCCGAGGTCGGTGAGCCGGGCGACGGCCCGACCCGGAGCGACGAGTTCGCCGACCGGGATCTTGCCCTTGACCGCGACGCCCAGCGAGGACATGCCCGAGGGCCACTGCGCACGCGGGGCGATCTCGACGCCGACCTGGTCGAGGGCGTTCGCGGCACCCGTGCGGTCCGCGTCCGAGACGTCCGTCGGGTACCAGGCGCCGGCGCAGTTGTCGCACCGGCCACAGGGTTCCGCGGTGGGGTCGTCGAGGTCCTGCTGGAGCAGCTGCATCCGGCACGCGCTCGTGGACTCGTAGGTGAGCATCGACGCGGCCTCGGCGGCACGGGCGGCCGCGACCCGCTCGTAGCGGGCGGCGTCGTACTCCCACGGCCGACCGGTGGCGACCCAGCCGCCGCCGACCCGACGGACGGCGCCGTCGACGTCGAGCACCTTGAGGAGCAGTTCCAGCGTGGATCGCTTGATTTCGACGAGCCCTTCGAGGGCCACGGTCGACATCGCGGTGTCGACGGAGAGCGCGCCGAGCACCGCCGAGGCCCGGGACTCGGTCGGCATCGAGGCGCTGGCGAAGTACTGCCAGATCTCCTGGTCCTCACGCCCGGGCAGCAGCAGGACGTCGGCGTTGTCGGTGGCGCGGCCGGCACGACCGATCTGCTGGTAGTACGCCACGGGGGAGGACGGCGCCCCGATGTGCACGACGAAGCCCAGGTCGGGCTTGTCGAACCCCATGCCGAGGGCGCTCGTGGCGACCAGGGCCTTGAGTTGGTTGTCCTTCAGCTGCCCTTCGAGCTGCTCGCGTTCGTCGTTGTCGGTCCGGCCGGTGTAGGCGCGGACGGCGTACCCGGACTCCCGGAGGAGCCTGGCGATGTCCTCGGCCGCCGAGACGGTGAGCGTGTAGATGATGCCGCTGCCGGGCAGGTCGCCGAGGTGGGCGAGCAGCCAGCCGAGGCGGGCGCGGGCGTCCGGCAGGGTGAGCACACCGAGCCGCAGCGAAGCGCGGGCGAGCGACCCGCGGATGGTGAACACCGGGTCCTCGGGCCCGGCGGTCAGCTGTTCGGCGACGTCCTCCACCACCCGCTCGTTCGCGGTCGCCGTCGTCGCGAGGACCGGCACGCCGTGCGGCAGGGACCGGATGAGTTCGGCGAGGCGGCGGTAGTCCGGCCGGAAGTCGTGACCCCAGTCGGAGATGCAGTGCGCTTCGTCGACGACGAGCATGCCCATCCGCCCGATGAGCGCGGGCAGCTGTTCGTCACGGAACTTCGGGTTGTTCAGCCGTTCCGGGGAGACCAGCAGCACGTCCACCTCGTCCCGGGCGAGGGCTGCCTGGGTCTCCGTCCACTCGTGGGCGTTCGCGGAGTTGATCGAGACCGCTCGGACCCCGGCTCGGGCCGCTGCGGCGACCTGGTCACGCATCAGGGCGAGCAGCGGCGACACGAGGACGGTCGGCCCACCGCCCCGACGCCGGAGCAGCAGCGTGGCGAGGAAGTAGACGGCGGACTTGCCCCACCCGGTGCGCTGCACGACGAGCGCTCGCTGCCGGTGCTCGACCAGCGCGGAGATCGCCTCGAGCTGCCCCGGGTGGAAGACCGCATCGACCCGACCCGTCAGCGCCTGCAGGGCCTCCTGCGCCTCGGCCACGATGTCAGCAGACGGCACCGCGTCAGCAGTCGGCACCGCGTCGGCAGACGGCACCGCAGCAGGCGGGACGGGGGAGGCAGCAGCTGAACTCATGCCCCCATGCTGTCAGGACCGACCGACGAACCCGGCCACGGGCCTCCAGTCCGTGGAGAACCCGCGACCGTTCACTGGTAGGTGACCAGCGAGGGCGTCGGCTGCACCTCGGACATGGTCTGCTCCGGCGTCAGCACCGGGGTGTCCTCGTCGAAGAAGTTCTTCCACCCCGGCGAGCCACCCCGGCGAGCCATCCCGACACGCCGTTCACCTCCCGCGCGCTGACCGTACCGATCTCGAAGGCGGGCGTCACGGGCACGTCGGACAGCCCGCGGTACTGCTCCGCCAGCTTCCGGGCCCGCGCGACACTCGCGGCCGGGTCCTGCTCGCCGAGGACGCCGAGCACCGGCGCCCCGGGCGCGCCGTAGAGAGCCGTGTACCGGTGGCCGTCGAACGGACGCTGCCCACCCCCGCCGATCCGGTACCCGTTCTGCGCGGCCCGGACCACCCACTCCGGATCGCCGAGGTCCGCGAACGACGCCCCGAGCAACAGCGTCGGCCGCCCCTGCGCACCGTGCAGCGCGCGGACGACCGACCCCGACGCAGCCGGGTCCGACACGCCCGAGGGCATCTCCACCACCTGAGCGTCGGCAGCGCGGGCCGTCGCCACCGCGGCAGCGTCGTCCGACCGGTCCGCGACGAGCACCGTCTGCCGGGAGGCCCGGCCCGCTTCCGCCCGCCGGCCCACCTCCGGCACGTCCCGCTCCTCGATCTGCGTGTCGAGGGTCACGTCGCCGAACGCCCGGTACCAGGACGCCCCGAGACGCTCGAGTTCGTCGGTCGCGGCAGTGGTCGCCTTCTTCGATCCGGAGTCGACGAGCAGGGCCGGAACGTGCGCGCGGACCGCGGCGGCCGCCCCGTCGCGGACGGCATCGGCGTCTCCGACGGGCGCGACGACAGCACCCGGCGCGGACCGGAAGAGGGCACGACTCGTCCGGACCGAACGGTCCGCGGCGGACCGTTCCGCTACCACGGTCACGGTGTCCGACGACGCCCGGGCGAGCGTCGGACGGGGGGTCGGAGCCGCAGCCGAACAGGCGGTCACCCCGAGCACCAGACCGGTCACAGCGAGCGCGAGCAGGGCCCGGGCGGGTCGAGAACGCATCGGGCCACGCTAGGAGCCGAGCCGACGTCACCCTGAGAACCGCACCCGTGCCGTCTCGTAGAAGGGGAACATGCACCGACAGGCCGACGACCGACCGATCATCGGGCCGGTGGCCGCTCCCGACCTGCACTGCATGACCCTCAACCTGCGCCGCAGCGTGCCCCGACCCACCGGCCACCCCGACTCGTGGGAACACCGCCGCGACGCCGTGGTGGCACTCGTCGCCTCCGAGGAGCCCACCGTCCTCGCCGTCCAGGAGGCCCTGCGCCCCCAGGCCGTCGACCTCGCCACCGGCATCGGGTCGCGCTGGGAAGCGGTCCTGCTCGGACGCGACCGTTTCGGCGACGGGGAGGCCGTCGGACTGCTGGTCGACACCGAGCGCTGCACCGTCGTCGAGCGCCGGTCGTGGGCGATGTCCCGCACACCGTTGCGCCCCGGCTCCCGCTCATGGGCGACCGCCTTCCCCCGGCACGCGGTCGGGGCCGTCCTCGACGACCATGCAACCGGACGACGGTTCCTGGCACTGGCCACGCACCTCGACGTCGCATCGCCCTGGGCCCGACTCCGCTCGGCGCAACTGCTCGGCCGGATCGTCGCCCAGTCCGGCCTGCCCGCCGTCGTGATGGCCGACTGCAACGCGTCGGCCGGGTCGGCACCGTGGCGAGCACTGGCGGAGGCGGGCATCACGGACACCTGGAGGCGGGCCTCCCGCCTGGAGACGGCGGAACTCGGCACGTACGCCGCCTACCGGGAGCCGCGCGCCGACAAGCCGCGCATCGACGGCGTGTTCACCACCGCGGACGCCGTGGTGTCCCGCGCCGCGATCTCGACCCGGCGGCCCGGGGGAGTGTGGCCGTCCGACCACCTCGCCGTGCAAGCCGTGCTGTCCTTCGGGGCGACCGCGTGATCGACGCCTTCGGGCCGACGTTCCTCCGACGGCCGCACGGCGCCGTCTGGGCCGCAGACGTGCTGCGGATCGTCACCCTGGTGAGCGTGCCCGTCGCCGCCGTGGGCTGGGGAGCGGTCGCGTTCGCCGTGACGACCCTCGCGCTCCTCGGCACCGTCGTTCCGCGCATGCTCGGGCTGCGACCGACGTTCGACGCGGCCGTCGTGCTGCTCTGCCTGGTCGCCGCCTGGAGCAGCGTGCTCGACTGGTACACGACCGTGTTCCTCTGGGACAAGCTCGTCCACGTCATCCTGGTCGGGCTGCTCGCGGCGTTGCTCGTCGTGATCGCCTCGGACGCCGGCGTCGTCGTCTCGGCCCCGCGCGCCGGCGTGCTGCTCTCCGCCCTCGTGGCGCTCGCCGCCGGGATGGCGATCGGCTCGGTGTGGGAGATCGGCGAGTGGCTCGGGCACAACCTCGTCGACGACACGATCTTCGTCGGGTACGACGACACCATCGGCGACCTGGCGGCGGACGGACTCGGGGCGTTGCTCGCCGGGTTCGCGCTGCCCTGGCTGTCGCGGGAGCGCCAGGTCGTCCAGCCGATGCACCTGCGGGGGTGACGCGCGCGGGTCCGTCGTCGTGGCGCGGTGGGGCTCCCGCTTCCGCTATGCTTGACGGGCTGCTCCACGCTCGGTCGGGTGTGGGGCGGGGCTCGCAGTCTCCCTCGTGGGGGCGGGGTCTGGGTCCTTCTGGGACTCGCGGGCTGTGGCGCAGCTTGGTAGCGCACTTGACTGGGGGTCAAGGGGTCGCAGGTTCAAATCCTGTCAGCCCGACCGAAAAACCGCAGATCAGAGGCCGTATCTACTTTGAATGGATACGGCCTCTGTCGCGTTTACGCCAGCCCGTACGCCAGTGGGGCTCGCTACGCCGAAAGGGCACCGTCGTACCGGCCTTCCGGAATCCGAGGTCTTCGCCGAGACGCGGTAGGACACCTTGGCAGCGGGGCAGGGCTGGAGTACGGCTGGCAAGAGGCTACCGACGGCGTGCGGCCGAGTCCGTGGCTCACGACCTGCTGGCCGTTCGCGTCCGTCACGACGTTGACGCTGCCCGTGATGAACGGTGCCGAGGTGCTCGGGGTCTGACCCGATGAGGCCGATCGGCACGGAGCGCAAGACACAGCAGGGTTGCGTGCTACTATCACCGCGACGCCTCGTGGATTCGAGGACGTCTCAACTGGACGGCTGGAAGCCGTGCCTCGAATAGAAGGAACTGAAGACAGATGACTGATGTCATGAGCGTGATCGTTCACGCACCTCTCGTCCGACGGCTGCCTGCCCCAAAGGGCGCACCGTCCGACTTCGCCTCCGTCGACACCTATCTGATGCGTGTCCGGGCCAACGAGCTGCCTGCTGGCATCCCTGACGACGCGAACCCCCGGGAGCCAAACCTGAATCGTCGGGTCTACCGGCGAGTTCGTTCGTCTCTCATGGGTGAGCAGGGCGTCGGGTCGTTCCACCTGAAGCACGGCGGCATCGTGGTCATCGCTGACCGCGTCGAAAAGATCGACGAGGAGCGCTACCGCCTCTGGTTCGACCCTGACAAGAAGCAGGGCATCGCCAACGGGAACCACAGCTACACGCTGATCCTCGACGCGCAGAAGGATGGCATCCCCGAGGAGCAGTTCGTCGAGGTCAAGGTCCACACGATGGTTCCGGTCGATGCTGTTGCCGACCTCGCGGATGGCCTGAACACGTCCATGCAGGTCCGTGAGGAGTCCCTGGCGGACCTCCGCAATCAGTTCGACTGGTTGAAGGCGGCACTGGGCGAACACGCCAACGGCATCGATGCGGTTGCTTGGCACGAAGGCAACGAGGGCGAGTACGACGTCCGGGAGGTTCTCGCCATCCTGATGGCGTTGGACCCGAGCCGCTACAGCCTCGCCGACCCGGTAGGGATCGAGAACACCTACGCGCGTGTCTCCTCTGTGTTCAACTCCTACTTGGGCGCCCCCGAGGCGGTCGAGCGCTTCGCGCCGATCGCCTTGGAAGCCATGGAGCTGTACGAGTACATCCGCCGTACGGCGCTCGACGTGTGGAACGCGAGCGGTAACGGTCGCTTCAAGAAGACGAGGTTGGCCGACAACGCGGGCACGTACACCTACCCGTTCACGCTTGATGGGGCCGGACACGCATTGCAGACCGACGCCCGGCTGACCAAGGCGGCCGCTATGCCTTGCCTCGCAGCTTTCCGAGCTTTCGTCGAAGTGCCGAGCGATGGGACGGCTGTTCGCTGGCGCTACGAGTTCGACGAGATCAAGGCCATGTGGGATCAGTACGGCGCCGAGCTGCTTCGCGAGGTCTACGAGGCGATCACCCGTCAGCACAACGGGAACACCCACTACGCCGGGCGGTCGCCCATGTTGTACCGTGCGACGACGCGCATCCTGGAGCTCGCCGATCTTCGTCGTCGGGTAGCTGACTGACTGACAGACGGCGAGGGTTGTCGCTGGCCCCTACTCGCTCACGCGGGTAGGGGCCTTTCTGTGCTTCACGGCGGCACGCCAGACCCAGGCGTCGAGGGTCAGCCCGTCGTCCCGATCCCAGCGCACGAGCACCGCGTTGGGAGTCGCCGAGACCGCGACCCCGTCCACGCGGAAGAGCCCGTCCGGCGTCTGGACGTACGCACGAACGGGCAGGAGCCCGGCGCCGACGACCGGGCCCCCGTACGCCTCCGGGGAGAGGCTGAAGGGGGTCCCGGTCACCGGAGGCTGAAAGCGGTCAGGGCGTCGGCGTGCCACGTCACCATGCTGGGCGTCACCGCCGACGAGATGCGCTGCTCAGGGCTGAGACGCGAGAGCGAGCGAGGGCTTGGAGTACGAAACCCACTCGCCGGCGCGCGGACCGTTCTTGGCGATGAAGGAGACCTTCTCCAGAGCGAGGCATGCGCGCACGGGTGTGGGGATAGCTGCGAGCTGCTTCGCGGTCCCATGCCGAGCTAGATCGGTAGCCCAGTTCCACGAGCGTGATCTCAGACAGAACCGACCGACCTCGGGAGCCGCTGCGAGGCGGAAGGTCAGATCGATTAAGGGCTCCGGACCGCGGAACGGGGCGGGGGTCTCGTCAACGAGCTCCTCGCTCCCGTCGGAGTCGATCACGAGCTTCCCGGCGCGGCTCCAGAGCACCATGCGCTGACGGAGCTTGCTCGCGTCCTCGATCAGGACTTCGACCTCCGGAACGGCGGTGAAGACCTCGATCGAGTCCTCGCCCTTCGTCTGCCAGTCCTGCGGCTCATGGCCGCCGAAGAGGTCGTAGACCTTGTCGGCGACCTCGGGGTCGCCGGTGGTGATCCGCCAGTCTTCGAGCGTCGCGGGGCGCTCGGAGAGCTGGTGGCCGGAGCGGAAGCGCCCCACGACGTCGTCGGCGGGCGGAAGTGAAGGGCAGGCAGGAGTTCTCATTCGAGAAGAGTCCCATTCGAGGAGCGTGAGCTGAATCCCGAGGTGACGCAGGTGTCACCAGCGTCGTAGGGTCTGGTACCGTCACGTCGACTAATTCAGATGCGATTGCGGGGAGGCAACGTTGGCTCCGAGCACCCCGAGAGACGTGGCGGACGACGGCCAAGGCCACGGTTTCGAACACCTCACGGTGGAGAGCGACGATCTGTGCTGGTGGTGCAGGAAACGTCCCGCGACAACCGGCGAGCACAAGTATAAGCGAACTGATCTCACTCGGCTGATGAAGGGCGATTCGCTGGTCTGGGTCGGGGACAACGAGACCCGCGAGATACGGGGTTCCAGCGGTGTTCGCCGGGATCGCTATGGAGTCGTGAAATTCCCGAAGTCGATGTGCGCTCCCTGCAACAACGCCAGATCGCAGCCGTTCGACTCGGCCTACGACCGCTTTGCCGCCTACCTGGCGGCGGGTGGAGTAAGGCGTCGAGACGGAGTGCCCCTGGCCAAAATCTATGGTGACACATGGCGCCAGGACAACCGTTCGCTGGCTCGGTACTACGGCAAGCACTTCGGCTGCCGACTGCGACAGCTCAACATGCCGATTCCAGATTCTCTCCGAGCGTTTCTCGACGGGGCAGACAGCATGCATGACGCGCACATGGCGCTGATTACCACGGACACCGTCCATCGTTACGCGCGGGATGGCCTGGTTCTCAGCCCGGACTTCATCATGACCGATCCGGCGCGCGAGCACGTTCGCGGCTTCGTCATGGCTTCGTACGTAGCGTCAGTCGGAGTGCGGTTTCAATGGTGGGCGCAGGCGAGCGAGCCGCCTGTCGAACTCTCGCAATTCTTTGACTTTCCCATGCCCTTACTCAACCGCTTCGTTGACGAAAAGGCGATGGGAAGTGGGTTGACGCGCCCACCGCTGATCAAGCGAGCCCTTGCTTGGCGTCCTCGTCGATCCACGTCGCCACCGCACTTCTGACGGTCACCGGGCCGCGCTTCGGTTGAAGGCGCAGTCGAATGCGGCGACGAGGTACTCGTCGGCTTCGTCGAGAAGGGGGCTCGACGCCCAGTCGAGTACGTAGGACCCGTCGGAGTAAGTAGTCAGTACGCGACCTTCGGCGTCGCGAGTGATGGTGTAGGAGCGGGCGGTGCGGGCCATGAGGCGCCCCCGGGTGGTCGAGTTGTGATGTTGCGAAAACTCTCGCACGAGTTGCAGGTTTCCGCAACACGGATATTGTTGCTCCATGGCTGAGCCTCGAAAGCCCGGTCGGCCTCGCGCTGACAATCCCAAGAGCATCACGCGATCCGTGCGCTTGACAGAGAAGGAGCTCGCCGAGCTGCAAGGCGCGGCCGACGAAGACGGAGGCGCTCCGGTTACCCGATGGATCGCGGAGGCCGCGCTAGAGAAGGCCCGGCGCAGACGCTCCTGACAAAGACCAAACGCCCCCGCCCCGGGTTCATCCCAGGGCGGGGGCGTTTTGGCGATTGTCAGGCTGGCTGTAGGGCTCGTCGGGAGCGGAGGAGGAAGTCCATCGCTTGGAGATCGCCCTTCACGCTGCCGGTTGACGGGAGCTCGAAGATGAGCTTGTCATCCCCGCCGCGCCGACGGAGGCCGTCCTCGATGCTCTCGACGAAGCCGCGCGGAGCGAGCCGGTCGATCTCGCTCGGGGAAACCCACGACTCCCGGAGGCTGTCCTCAACGGAAGCCGCGCCGCGCTCGCGCATGGCGCGGGAAGGGCTGTGAACGCCGAGGAACGCCTTCACGCCCTCAACCGAGTAACGGATCGCCGCGAGGAGCACGTCGGCGATCCGCTGCGTCGTCGCCTTCACGCCGTCTACGAAGCCCTCCACGATGAAGCGGCCGACGTCGGCAAGCCACGACCCGGCGCCGGATACTGCGCCTCGCACGGTCGAGCCGAGCCCGGAGGAAGTCGAGCACCGCGCCCGCGCCGTCCTCGACGCGGCTCCGGAGCCCGTCCGTCATGGAGCTGGGGAGCGCGGCCGCGCCGTCCCAGGCGGCGCGGAAGAGACGGTCGAGGTGGCTCGCTCCGGCACCGATCGCGGCGACGACGAGGTCGAGCGCCCCGCGGAAGACACCCGAGGAGCGCCCAGACACCGGAGAGGATCGTCCCGAGCCCATACCAGACCAGGCTCCAATTGCCGGAGATGACGCCGTGGCGACCTGGAGGACGCCTTCGACGACCTGGAGAGCGGCGGTCACGACGGAGACCACGAGCGCCGTCGCGTCCTGGAGGACAGGCGTCAGCCCCTCGATCATTGGCAGGAGCACGCCGAGGAGCACGCCCACGACGGGGCCGACCGCGGCGATCAGCGTCGCGACGTCCCTCAGGACCGCTCCGCATCGGAAGGGGGGTCTTAGTCGTTGATCGGGCGCCAGACTTGGCGCATGAGTTTTCTGAATGATGGCGAATTGGCAAAGCTCGCCGCTGTGGCGGTAGCTGAGGAGCGGGCTCGCGATGGTTGAATCTCGGGTATGCCGCAGTGGTTGCAGGATCTACTTCAGGACATCGGGCGTCGAGAGCTGACGGTCGACGGCGCGTCACTCCTTGCGTCGCTGTACGCGGCGGGGATCATCGCGGCGGGCATCGAGGTTCGCGCCCTCGCAAAGGTCGGGCGGCATCGTCTTCCCGGCGGAATCCATGACCGAGCGTCCGGCGGCGCCATTGCGACAATGGCGTTCCCGGCTTTTCTGTCGATCCCGCCACTCGCGCAGTCGGTTGCAATGGGAGTGCCGCTGCGAGGCGGATGGGCCGTCGCCGTCACCGCGTCTGGTTACCTAATGTTTCTTGGGCTGATTCCTTTAGTGATCGAGTTCGTCGCGCTGGCGCGCCAGACCGACCGGACTGAGCCACCGCGAGCGCAGGCGCAGGAGGTTGTGCTCGTCGGCGACCGGCGGCCAGGCAGGCTGAAGAAGCCCCGACCATTTGGTTCTCGTGCACCGAGGCTCCGATCTCGCCGCCCGCGATGAGGCTTAAAAAGGAGCCGGTGAGTGCTGCTCGTCGAGAGGGAGCTCGGGCTCGGGTGGTCGACTGCTCACCGGGCGGCTGGCGCGCTCGCGGAGCGCGGCGAACCGATCGGTGGCGAGTACCGTCACGACGGCGTCCGTCGCTGGGTCGATCCGGATGCGGGCACGCAGCCGGTCGACGTACGTCGCACCCAGGCGCTCCTCATTCAGCCTAATTTCTGAGAACGCTGCCGCCGACGGGCGTCGAGAGTACGCCTCGACGAGAGGCGCGAGCATCCGCACGCGAAGCCAGTCCGTCGAGGTGAAGAGCTGGCCTTGGGCGGATCGGCGCCAGGTGTCGTACCAATTGCGTGTAAACGGGCCGAAGTCGCCGACGAGCTCGGGCCCGCGGACCTCGCCGTCGTCGACGACGATTGCGGTTGCGCTCTGGCGCGCTCGGGTGGTCCGTTCGCGCTGTGTGACGGGGGACGGGAGCGGGCCTCGTCCAGGCATATGGGCCTCCTTGGGCTCGAGTGTTTGTTCGCGACCTGTGACCCCGGCGCACAGGGAGGCGCTATGCCGGTTCGGTAGGGAGCGCACCCCCGGGAGGGGAGTCGGTCCCCACCCCTCCGCGGCGCCGAGAGGGCCGGTCACCCTCCCACTGAGCGACGGCGCCCTCCAAGGTGCGGAGCGAGGCTTCGAGGGCCCGAGCCGTTCGCTCCAGCATGAGCTCCGACTCGGCTGCACGACGCGCAAGCGTGAGCCGGTCAACCGCCGCGACGGTCTCGCCGACCGGGTCAGGGATGCCGAGATCGTTCGTTGTCCGGACCGTCGTCCTGGCCTGGCTGGACGTCATCGCTTCGTCGACGGCGGCGAGGGCACGGCTGAGCTGGAGTGCGACGGTCGCGTGACGTCGCACCTGAGCGGGCAGTGCCGGCCGGGTCGGGACCGGGCGAGCGAGGGTGGCGGGGGTGAGTGTGACCGTCATGCGAGGCGGGTCCTAGCCGCCGCCGAGCGCGTATCGCACGCTCGGCTGTCGAGAGGGGAGAGGGGGTGGAGGGGCCGCCGGGTGAGCGGCCCCTCCGGGGTCAGGAGCGGGCGGCGCGCAGGGCAGCGAGGACGGCTTCGGTCGCTTCGTGTGTCTCCCGCGCCTTCACGCGCTCGCGGCGCATGGTCGCGAGAGCGGCTTCCGGCGTAATGCCTTGCCATCGGGCCTGTACCTCGATGGCCTTGCGATCGTCCGGCGAGAAATCGTCGAGCGTCGCGGGCAGCGGGTTTGCGTCCTCCACGGCACGCACCGTCGCCTCGATCGATTCTTGCGAAAGGCTCATGCGGTGGCCCCCTGTGCGGCAGCGGCACGAGCGAGGTGCTCGGCGGGGAACTCCGCCACATGCTCGTCGAGCTGGCGGACGATGTGGGAGAGGTCGATCCTCACCACGCCCGATGCCTGGATTGCCTGCTCGGGGCCTACGGAGGGGTCGCCGGCGCGCACCGTCACAGGAATGGCGTTGTACGCCGTGTTGCGGTCGCCGAGTGCCTTCAGGGTGGTTCGCCACGCCGATACGAGCGTCTCGTGCGTCTCTCGCGCTGCTGCCAGTGCCAGGGCCCCGCGCTCTTCACGCCCGACTCCGTCGATCAGCGAGCGATAAGTCGCCCGCGCGGCCGTGACCGCGGGGTCCTCGCGCGTGACAGCGATCTTCGCGGTGTCGGCGGCAGCCTTTGCCGCGTCGACGTCGGACTGTGAGCGCCCCGGACGCGCAACCCATTGCACGTTTCCGTCGCCGTCACGCTGAGACTTCACCAGGCCGAGGTAGGCGTCCGTCAGCGCTCGCCATTCGGCGTGCAGCCCTCGACGCTGTGCCGCTGCCTTCGCTTCCGCCGCTTCGAGGGCGGTATGCGCTTCGCGAGCTCCGGGTACGGCGTCGATCAGCCAGCCGGGGTCGCCCGCCGGGGCGCCGAGGGTGGGGATGCGGACGAAGGAGCCTGCAATGTCGCGCTGTTGCTCTGTCATGGATGGCCTTCCAGTCAGGGGGTTGGGCCCGGCGCTTGCCGGGCAGTTCAGGAGCGCGCGCCAAAGAGCTCGGCGGCGCGGTGGTCGATTTGGTCGAGGAGGCGATCGGCCTCGGCGACGGCGGCTAGGTCGTCGGCGATGACGGCCGAGAAGCGGGCGCGGGTGATCTCGGCTTGACGCATGAGGAGCGCGTGCACTTCGTCTGCGCGGCGTGCTCGCCAAGCGGCGGCGCGGCAGCGCGGCGCGCAGTAAGCGGCATCGGCGCGGCTGGCGCCGAGACCGGCGCCGCACTGTTCGCAGGTTCGCACTCGCGCTCCTTCCATAGGCGTCCGAACGGCTACGGCCCAGGAAGAGGCGCCCGTCACAGACGGCGAGGACTGCGACGGGCGCGACTGGGGGCCAGTCCCCGAGGCGACTTCGCTTCTGGTGGGGACAGAAGAGAAGGGGGCCAGCGCTCCGGCGGACTATGCGGGAGGCCGGCGCGGTCGCCGACGGCAGGAGCGGCAGCGCCGTTCCAAGCCGTCCTCAGTGGAAGCGTCGAAGCCGAACGCTGTCAGGGGCTTCGCCTCGGTGCACCACGCGCACGTCTTCCGAGCTGCCGCGCGGCGGCGCTGACGCCGGGCAAGCCCCGCGAGCGCGATCGCCGTAGCGACGCCGGGCTCGTCCGGGTCCTCGAAGGCGATCGCGGCGGCACGGACGAGGTCTTCGGGAGTCACCGGGGCCCGATCCGGTAGGTCCGCACGCCGCGGACGCGCACGCGCGGACCGAGGATGCGATCGGCGACCTCGTAGAAGGTCGTTCGGCCCGCGAACTCGTCGCCGAGGTCATCTTCCGCGAGCTCGAAGAGGACGGTAGCCGGGACGGCCCCGGTCAATTCGCCGTCGGCCTCCAGGTCCGACAGCCACTCCTCCGCGAGCGCGATCCGCGCGGCGCGGTCGTCGGCGCGGATGGCGCGGAGCTGGGCGGCTCGACTCGGAGCCTCCACCGTCGCGGGGTGCCAAGTGACGTCAGAGCCCTCTACGTCTGTTGTTGTGCTGAAGGGAGGAGAGCTCTTAAGAGGAGAACAGTAGAGGGGGGTACTGACGCCACTTGGCACCCCGGCGTCGTTCACGACAGCCCTTCCACGTAGGCGCGCAGGTCGGCGCTCCGCACCCGGCGAGCCGACCCGATCTTGACCGAGCGCAGCGCGCGGGACGCGAAGAGCTCGTAGACGGTCGATCGCCCGACGCCGAGCTCGGCGGCGACCTGCGCGGGAGTGAGGAGGAGGGGAGTGGTGGTCTGCATGGGATTCTCTCTGAACGGCCGCGGACGGCGGCGGACTGGGACAAAAGAGAAGGGGGCCAGGTCGGCGTAGCTGCTCACTCCTGTTAATCTGTGACCCCTTAACACGATCGGAGGAGGCGCGGTGGCAGGGCGAAGAGGCAACGGCGAGGGGTCGATCTCTCGGCGGAAGGATGGACTCTGGGAGGCGCGATTCACCTTCGAGGACCCGACCACGGGCGCCCAGAAGCGGGCGTCCTCCTACGGGAAGACCCAAGCCGAGGCGCGCCGGAAGATGCGCGAGAAGCGCGAGCGCGTCGAAGCGGGGCAGCCGGTCCGTGACTCTGCGGAAACGATCGAGGTGTTCGCCGAGCGATGGGCCGGCAGCACCCTTGCGGTGTCGCCCCGAAAGGAATCAACGAAGGAGACCTACCGGGCGCTGCTGCGCTCCTACCTCTACGGCTCGCGCCTCGGTGGCGTCACCTTCGAGCGTCTGAAAGCGACGGACGTCGAGGTCTGGCTGTCGGAGCTCACGACCAAGGCAGGAGAGCCGGTGTCAGCAGCCACCCGCCGACAGGCCTACACCGTTCTTCGCGCCGTTTTGGACACTGCTCTACGTGACGGGCTGGTAGCGCGCAACGTAGCCGCGACCGTCGACCGCCCCAGGGTGAATCGACCGGAGGAGCGTTTCCTTACCCCGGAGGAGACGACGCAATTGCTTGAGTCCGCCCGGGCGGCGAGCCCGCGCTATGCGCCCATCCTGGAACTCCTGGTGCGGACGGGACTGCGGCGGGGTGAGGCGCTCGCCTTGCAGTGGCGGGACGTCGACCTCGATGCGGGAACACTTCGCGTTCGGGGCACGCTAGCCCGAGTCGGGGGAGGGCTGTCCATCACTGAGCCGAAGACCGAGAAGAGCCGCCGCGTGATCTCTATTGGACCCCGAGCCGTCGAGCTTCTGCGCGCACGCCGATCGGAGCAGGGAGCGAATCGAGCTGAAAATGCCGATCTCTGGCACGAGAGTGGGCTCGTGTTCACGACGCCGACTGGGACGCCCGTGGAACCGCGCAACGTCTTACGTGCGATTGGCGTGGCGGCGAAGCGCGCCGGTCTCGCTAACGTGAAGGTCCACACGCTGCGCCATAGCGCCGCAAGCATGATGCTCGGACGGGGGGAGAGTCTCAAAGCGGTGTCCGAGCACCTTGGGCACTCCTCAATTGCGATAACCGGCGACGTCTACGGGGCGCTCGCGCCGGACGTGAAGCGCTCCGCGGCGTTGGCCCTGGACAGCGCCTTTTGAGGCCGTCCACTACGCCAATAGGTACGCCAACCCGGACCCGCGAGCGCCAGCGGACGTCGGTAGACGGGTGCGGACACTGACGGACCTATCGCCGCGTCTGAACGGGCTTTTCTTGCCTGCCGGGCAGCTTTGAGCGGACGGGAGCGGAAGCTAGCGGACGGCGGAGTTGTAGCTGGGGGTCAAGGGGTCGCAGGTTCAAATCCTGTCAGCCCGACCGACAAACCCCGATAGAACCGCAGTTCTGTCGGGGTTTCTGTCGTTTGGGAATTTGAAACGCCTCCGCTACCCCTCCGCGTTCCTCGCCTCCACGTGGGGGCCGTCGCGACCGGAGGCGTACTCCCGCCCGGCGCTGACCAGAACTCGGCGGCGCGGTCGCCGTCCTCTCCCTTGAGTCGCCGGGTACCGGTGGAGTCCTGAGGCTGTGCCGGGACGGCACAGCCTGTCAACGGGACCGACAGCACCGCGATCAGAGTCGCGATGCCCAACCGGCGTCTGCTCACCACTTCACCTTCTCCGTCCGTGTGGATCGCTCTGTGATCCACGAGAGCGGGCCGTGGTCTCCAGCGGCCCGGTTCAACACGTCGTAGTCGAGCCCGGGGATCCGCAACGCGGACCCGAGGGTGGTCTCGTTCGTCGCGGTGTACTCGATCACAGCGGTTCCGTCGTCGCCCTTCGACACGACGTTCGCATCGATGTCGTACGTCCGAGAGCCACCAAGGTGCTATCGGGCCCGAACGAGAACACCACCGGACTGCTCCGGGAGTACGAACTCGACACAACCACCCGTTACAACGGCCCCTTGGAACCGCCATCGGCTACCGAACCGCGTGTGCTCTCTTCCTGCTCGTCGGGTCTAGCCCTGTCCCTGATCCCACAGGCGCCAGCCGTCGGCGGTGTGCACCCAGCACCAACTCCAGCTCAGCTCGCCAGGGTCCGCGCCGCTCATCCACCGCTGCATGATCGTGGACTGCACGCACTCCTGAGCGTGCCCGGCAACGCCCTTCGTGACCAGTTCCGGCTTCCCGACATCGCGGTACGACTGCAATTCCGGATCACCGTCGAACCATCCGTGCGGAGCTGCGCCGCACCAGGCGAACGTGTTCGGAGTCGTGAGCAGTCGGGTGAGGGCGCAGTCGTGGTCCTTCGCCGCGCGCAGGTAGGTCTTGGTCATCACCTCGACCGAGGTATCCGGGGCCGGTACCTCGGAGGCTGCAGCGGCTTCGGCCAGGCTGTGGGCGTGGGCGTGGGTGACAAGCGCTTGGACGCTGACGCCGGCGGCAGCGATGATGCCGATCCCGGCGATGACGACGAACGTCCTGGTGCGCATGGGATCAGCGTCGCACTTCCGTCAGCTTCTTCACGAGCCCCCGACGAGGTCTCGTTGCACTTGCGACGCACCGCGCCGTCGTCCCGACAGACGGTGGTCCATCGCGACGAGTAGATGGCTGCCCCTCAATCCCACTGACCGGATGAGGATCGCTGTGGGGAATCGGTTCAACCGCGCGCCGGACACGTGTCCAGGGGGGGGCCACCGTCCGTGCTCCCTGCGGCTTTCCAACTGCTGAGCTCCGTCGCCGTCCAGTCGCCGGAGACCCTCTTCACGGTGTTCGTGGCTTCCGCAAGTTCCGGGTCGACGCAGCCACAGGCCCGTGGTGGGGCACTTCGGGGACGCTGTCCGGCCGGCCCAACCTCTTCACGTTCTCATCGTGCTTCTGCTTCTGTGTGCAGCACGAGGGACGGCGTGCAGTGGGACGCCGCGGGAGGGATGCAAGACCGTGACGGAGACAACACCGATCGGCTACACACGCACCCGGCCAGCTCCGGCCGGATCACACAGCGGCACCTCGAGGTACTCCGGCCTGCTGAAGCAGGTCAAGGCCCGCGGGTTGCTGGAGCGCCGCACCGGCTACTACTGGACCGTCTTCGCCGTGCTGATCGTGGTGCTGGGGCTTGCGTGGACGGCGTTCGTGATCCTCGGCGCGTCGTGGTGGCAGCTACTCGTCGCCGGCGTGCTGGGCGTGCTGTTCACCCAGTTCGCGTTCCTGTCCCACGAGGCGGCCCACCGGCAGGTGTTCACCTCCAACCAGTGGAACGACCGCAGCGCCCAGTACGCCGGGACGTTCCTTGCCGGGGTGAGCTATTCGTGGTGGATGAACAAGCACACCCGCCACCACGGCAACCCGAACACGGTCGGAAAGGACCCGGACGTGTCCTTCGACGCTCTGTCGTTCCGGGAAGAAGACGCCGCGAAGCGACGCGGGTTCCTTCGCCTGCTGGTCCGGGTGCAGGGGTACGCGTTCTTCCCGCTGCTGCTCCTCGAAGGTGCCAACCTGCACTGGCAGTCCGCGAGGGTCCTCGGCAACATGAAGGAGATCCGGGGACGCCGCATCGAGGCGGCTCTGTTCCTGCTCCGCTTCTGCATCTACCTGGGCGTGGTGTTCTGGTTCCTGCCCGTCGGGATGGCGTTCGCGTTCCTCGGCGTGCAGCTCGCCGTGTTCGGGCTCTACATGGGTGCTTCGTTCGCGCCGAACCACAAGGGGATGCCGCTCATCCCGCACGATCAGAAAGTCGACTTCTTCAGCCGTCAGGTGCTGACTTCCCGCAACATCCGGGGCGGCTGGTTCATGGCCCACTTCATGGGCGGACTGAACTACCAGATCGAGCACCACCTGTTCCCGAACATGCCCCGCCCGCACCTCGCTGCCGCTCGCCAGATGGTCCGGGACTACTGCGCCGAACACGACGTCCCGTACACCGAGACCACGTTGATCGATTCGTACCGGATCGTGGTGGCGTACCTCAACCGCGTCGGGCTCGCGGCCCGGAACCCGTTCGAGTGCCCTCTCGTCGCAGAACGCCGCATCCGATAGCGTTGGCCGGCGTTGTCAGAGCCCCGCTGAGGGATCTGCCATCCAGAGTGCGGACCGCTCGTCGCGAAGGTGACCGGTGGAGGGCCGCGATCCTCGATGTCGCCACAGTTCTCCGCCCCCGAAGGGCACAAGCGGTGCTGCGCGTGTCGGATCGGAGTGCAGAGAGACCCTGCTGAGGCCGGTGCCGTCGATCATTGCTCCACCAGGGGTGGCGCGGACAGGTTCGAGACGTACACTCATCGCAATCGCTTCAGTACCTGGACCCCGCGCTGCAGCCCATCCCGATGGGAGCGCCCATGCTCAGGTCCGATGATGCAATGCAGCACCCGCCGGACGACCTCACCGGCCCGTTCGTCAACTCCCTCCCGGTTGCGGCAGCGGCGATCTCCACCTTCGGGGGGATCTTCGGAACGGCGCTCGTCGCCGCATCCGGCCCGAGCGCTGCAACCGCCGACGAACAGCAGGTCGCACTCGGGGAAGGCCCGGGTTGGTCAGCGCTCCGGGATCGGAGCCCCGTCACCGTGTACGACTTCGCCACTGCCAACGCGGAAGACTGGCCGACGGCCCTCGTGATGTTGCAACGAACGGGCTGGTCGGGGGTGCTGTCCTTCCCCCTCTTCACCAGCTCACTCGACATCGGCGCTGTCACCCTGTACCTGGCTGACACGAAACCGCTCTCATCGGCAGAGATCACCAACGCGACACATCTGGCCGGCCTCACCGCGCAACGGATCCTCGCCGGCGCCGTCCGCGACATGGACACCCGTGCCACCCCTACCGCCGCGTCCGTCACGCACCCGTCCGGGCGACACGTCCAACAAGCGACCGGGATGGTGGCAGCGCAACTCGACGTGTCGGTCGAGAACGCGCTCCTCATCATCCATGCACGTGCGTTCGCGAACGCTCAACCGCTCCACACCCTCGCCGAAGCGATCCTCGACCGCCGCGTCAACCTGCACCACGACGAAGACGACCAGCACCGAACCGGCTGACAACACCCGAAACGCACCCGCCGCGTCGGTACCGCGTTCATCTCCAGGGCAACATGCCTCGTCGCCGATCTGAACGCTCCACGCGGGCTGCTGGCTGTCATCGCCTCTTCTCGGGCGTCGCACACTCACATGTGTCGGCTCCCAGAAGTAGGTGACAACCTGCTGTCCGTTGGCTCGGGCCCTGCGCGGCTCGCTCCATCGAGATGCCGGTCTCGTTCGAACTCAGGACCTGCCTGAAGCGCCTGAGCAGCTACTCGAGGGTGTGCCCCTTCGCCTGTTCCACGCGAACGGCCACGAGCACCCGACTTTCGGTCGCGGCCGTTCGCCACCTCACCTGCAACCGATCGGATCCGCATGGCTCTCTCCAACCTTCCCTACGACGATCGAGCGATCGTGGACGGTGTCAAGAACGTCACCGTCCATGCGGAGCAGATCAGTCAGGTCGCCGTGAACTTCATCGCGGACGATCTCAGTGACAGCACGACCGCTACGGTCACCGCCACGATGACCTGGGTCATCAGCTCAGCTGACGCCGTCCGGCTGCTGGACGCCGCACGGCCGACGGGATCACTCAACCCGGCAGGCGACGCACGGACGCTGACCGGTCCTGCCGCAAGGGAATCCGACCT
The DNA here is from genome assembly GCF_003234035.1 of Curtobacterium sp. MCPF17_031. Taxonomy (NCBI): domain Bacteria; kingdom Bacillati; phylum Actinomycetota; class Actinomycetes; order Micrococcales; family Microbacteriaceae; genus Curtobacterium; species Curtobacterium sp. MCPF17_031. The sequence goes on along the minus strand of NZ_QKSG01000009.1, from coordinate 21,731 downwards.
CGACGAAGGCCCCCAGTGGGCCGACGCCAACTAGCGAACCAGTTCGCTCCACCGGGGCTTCGCTCCAGACGTCTCCGTGCTGCCCGAGCTGGTCCGCAGGCCTGGCGGCTGGCTTCCGAGACGTCACTGCAACCGCGTACCACGACCGGAGAGAAGAACCACATGGGGTACTTGATCTACGACGGCCAAAGCGCCGAGATCCAGATGGACGACCGCACCCTCGCGCACCTCCAGATCGTCATCATCAGCAAGCTGCGCCGTCAGGAGAGCTTCGCGTTCTCCTGGAAGGAACCCGTGTCGAAAGGTGATGGTCGGAGCACCATCTGGATCTTCCCGACCGTGAGCCTCCGTTTCAAGTTCGAAGGCAGCAGGGCCCCGGCTGTCAACGAGGCGTGGCTCGACGTCCTGAAGCGGTCGGTCAACAGCAACGGTGGGCTCCAGATGATCCCTGAACCGACCGGATCAGGGAGTGTTGACGGGCAATGACGCGTCGTCGTGACGCTTACTCGATGGCGTCCTCGTCCTCGTCCTCGACGACGTACTCGTCCTCGAACGCGGGAGACGGATCCGCTGCGTCGAGGGCCTGGGTGACCTGTTCCAGCGACCGGGCGAGGACGTCGTTGTCCTCCTTCGGTAGGTGGTCGATGATCTCGACCACGACCCGGTGGTACCGGGCGTAGGCGTCGTCGATCTTCTCTGCGGCCTGCACGGTCGGCTCCAGCACCTGCGCCCGCCGGTCCGTGGGGTGCTGCGCGCGGACGAAGTCCCCTTTCGCCACGAGTCCGTCGACGATCTTCGTCACCGACGCGTTCGACACGTTGAGCATCACGGCGAGGTCCTTCGGCCCCATGATCCGGCCGTCGCGGTGGGCCTGGAGCATGTACCGGACCGCGTGGAACTCGTTCTTCGTCAGGCCGGATTCCTTCCGGGCCTGCTCGAGCTGTTGCTCTTCCGCGTGCTGGAGGCGCAACAGCGCTTCGACCGCGTTCTTCGCGGCCCGAGAGCGTGGCTCCCGCGCGTAGAGGTGCATGTGCTCACGGCGGACGACGGTCAACGGCACGACGAATCCTCCGAGGAACGGGGTGCGGATCCGACCATGTCAGACGGTGGGTGCGGCGAAGAAGTCCGCGTACGACGGCCCGGTGCTCCCACTCAGCAGCGACGGGTCCTCCGCCCGGCGGGACGCGTACGTCTCGATGACCGTCGGGTCCGTCAGGCCGTAGCGCCGGTGCGCGCCCGCCGTGTGCGTCGTCCGGGGCATTCCCTGGTACGTGCTGTGCATGTTCCTCGCCACCTTCTGCTGCTCGATGCCCGGCCTTCGATGCCCGGACACCAGAATCCTTCACGACCTGAACGGTTTTCGCAACTGAACATTCAGGGACGTGTACCGTTTGCGCACCGAACCATGTGAACGCATGAACGGGATGGCACTGCTGAGGGCAGGAACGCTTCTGATCTGGTTGCCCCGCCGAGTCGCATCGACCCAGCAAGCCGCCTTCGGGTGAGGAGGCCGCCGAGAAAAGGTGGCTGTGCACGCGGCTCCTTCCAGCCTGAGGGGCAACCAGCCGTCCGGCGGCGGGGCGGGCATCTCGATCGCCACAGGGCAGGAGGTCACCGGCCTCGAGGTGTTCAGTGATGCCACCCGCCCGGCAGTACGAACCGGTGGGGGATCGCGATCTCCCTCGCCGCGAGGGAGGGGACTCGCGGGAGGCCGGCACGGCGACGGTGCACCTCTGGATGCTCGACGAGCAGCAGGACCACGACGAGCACGCGATGCGGCGGACGATCTCGAGGATCGGGACGGCCCTCACCGGCACGACGACCACATGACCACGTTCCACCTGGGCCTCGCTCTCGGGCGCTTCATCCCGCCCGTCCCCATCGCCATCGCCATCGCCATCGGCCCGCGCCTCGCCCGACTGGCCACGCGGCCACGCGGACGATCTGCTGTGGCCGACGGGCCTCCCGACCTGATCGTCGAGGACATCGACCTGCCCGCGACCGCTGGCTCACCGGGGATGCGCATCCGCCTGTACCGCCCCCGAACGGCACGCGGTGTCGTGCCGTCGCTGGTCTGGGTGCACGGCGGCCGGATGGTGCTGGGCGACCACCTGCAGGACGAGCGGGCGAACGTGTCGATCGCCCGCCCCTCGGCATCACGGTCGGTACTCCACGAGCGAGACCGGCACGGACTCGGAGGAGCTCGACTTCCTCCGCGTCCGTGCCGTCCAAGTAGCGTTCCCCACCGGAGCCTGACGGTCCCTTCCTCGTGGTGATCGACCGCGCCCGTCCCAGTTGACGGCGGTGACCACGAGCCGGACCGAGCCTGGGTGCCTCGGTCCGGCCGGACCTCCCGTCAGACGGCCTCGGCGAGCACCGCTTCCGCCCGCTCGGCGCTGCCGGTGGCCAGCCCGCGATCGATGCGGCCACGCGACGCGAGCCAGATCCCGACCCCGGCGACGAACACCAGGACCTCGGTGACGGTCAGCGCCCAGATGATGCCGGCGAGCCCGAACCAGAGGTTGCCGAGCAGGACGATCGGGATGAACAGCACGCCCTGCGACAGGGACATCGCGATCGCCGGGGTGGCGAGACCGGCCGCCTGGAACAGCGAGGTGAACAGCCCGGTGAAGCCGTTCACGACCGTGGCGACGAGCTGGGCGACCAGGATCGTCAGGCCGATCGCCAGAACTGAGTGGTCGGAGGAGAAGACCGTGAATACCTGCTCCCGGAACACGAACACCGTGCCCGAGAACAGCAACACGATCGCCCCGACCGTCAGGGCCGACGCCCGGAGTGCCGAGCGCAGCCGCTCCCGGTCGCCCTTGCCGTACGCGTAGGCGAGCAGCGGCAGGACGCCGATCGTGACGCCCATCACCAGGAACTCCGGCACCTGGGCGATCCGGACGGCGACGCCCATAGCGGCGAGTGGGTCGTCGCCGTACTGCGCTGCGAGGTTGTTGAGCACCAGGGTCGTGACGATGAGGAACCCGGCCTGCAGCAGCTCACTGACGCCGATGCCGAACACCGGCCCGAGGACCGATCGACGGAGCGTGAACCAGCGGAGCGAGAGGCTGACGTTCTCGCTGTGCTTCCCGAGCCACAGCACCCAGTAGACGATGCTGACCAGGTTCGCCAGGCCGACCGCGAGCGCGGCTCCCGCGACGCCCCAGTGCAGCACCAGGATGAACAGCACGTCGAAGACCAGGTTGCCGATCGTCGACAGGACCAGCCCGATCATCGCCTGGCGGGCGGCACCTTCGGCGCGGACCATCTGCTCCAGGCAGAACGCGGCGGCGAGCACCGGCACGAAGACGAGCATCACGCTGACGTAGGCGCTGGTGGCGGGCACGGCGGCGGCGTCCGCTCCGAGCAGGCCGACGAGTGGGTTGAGGAACAGCAGCCCGAGCCCGCCGAGCACGATGCCGGTGACGACCGAGCCCCAGACGGCGAACGAGGCGACGTGCTTGATCTCGCCGGCCTTCGCCGGGTCGTGTTCGGACGCGCCGAGCAGCCGCGACATCAGGGAGCTGCCGCCGACGCCGAACACACCGCCGACGGCCATCACCAATCCGAGCAGCGGGGTGCCGAACGTGATGGCGGCGAGCAGGGCGGTGTCGTGCTGGGCGCCGATGAACCCGGCGTTGATGACGTTGTACAGGGCGCTGACGACCATCGCCGCCGCCATCGGCACGCAGAGGTGCACGAGGGCTCGGAGGATCGGGGCGGCGGAGAGGTACCAGCGGTTCTTCTCCGCTGCGGTGTCCGTGGGCTGTGTGGTGCTGCTCATGACTGTCCCCTTCCGGGCAGGACCGAGCGCGCGACGGCAGTGCCGTCACGGCATGGCGATGGGACGCGTCGGCGGGTGCCGTCGCGTGGGCAGGCTCGCGCCTCCGGCGGACGGCCGGGAGGCTCTGCTGCGGTTACCGGGTGGGTTCCGGCAACTCCGCGGTCACCCTGAGCAGGAGGTCGCGGAGCGTGGCGCGCTCGTCCGGACTGAGCGGGGCGAGCAGGCGGTCGTCGAGGGCGAGCATCGCGTCCTCGAACCCGGCGATCAGGTCGATGCCGGTGGGGGTGGCGTACACGAGCTTCGTCCGGGCGTTCCCGGCGTCGGCACGTCGTTCGATGAGGCCCCGTTTCTCGAGCCCCTGCAGGAGGCTCGACACGCTGGCCGCACTGGTCCGGGTCATCTCGGCGATGTCGCGCTGGATGGCGCCCGGGTTCTGCTGCAGGTAGCCGAGCACGAAGCTCTGCTCGTGCGAGAGGTCACGCTCACGCACCCACTCGTCGGCGGCCTTGCGCTGGGCCCACCCGATCCAACGCATGAGCTGGAGGGGCGTGTCGAAGTGCGGTGCCTGCATGATTAGAACTCTAAGTGTTCGAGCTCTAACTGTCAACGAGGAGCCCGGGCCCATGCTGCGATCGGGCAGTGGGGCGACTGGCATGCTGGCCTGGTGCACATCACCCTGGACTCCGCGACCGACGTCGTCACCGGCATCCGCTTCCCCGAGGGGAACCGCTGGCACGAGGGCCGGCTCTGGTACTCGGACATGCACACCGGCGAGGTCTTCTCCATCGACCCGGACGGCGGCGCGGACGCCGCCCCCCGTCTCGAGGCCACGGTCGCCGGGCAGTCGTCCGGCCTCGGCTGGCTGCCGGACGGCCGCCTGGTCGTCAGTTCGATGGAGTCCCGCACGGTCGTGGCTGTCGAGGGTGACGGCACGACGAGCGTCTTCGCGGACCTGTCGTCGGTCGAGTCGTCGCTCGTCAACGACCTGGTCGTCGACCCCGAGACCGGTCGGACCTACATCGGCGCGTTCGGCTACGACCTCTACGCCGGCGAGGAACTCCGCCCGGGCCCGCTCTACGTCATCGAGCAGGACGGTTCGTTCCGCCTGGCGGCAGAGGGTCTGGTCTTCCCGAACAGTGCGAACGTCCTGCCCGGCACCCGCACCCTGGTGGTCAGTGAGACGTGGGGTGGAAAGCTGACGGCGTTCGACATCGAGCCCGACGGGTCCCTGACCGGGCGCCGCGAGTGGGCAGCGCTGCCCGAGGGTGTCACCCCGGACGGCAGCACGGTCGACGCCGAGGGGGCGATCTGGGTGTGCTCGGTCGACACGGGGGAGTTCCTCCGGGTCGTCGAGGGGGGCGAGGTCACGGACCGCATCGACGCTCCCGGTCGGTGTGCGATCGACTGCGCCCTCGGTGGCGAGGACGGGCGGACGCTGTACCTGGCGACGGCGGACAGCTACGACCCGGCGACCACGGCCCGGACGCACGCCGGACGCATCAGTGCGGTGCGGGTTCCGGTGCCCGGGCACTAGTCACCCTCGACCAACGACGTGCTCCGGCGTACGATGGCTCTGGTTAATCGTTTAAACAAACGATCGGCCGTCCACCGAACAACGACGCTCGGAAGGAACCACCATGCACATCAGGTCCATCTCCAGGAGGCGGCGCATGGTCGCCGCCACCCTCGGAGCGCTCGCTCTCGTCACCGGGAGCCTCTTCGCCGCGACCGCTGGCGCCGGCAGTGCTGCCGCCGCCACCAACGGCCCGTGCGACACCTACGCCGGCGCGGGCACGTCGTGCGTCGCCGCCTACAGCTCGACGCGAGCGCTGTACGCGTCCTACAACGGCCCGCTCTACCAGGTGCAGCGCGCCTCCGACGGGGCCACGACGAACGTCGGCCTGCTCGCCGCTGGCGGGTACGCGAACGCCGCGACCCAGGACACGTTCTGCGCGGGCACCTCCTGCACCATCCCGAAGATCTACGACCAGTCGCCGAACCACAACGACCTCACCGTGGCCGGCGCCGGGGACGCCGGCCCGGCGAACCACGCGGCCGACGCGGCAGCGCTGCCGATCACGGTCGCCGGGCACAAGGCGTACGGCGTCTTCATGCCGCAGCAGGTCGCCTACCGGATCTCGAGCACGGTGGCGAAGGGCACGGCGCGAGGGGCCAGCCCCGAGTCGATGTACGAGGTCGCGAGCGGCACGAACGTCAATCACGGCTGCTGCTCCGACTTCGGCAACGTCGAGACCCAGTCGAAGGACACCGGCAAGGGGCACATGGACGCCCTGAACCTGTCGATGCTCAACGGCAAGGGCAGTGCCGGCCGCGGGCCCTGGGTGCAGGCGGACCTGGAGAACGGCGTCTACGAGGGCAAGACCGCGATCAACACGGCGAACACGGGCAACAGCTCGAAGTTCGTCACCGCGTTGCTCAAGAACGACGGCGTCGCGAACTTCGCCCTCAAGGGAGGGAACGCGCAGTCCGGCGCCCTGTCCAAGTGGTACGAGGGCGCCCTACCCACCGACCGGGACGGCGACGGCCAGGGCTACACCCCGATGAAGCTCGAGGGCTCGATCGTCCTCGGTGCCGGCGGTGACAACTCGAACCGCGGCACCCAGTCGTTCTTCGAGGGCGTCATGACCACCGGGTACTCGACCGACGCGGCCGACACCGCCGTGCAGGCGAACATCGTCGCGCAGAACTACCAGGGCGTCTCCACCGGTGGGGGACCGGGCGCTGCGATCACCGCGCCCGGTGGCAAGTGTGTCGACGCCGCCGGCGACGACGTCGGTGGCAACGGAGCCGTCGTGCAGCTGTACGACTGCCAGACGCTCGCCGCGGACCAGCACTGGTTGGGCAGCGTCTACGGTGCTCACACCCTGAGCACGCTCGGGCGCTGCCTCGATGCGAACGGCAACGGCACGGCCAACGGCACCCACGTCGAGCTCTACGACTGCAACGGCGTCGGCGGCCAGCAGTGGATCGTGCAGCCGGACGGGTCGATCAAGAACCCGCAGTCCGGTCGCTGCCTGGACGTCCCGTCGGGCAACACCGCGAACGCCACCGCACTGCAGCTCTCCGACTGCACCGGGAACGCCGCGCAGAAGTTCGTCGCGGCGGTGCCGATCGGCACCATCGGCGGCAAGTGCGTCGACGTGGCCGGCAACGACCTGCAACAGAACGGCCAGCAGGTGCAGGTGTTCGACTGCCAGACCATCCTGACGGACGAGCAGACGACCGACCAGCAGTGGGCCTACAGTGCCGGTGACCACACCATCCGGACCCTCGGCCGGTGCCTGGACCTGGACGGCAACGCCACCGCGAACGGCACGCACCTGGAGCTGTACACGTGCAACGGCGTGGGCGGGCAGCAGTGGATCCCGCAGGCCAACGGGTCGGTGCTCAACCCGCAGTCCGGCCGGTGCCTCGACGTACCGTCGGGCAACACCGCGAACGGGACCGCCCTGCAGCTCTACGACTGCAACGGCGCGGCACCGCAGGTGTTCCGGCTGAACTGACCGGGACCGGTCGCGGACGACCGCGGACGGGAGGCTCGGTGCCGGTCCGGCACCGAGCCTCCCGTCTCGGCCCATGTGGCTCCGCAGAAAATGGCGGAAGGGCTTGCTTCATCGATTAAGCAGGTGCAGGATGGCAGCAGAGTTAATCGATAAAGCGCCGGCTTCGGCCGCGCTCACGACGAGGAGGCGACACCATGCCGAAGTCCGTCACCCTGAAGGACGTCGCCGCGAAGGTCGGCGTCACCTCGGCCGCCGCGAGCATGGCGCTCTCCGGCCACGAGCGCATCAGCGAGAAGACCCGAGCCGCCGTCAAGCAGGCCGCCGAGGACCTGGGCTACGTCCCGAGCTCCGCCGGCCGCGCCCTCCGCAGCCAGCGGGCGGACGCCGTCGCCCTGGTCGTCCCGAACTCCTCCGCGCACGTCTTCGGCCACCTGTACTTCATGCACGTCCTGACCGGCATGTCCACGGCTGCGAACGCCCACGACGCCCAGGTCATCGTCTCGACCAACGCGGACACCTCGAACGGCGGCGTCGCCTACGAGCGGGTCATGCGCTCCCGGACCGCCGACGGAGCCATCGTCACCAGCGCCGCGATCGACGACCACCACGTCGAGGGGCTCGTCGCGAGCGGTCTGCCGGTCGTCCTCATCGGCAACTACCCACACCTCGCCGACGCGGTGAGTGTCGGGATCGACGACGTCGCGGCGACCGAGCGGCTCGTCGAGCACCTCGTGACCCAGCACGGACGGCGTCGACTGCTGCACGTGTCCGGCACACTCGACCACCAGACCGGCATCGACCGGCGCGACGGCTTCCTCCGGGCAGCCGAGACGCACGGCCTGACCGAGATCGCCGTCATCGAGGGCGACCTGGCGGAGGAGTCCGGCGCAGCAGCCGTCGAGCAGGTGCTGCGCGAACGACACGACGACGACGCCTTCCCGTTCGACGGCATCGTGTTCGCCAACGACGACATGGCGGTCGGCGGCCTCGCCGTGCTCCGACGGGCCGGCATCGACGTGCCGGGGGACGTCGCGGTCGTCGGGTTCGACGACTTCGGCTTCGCCCGCGTGACCACCCCGGGCATCACCACGATCCGGGTCCCGGCCGAGGAGATGGGGCGGATCGCCACCGAGCGGCTCTTCGACCTCGTCGACCGGCGCCCCGGTGGCCACGCCCACACCGAACTCGACGTCGAGATCGTCCTCCGCGGCTCGTGCGGCTGCGACCCCGACGGCTCCTGATCCGCCGACCCCCACTGACCAGAACGACACCGAACACGAACACCGAGCACAACACCCCGAACACCCCGAACACCCGCACCACCCCACAGCACCCGTAACGCAAAGGAGCGTTCCCCGATGAAGCACGCACGCACGACCCTCGCGGTCGTCTCCGGTGCCGCCGCACTGGCACTGGTCCTCACCGGTTGTTCCGCCGGCGGCAACGCCGCCCAGGACGGCCCCGCCACCCTCAAGGTCTGGACCGGGTTCACCGGTGGCGACCGTCCGGGCTACGCCACCATCGTCAAGGACTTCGAGAAGTCGCACCCGGACATCAAGGTCGAGATGACCGTGCAGCCCTGGGACACGATCCAGCAGAAGCTGCCGTCGGCCTGGCTCACCGGTCAGGGCCCCGACGTCGCCGCGGTGTCGTCCGACCCGAACGCCGTCGCTCAGTACGTGAAGACCCGCTCCGTCCTGCCCATCACCGCCACCGGCGAGGGCAGCGGCAAGATCAACACCGGGTCGTTCGCCCCGGGCACGGTCGAGGAGTTCACCTACGACGGCAAGCTCTACGGCGTCCCCGCGAACTTCGCCACGTTGAGCCTGTACTACAACAAGAAGCTCTTCGCGGACGCCGGCATCACCGACCCGCCGAAGACCGTGCAGGAGATGGCGGCGGACGCGAAGAAGCTCACCACCGGCGGCAAGTACGGCATCGCACTCGCAGACAACCAGACCATCCAGATGTGGCCGGTTCTGCAGTGGCTCGAAGGCGGCGACATCGTCAGCGGCAAGGGCTGCAGCGTCGTCCAGACGTCAGCCGGGCAGAAGAGCCTGTCGACCTGGGCGGACCTGGTCGCGAAGGACAAGGTCAGCCCCGTCGGCCTCACCGGTGCCGAAGCGGACTCGCTGTTCTCCGCCGGCAAGGCAGCGATGGAGATCAACGGGCCCTGGGCAGCCTCCGGGTACAAGGACGCCGGCATCGACCTCGGCATCGTGAAGGTCCCGGTCGGCGTGGACGGCAAGTCGAGCACGCTCGGCTCGATCGCACCCCTGTCCATCTCCGCGAAGACGAAGTACCCGAAGCAGGCGCAGGAGTTCTTGGCGTACTGGACGTCGAAGACCGCCCAGCAGAAGTTCTCGCTGCAGACCGGGTTCCCGCCGCTCCGCACCGACCTGTCCGACGACCCGAAGCTGACCGCCGACCCGACGGTGTCCGTCTTCGCCAGCCAGGTGCCGGACGCCCGCCTGTACCTGCCGCACGTGACGAACGCGACGAAGGTCGACTCCGACGCCTACGTCCCGCTCATCGGCGAGATCACCCGCGGCAAGTCCGTCGCCGACGCCACGAAGAGTGCCGGTCAGGCGATCGACGGCCTCACGGGCTGCAGCAAGTGACCGACCAGCTCACCGGTTCGGCCCCGCCACGCGCCCCGCGCGGCGGGGCCGCCGCCCCAGATGGGAGGGAGGCCCGCTCCGCCCGCCGCCGAGCGCGCCGGTTCCAGCCGGCCTGGCTCTTCATGGCCCCGTCGCTGCTCATCCTCGGCGCGTTCGTGGTCTTCCCGATCCTCCGGTCGCTGTACTACTCGTTCTTCGACTGGACCGTCGGTGCGGCGACCCAACCGTTCGTCGGCTTCGGCAACTACGTCACGCTGTTCCACGACGGGCAGTTCTGGAACGCACTGCGGATCACGCTGGAGTTCACGATCGTCTCGGTCGTGCTCCTGGTGGTGTTCGGCTTCGTCGCCGCGCTGCTGCTCCAGCAGGACACCCTGGCGAACCGGATCGTCCGCTCGGTGTTCTTCTTCCCGACGATCGTGTCACTCGTGACGATCGGCCTGGTCTGGAAGTTCCTGCTCGACCCCGACATCGGCCTGGTCGGTGGCATCACCGCGGCACTCGGGCTGCCGAGCGTCGCCTGGCTGCAGTCGACGACGCTCGCTCTGCCCACGATCGTCTTCGTGTCGGTGTGGAAGAGCATCGGGTTCGCGATGATCCTGTTCGTCGCCGGGCTCAAGGGCGTGCCGGCCGAACGCTACGAAGCGGCACGGCTCGACGGCGCGAACACGTGGCAGACCATCTGGGGGATCACCCTGCCGAGCATCCGCCCGACCATGCTCTTCACCTCGATGATCCTGACGATCCAGTCGTTCCAGGTCTTCGACCTCGTGTACGTGATGACCGGCGGCGGTCCGGTCTTCCACACCGACACGCTCGTGAACCTGCTCTACCGCGACGGGTTCGTCAACTACCAGACCGGCTACGCGTCGGCGATCTCCTGGGTCCTCTTCGTGATCATCATGCTCATCTCCCTCCTGCAGCTCCGGCTCTTCCGGTACGACGATGTCGACTGACGCGCGCGTGGGGCGGCCGTCCGTGACGGAGCCGACCCGTGCCTCCAGTCCGACACCGGCCCGACAGTCCACCAGCCGTGGCGGAGCCCGACCCCGGGTCCGGCGCACCGACACCGCGCGAACCGGGTCCGTCCTGAAGTGGGTGTACCTCGGCATCGGACTGGTGTTCGCCCTCGTGCCGTTCATCTGGATGGTCAGCGGGTCGTTCCGCTCCGAGGCGGACCTGTTCGGCCACCCGGCCAGCCTGTTCCCGACCAGCACCACGCTGCACGGCTACGGCGGGGTCTGGCAGCAGCTGCCGTTCCTGCGCCTGCTGGCGAACTCGTTCGTGTTCACCATCGTCACCACGGTGTTGACGCTGCTGTTCGACTCGATGTGTGCCTACGCCCTCGCGCGGATGCGGTTCGTCGGCCGGAACGTGGCGTTCGTGCTGGTCATCGCGACCCTCATGGTGCCGTTCCAGGTGACGCTCATCCCGGTGTTCGTAGAGCTGTTCCACCTGGGGTGGTTGAACACCTACCAGGGGCTCATCATCCCGCGGGCGACCAGTGCGTTCGGCATCTTCCTGTTCCGACAGTTCTTCATCGACATCCCCGTCGAGCTCGACGAGGCGGCGCGCATCGACGGCGCCGGGCACTGGCGGATCTACTGGCAGGTCATCCTGCCGTTGGCGAAGCCCGCCATCGCGACGGTCGCCGTCCTCAACGGCATGGCGCTCTGGAACGACCTGCTCTGGCCGCTCGTCGTCACCACGTCGAACGACATGCTGACGCTGCCCGCCGGACTGACACTGTTCGGCGGAGCACATGTGACCGACCACGCCGTCCTGCTCGCCGGTGCCGTGATCTCGCTCGTGCCCATCGCGCTCGGCTTCTTCTTCGCGCAGAAGTACTTCGTCGCCGGCGTCGCCACCACGGGGTTGAAGTGAGTGCCGCGGGCACGGTGTTCCGTGCCGGGACGTTCACCTGGATCGCGGGCATCGAGGACACCTGCGTGCACCCGCCGGAACGCTTCGCGATGGCGCCGCTCGACGAGCACGAGCTCACCGGACACGACACCGCCTGGCGCGCGGACCTGGACCTCGTCTGCTCCCTCGGCGCGACCGCCCTGCGGTACGGGGTCGACTGGCCACGTGTGCACCTGGCACCGGGTGTCTTCGACTGGGCCGTCCTCGACGAACGGCTGGCGTACGCGGCGGACATCGGGCTCACCGTGATCGCGGACCTGGTGCACTACGGCACCCCGACGTGGCTCGACGACTCGTTCGCCGACCCCGCCTACCCCGGGGCGATCGCGTCCTTCGCCGGTGCCTTCGCCGCCCGCTACGCCGGCGTCGTCGATCACGTCACACCCCTCAACGAGCCGATCACCACGGCGTCCTTCGCGGGCCTCCGCGGGGTGTGGCCGCCGGCCCTGACGGGCTGGGACGGCTGGACGGCGGTGGTCCTCGGCATCGCCCGCGGCATGCAGCAGAGCGTCACTGCAGTCCGGTCCGCCAACCCCGACGCGACGATCGTCCACGTCGAAGCCACCTCGATGTTCAGCGCCGCCGACCCCGGGCTCGGAGCCGAGGCGGCGCTCCTCACCGAACTCGGGACGGTCCCGACCGACCTGGTGCTCGGCCGCGTCGACCCCGGCCACCGTTCGTACGGCTGGCTGCTCGAGCACGGAGCCACCCCGGCCGGCCTCGCCGCGCTGGTCGACGGCGGCGTCACGCTGGACCTGCTCGGGGTGAACTACTACCCGGACCTCTCACCGCGACGGCTCGAGTCCGGGCCGGACGGCACCGTGCAACACGCCCACGACCGGTGGACAGCTGGACTCGTCGAGTCACTGACGGGCTTCGCCGAGCGGTACGGGCTGCCGATGCTCGTCACCGAGACCTCGATCGAGGGTGATGACGACCTCCGCTCCCGGTGGGTGCAGGACTCCTCCGCTGCGGTCACGGCGCTCGCCGACACCGGGGTCGACATCCGCGGATGGACGTGGTGGCCGGTCTTCGACTTCGTCGACTGGTCGTACGCCTCGGGCGGGGTGAACGTCGAGGAGTTCGCGGTGGCACCCGAGGTCCTGGCCGCCCGCCAGCTGGTCGGGGGAGCGAAGGAGCCGTTCCTCCGACGGATGGGACTGGTCCGGCTCGAGGAGCGGGCGGACGGCACGCTCGAGCGCGTCGAGACGCGTGCTGCGGCGGCGTTCCGTGCCGTCGCGACGGCGACGAGCGTCAGCCGTCCCTAGCCGGGGGCGGACGGGAGGCTCGGCACGCGACGGTTCCGAGCCTCCCGTCCGGCTCCTGGTTCCCGTCCGGCACCGCGCCGGCCGGGACCGCGCCGGCCGGGACCCGGTCAGTCCGCCGCTGCGGTCGCGACCGGTGCGGTCGCGGGTGCGGCGGCGACCTCGGGCACGGCGCTCGACCGTCGCGAGCCGAGCGACAGGAGCACGACCGCGCCGATGACCGCGACGGCACCGGCGAACCAGAAGTCGGCGGCGAGCCCGAAGCCCGTCACGGCCACGCCCCCGACCACGGAGCCGGCCGCGATCGCCAACTGGATGGTCGTGACGAACAGGGCCAGACCGCTCTCCGAACCACCGGGGGACGCGGTCGACATCCACGTCTGGGTCCCGAGCGGCAGGGCGCCCCAGACGAAGCCCCACACGACGAGCAGGGCGAACACCCCGACGACCGAGTGCGCCGCGAGGGGCAGCAGGACGACGGCTGCGGCCAGGACGATCTTCGACACCCCGATCGTGCCGATGACGTTCCGGCTCAGCGTCACGCCCGAGACGAAGTTCCCCGCGATGCCGGCGACACCGAACACGAGCAGCGCCAGCGTGACGGTGTCCGGGCCGACGCGCACGGACTCCTGCAGGTACGGCGCCACGTAGGTGTACGCGGCGAACTGGGCGACGAAGAGGAACGCCGTCGCGATGAGCCCGACCCGGGCGCGCTGCACCCGGAGCAGGCCGCCGAGCGTCGCGAAGCGCACCCGCTGGACCGACGGGATGCGCGGCAGCATCGCGAGCTGCAGCACGAGTGCGACGATGCCGAGCGCGCCGCCGATGACGAACGCCAGCCGCCAACTCGCGAGCGACGACACGAAGGCGCCGAGCGGCAGGCTCACCACCGTCGCGACCGAGACCCCGGCCGTGATCAGCGACGTGGCTCGGATGACGGACGCTGGCGGGACGAGGCGGCCCGCGATCCCGGCCCCGATCGCCCAGAACCCGCCGATGCCGACCCCGAGCAGCATGCGTGCGACGAGGAGGACCCAGAACGTCGGGGCCAGTGCCGCCAGCGCGTCCGCGACCACGAGCAGGACCGTCAGACCGAGCAGCACGGTCCGACGATCCAGTCGCGACGTGGCGACGGTCACGACCGGGGCGGCGACCGCGCCGGTGAGGCCCGTGAAGACGACCATGAGGCCGGCCGTGCCGATGCCGACGTGCAGGTCGTCGGCGATGGCGGGCAGGAGCCCGATGGGCAGGAACTCCGAGAGCACGAGGACGAACGAGCCGAGGGCGACCGACAGGACGCTGAGCCATCCGCGTCGATCCGCTGGTGAGGTCATGGACGCGACAAGCGCGCTCCGGCGCCGTCCATTCCGGTGTGACGGTCGCTGCCCGTTCGTACCCCCCGAGACGCGCTCGGCTGCGGCGGGCCTCCCGGACGCCAGCGGCCGAGGTGGGCAGGATGGAAGGCCGGGACAGGGGGAGAACATGACGGGTCCAGCAGCGCCGTGGCCGGACGAGGAGCACGTGGGGGCGAGGGCGGCAGAGCCGTCGACGGGGCCGGGTGCGGGCTCGTGGGTGTTCGCGACGATCGTCCTGGCCTTCGTGCTGGCCCTCGCGCGTCGGGATCTGCGGCGGCATGTCGTGTCGGAGGCCGACGCGGACAAACGCGCCGACGCGTGTCCGGAGGTCGGGGCGTGACCCGACCTGCTCGACCCGGGCAGCCCGGGCGGCGGCCCGCTCGTCGTCGACGTCCTCGCCGACCGGCGGAGCCGCTCACCTGGCGTCGGTTCGGAGCCGGGGTGTGGCAGCTCCTGCCGAACCTGCTGGTGTACTTCGGCGCGCTGGGCCTGTTCGTCACGGTGTTCGGACTCGGTCCGGCGGTCGCGGCGCACGACCAGAACGTGGAACTCCATCGCATGGGCGTGCGCGCCACCGCCGAGGTGGTGAGCGTCCGGAAGCAACACCACCACGGTCGGCACAGCAGCTGGGACGAGTGGATCCCGACCACACAGCAGACCGTCGACGGGTGGAGCAGCACCACCGAGCTCGAGCGGTACTCGTCGCGCGACGAGGACGCCTTCCACCGCGGACAGCGGTTCGCGGTGCTCGTCGACCCGGGCGATCGCGACTCCGTGGTGCCGGCGTCGAACGCTGCGCGTGATCGGAAGACCCGCGCGCTGCACCGGTCGGTGGGGGTGGCGATCGGCACCGTGGTCTTCCTGGGCGTCGGCGTGCCGGTGGTGGTGCACCGTCGGCGGCACGACCCGAAGCTGCGGCGGCGTCGGGAGAAGGCGGCTCGGCAGAAGGCGCGTGCGCGTGCGACGCGGGAGAAGGCCCGTCGGGGCTGAGCTCGGACCGGGCTGAGCTCGGACCGGGCTGCGCTCGGACCGGGCTGCGCTCGGACCGGGCTGCGCGCGGGCAGGTCAGTGCTGCCGCGAGGACCTCACCCGCCGAACGCCGAGATCTCCTCCAGCAGCGGTTCGTGCATGGCCCGTCGGAGCACCGCGGCTCCGGCGAACACGGTGACGCGCTCGTCCTCCCCGATGCCGGCGAGGAGCTCGACGATCTCGACGCGACGGCGCTGCATGACGTCGGCGACCAGCGCGCGACCCTGATCCGTGGCGCCGACGAGCACCTCGCGGCGGCTCTCAGCGCTCGGCAGTCGTTCGACCCAGCCGTCGGCGACGAGCCGGTCGACGTTGCGGGTGAGGGTGGACGGCCCGACCGCCAGCCGTTCGGCCAGGTCGCCGGAGCGGGTCGGGCCGAGGGTGGTGACGAGGACGATCAGGCGGAACTGCGGAACCGTGACGTCCTCGAGCGTCGGAGCCAGGGACCGTGCGACGACTCCGAGAAGTCCTCGCGAGGCTGCGAGCAGTTCGTCGATCCCCTCGGGAGGTGCATCAGACATGCGACCATCCTGCCGCCCGCGACGGCCCGGACGCACATCCGCGTGGAGCAGAGATGCCGCGGAGGCACCGAGACGCCGCCGCGATGCCGCCGAGGTCCCCGGCGTCTCGGTGGTTCGGGGGCGTCCCGCAGTGACGCCGGCGTCCGGGCGGCCCCGGTGGCCCGGCGGCCCGGTCGTCCGCATGGCGCTGACTTCCGGCGCAGTTCACCCGGCCGCCTCCGACGTCACGTAGCGTCCCGCCCAAGAAGAGAGTTCGTCTCGCGTCCCGCAGTCCGCGGGTGGTCGCAGGCCCCGTCTTCCGGAGCCGGACATCGCCAGCGGAGGGTGGGCGCCGTGAACAGGGAGCACGCCATGACGAAGTACGAATCGAACCACGACGTGGAGCCGCTCCGCGTCACCACCTACCGATACGCCCGCAAGGCCGCTCGGCGCGGCTGGGCGATCCCGGCGGACCTGCCCGTCCCGTCCTTGGACGACCTCTGGCGCACCGGCACCACGGAGCGCGTCCGCCGACGGTGACCGACCGCCGACGGTGACCGACCGCCTGCGTCCTCGACGTCATCCGTGACGGCCGGGAGCCTGCGCCACTTCGGTCAGGGTGCCACCGGTCCGCGGATCGCCGTGAGCACCACGTCGAGCGCCCGGTCGAGTTCCGGCAGCGTCACCGCTCCGTACCCGAGCACCACTCCGTGGCCGAGCGCAATCCCGTAGCCGAGCGCCGCCCCGGGGCCGAACCGCTCGGTCTCGTAGTCCGCGAGGTCGGCCACGAGGACCCCTGCCGCAGCTGCCTGCGCTGCCACGTCCGCGCCGGACGGAACGGCCGCACCAGCGCCGGTCGCAGGCGCACCGGCCTCCGGAGCCGGCCACGTCAGGACCGCGTGCAGCCCACCGGTCAGGGCACGAGCCTCCAGGCCGGGGACCCCGCTGTCCGTCAGCCGGAGCGCGATCCGCTCACGGCGGTGCGTGTAGTCCCGCCGGACCCGGCCGAGGTGCCGCCGGTACGCGCCGGTCCGGAGCAGGTGTGCGATCGCGACCTGCACCGGCTCCGCCACGACCGGACCACGCGCCGTCCGCGCGGCGAGGACCGCATCACGGAGTGAACCGGCCCTGCCTGGCAGCACGACGTAGGCGCACCGCAACCGCGGGTCGAGGGTCTTCGAGAACCCGCCGAGGTGCACGACCACCCCCTCGGTGTCGAGCGCCGCGAGCGCCGGAACGGGTGTGCCGCGGTGTCTGAGCTCGGAGTCGTAGTCGTCCTCGACGACGACCGTCCCCGTCACGGCGGCCCGCGTGAGGAGTGCCCGCCGGTGACCGACCGGCATCACGGACCCGAGCGGGTACTGGTGCGTCGGCGAGACGACGACCGCGTCGGCCGAGGTCGTCGCGAGGACCGCCAGGTCGATGCCGTCCGGTCCGACCGGCACGGCGACGAGTTCCGCGCCTGCACTCGTCAGCGCGCGGTGGCCGGAGCGGTAGCCGGGGTCCTCGACCGCGATTCGCGGGGCACGACCGAGCCGGGACCGGAGTGCCTCGACGAGCAGCGAGAGCGCCTCCGAGGTCCCCGCTGCGACCACGACGTCGGACACCGGCGGGCTGAAGCCGCGCGCCAGACCGAGCTGCGCGACGACCTGCTCCCGCAGGGCGGGGAGGCCCAGCGGGTTCGACAGTTCGTTGCGCAGCGGTGCCTCGGCTGCCGCCCGCCATGCCGCCCGCCAGTCGCGCGCGCTGATCGCGGTGACGGCGGGGATCCCCGGCCGGCAGTCCAGCGCCGGCCCCGGCCGGGAGGCACGGTGCACGTCCGTCCCGCCGCCGACCCGGGGAACCGGATCCACATCGGACGCCTCCGGCCGCGTCCCCGCGCCGGAGGCCGCGCCCCCGACCACCCGCGCCGCGGCCCCGTGACGCGTCCGGATGTAGCCCTCGCCGTCGAGCTGCTCGTACGCCGCGACCACGGTCCCGCGCGCCACCCCGAGTTCGGCCGCCAGGGCACGAGTGGACGGCAGCGGGTCGTCGGCGCCGAGCGTCCCGTCATGGACCAGCCGTCGGACCCGGGCGACGACGGCTGCCACCTTGCTCGACTGGTCCATTCGAACTGCCCCGATCTGGTCTACGTGCTGATCCAGTCCCGACCCTAGCGTCGAGGCGTGCCCACCGACGACGCCCTGCCCTCCCTGACCATCCGACGCCTCCGCGACCGCCAGCAGACCGACCCCGAGGTCCTCCGCCAGGTCCTCGCCGAGGGCTTCGTCGCCCACGTCGGCCTGGTCCGCGACGGCTTCCCGATCGTGCTGCCCTTCCTCTACGGCGTCGGCGACCTCGGTGCCGGACCGGTCCTGCTGCTGCACGGCTCGACCGGCGGCGGACTCTTCCTCGACGCCGGGGCCGAAGGGGTCCCCGTCTCGGCGACGATCACCCACGTCGACGGCATCGTCTTCGCCCGCTCGACCTTCGACAGCTCGGCGAACTACCGCAGCGCGATGGTGGTCGGACGGGCGACCGTGGTGCCGGCCGAGCTCCGGGCGGACGCGCTCCGCCAGGTGTCCGACCACCTCATGCCGGGTCGTCGGGCGGAACTGCGCGAGATGACCGCGAAGGAGGTCCGCCAGACCCAGGTCCTGCAACTCCCGCTCGACGCCGCCAGCGTCAAGGTTCGCGCCGCCGGCGTGGGGGAGTCACCCGACGACGGCGAGGACCACCGCACCTGGGCCGGCGTCCTGCCCGTCGCACTCCGGGCGGGGGCACCGGTGCCCGGCGCGCTCGCCGCGGACGCGGCAACCCCGGTCGATGCCTCCGTGGTCGCGCTCGCCGCACGACTCGACGCGCTCGCCGAGGGACGGGAGGCCCGGCTCGCCTCCGCATGACGAGTTCCGCCAGCGAGACGCGTCGGGCCGACGAGACGTGTCGGTCCGGGGAACCTGTGACGGACCGCAGGTTCGCGGCCCGGTTCCCCAGGCGAGATCAGGTTCGTGACCAATACGTTATCTTCCCGAGTCGCCGCTCGGACCGGGCGGCTCGGACCCGGAAGGAACCATGGGACGCCACGCTCTGCCCGCACTCGACGACGACCGTCGAGCCGCACCCGTCCCGACCTCCACACCCGGACCGCGCACCCGCGGCCGCCGCTCCGCAGCGGGTCCGGCCGTCGCCCGCTCCACCTTCGTCGAGCACCAGCGCCCGGCCCGCGTGGTCGCGCTCGCTCCCGCCCGAGCCGTGCAGCCGACGACGAACGCGTTCGTCTCGCGGAACGCCGCACTCCGTGCCGAGCGCGTCGCCGACCCGCGCCACGTCCGCCGCGCCGCGAACGCCAAGCGTGCCGCGCTGCTCCTCGCCCCGGCGCTCGCGATCACCTCGACCCTGTCGCTGTCGATCCCGGCGGAGGCGGCGACGGCCGTCCCCGCTCCGGCGACCACCACCACGTCGCAGGACCTGCAGACCTACACGGTCGCCCACGACGTCCAGGTGCCGATCGTGTCCTCGGACGGTGTGACGACCACCTCGATCGTGTCGTACCCGACCCTGGTGCTCCGCTTCGGCGTGACCGAGACCCAGGCGAAGTCGGCACTGTCGGCTGCGCTCTCGGCCGGCGGCGACCGCGCCACCGTGCTCCAGACGGCACTGCAGTACCTCGGCGACCCCTACGTCGAGGGCGGTGCCAGCCACTCGGGCATCGACTGCTCCGGGCTGACGATGGTGGCGTACCAGGCCGTCGGTATCCAGCTCGCCCACTACGTCCCGACACAGGACGCCGTCGCGACGACGGTGCCCGAGTCCGAGGCGCTGCCGGGCGACATGGTGGTCTACGACGACGAGGACCACGTCGGCCTGTACCTCGGCCAGGGGCTCGTGCTCCAGGCACCGCACCCGGGCGAGGTCGTCGACATCGTCCCGATGTACCCGGCCGCGCACCACTTCAGCCGGCTCCTGCCCGCCGGTTCCTGAGCGGCGACCACCCCCTCCCCTGACCAGGACACGGACCCCGGGGGCGGCGACCACCTGACGGGCCGGACCGGCGCGCTCGAGGGGTTGCGGGCCTCCCGTAAGCTGGAGTGATGGCCACCGACACCCGCACACCGTTCGAGGAGCAGCGCTCTGCCCGCCCGCAGGTGCGCCCGCGCACCGAAGGATGGCAGCAGGCGACCGGGACCGACGGTCGACCGCTGCTGCAGTTCGCGTCCCCGAAGCGGGGCAAGCCGCCGGTGCACCTGGCGGACCTGACGGTGGCGGAGCGCGAAGCCAAGGTGAAGGAGCTCGGGCTGCCCGGGTTCCGCGCCAAGCAGCTCGCGACCCACTACTTCACGCACTACACGTCCGACCCGGCGAAGATGACCGACCTGCCGGCGGCCCAGCGCGAGGAACTCGTCGCCGGGATGCTGCCGCCCCTGCTGACCGAGACCCGTCGTCTCGAGACCGACAAGGGCGACACGATCAAGTTCCTCTGGAAGCTGCACGACGGCGCCCTGGTCGAGTCGGTGCTCATGCGCTACCCCGGTCGCATCACCCTCTGCGTCTCGTCCCAGGCCGGCTGTGGCATGAACTGCCCGTTCTGCGCGACCGGACAGGCCGGCCTCACCCGGAACATGTCGACGGCCGAGATCATCGAGCAGATCGTCCGCGCGAACGCCGCCATCGCCGCCGGGGAACTCGGGGGAGACCCGCGCAAGGGCGGGCAGGACCGTGTCGACGCCGAGCGCGTGACGAACATCGTGTTCATGGGCATGGGGGAGCCGCTCGCGAACTACAAGCGCGTGATGGACGCCGTGCGGATCATGGTCGCTCCGCAGCCGAACGGCCTGGGCATGAGTGCCCGCGGCATCACGATCTCGACTGTGGGGCTGGTGCCTGCGATGCTGAAGCTCGCAGAAGAGGACATCCCCGTGACCTTCGCGCTCTCGCTGCACGCACCCGACGACGAACTCCGCGACGAGCTCATCCCGGTGAACTCGAAGTGGAAGGCGGACGAGGCGATCGACGCCGCCCACAACTACTACGTCAAGACCGGCCGGCGAGTGTCGATCGAGTACGCGCTCATCAAGGACATGAACGACCACGCCTGGCGAGCCGACCTGCTGGCGGAGAAGCTCAACAAGCGTGGCAAGGGCTGGGTGCACGTCAACCCGATCCCGCTGAACCCGACGCCCGGCTCCGTGTGGACCTCGTCCGAGGTCCACGTGCAGGACGAGTTCGTCCGCCGACTCAACGCCGCCGGCATCCCGACGACCCTCCGCGACACCCGCGGCAAGGAGATCGACGGCGCCTGCGGGCAGTTGGCCGCGGCCGACTGACGGTCCGTTCTCGATGCCGGTCGCCATGGCGACGGGTCTGCCAGGAGGCGCGGTGCGAGTTCGCACCGCGCCTTCCGGCGTTCCTGGGGGCGCGTGCCCACGACCCCGCGTAGAACGCGACACGCCCGGGCGTCGGGCTGGCTTGGCGCTGCCGTTCACCCGTGCGTAAAGTAATCACTCGTTGCCGCTGAGGCGGAGAACGGAACGGCCGAGACACTGACCGGGTCACTGACCTGGAAGATGCAGTCCGGCCCCGTGCTTCCCCGGGCAACGAACCAGCCTCTCTGGCGTGACATCGTGTTGGTGTTGTGTGGGGAGTGCGTCTGGTCCTTGAGAACTCAACAGCGTGCACATTGTCAATGCCAATTTTATTGACCTCGTGCTCGATCGGTTTCGGCTGGTCGGGTCATGAAGCAATTCC
>NZ_QKSG01000008.1:0-193990 GCF_003234035.1 Curtobacterium sp. MCPF17_031 | reverse complement strand
GACTGACTCCGGCCCTGGCGGTTCGGCGCGGGGGCGGGGGCGTCGGCGCCGAACCGCCAGGGCCGGAGTCAGTCCTGCCAGTCGATGGCCGCGCGACTCGTCACCATCGCCCGGATCTCGGCAGCGGCGGCCTGGTGCTCGGGGTGGAACTGGTACTCGTCGAGCCCGGCGAGGTCGTCGAACGTCGCGACGACCGCCAGGTCCTGGTTCTTCCCCGGGTAGGCGACGTTCTCGACGACCTCGAGCGACCGGATCGACCCGATGACGCCGACCAGACCGGTCAGCAGCTCACGGACTCGTGCGACGGCCACCGCACGGTCCAGGTCCTCACGCAGGGTCCAGGAGACGACGTGACGGATCATGCGTGGGCCCCCGCGAGTTCGATCGCCCGGGCGAGTCGCTCGGCGTCGACGTGCCAGTTGCTGTGCACGCGGCCGTCGACGAGCACGACGGGGATGTCCTCCGCGTACTCCTCCCGGAGTGCGTCGTCATCGAGGATCGACCGCTCCTGGAGGGTCGTGCCGGGGTGGGCGGACACGACCTGTTCCACGACGGGTCGCGCGTCGTCACAGAGGTGGCATCCGGGCTTGGTCAGGAGCGTCACAGCGGGCATGGCACCAGGGTAGTCCGGCGGGACCTCCGGCTGCCGAGCAGCCCGGCATCCGCGGAACGGCAGGCATCGAGGCCGGTCCGGCCGGCGACGACCGGGCCCGGGAAATGCGAAAGCCCCGGCGAACCGGGGCTTCTGCGGCAAGTCTTGCGACTTACTTCTTGTTGCGACGCTGGTGACGCGTCTTGCGAAGGAGCTTGCGGTGCTTCTTCTTCGCCATGCGCTTGCGACGCTTCTTGATGACAGAACCCATGTGGACCTCGCTCGGACTGATGGTGATGTACGGACACCGGGCCGATGAAGCCGCGGAAAATCAACCTGCCCGAGTCTACCGGAGGGCTGTCGCGATGTCGAACGGCGCCGGGACGGACGATGGACGCCCGGGGCGGAGGGGTCGGGGTCAGCCGACGTCGGCGATGCCGCCGCGGAGGAGTTCCGCGACCGCCGACTCGGGGACCCGGAAGGAACGACCGAACCGGATGGCGGGGAGCTCACCGGCGTGCACCATGCGGTAGACGGTCATCTTGGAGACCCGCATCATCTCGGCGACCTCCGCGACGGTGAGGAATCGCACGTCGTCGAAACTGCCGGTCATGATCCGCCTTCGGGTGGCTTGCTTGTTGTGACCTGTGTGGTCTCTGGACACTGTAGAGGCGCGTGAGCCTCGCTGTCCAGCAGCTGCTCAGTCGTCCTCGGGCCGCTTCGTGAACCGGCGCCGGCTGCGGTCGACGACACGCTCCCAGCCCTGCTGTGCGCCGGTGAACGCGACGGTCGCGCGGTGCGACGCCTCGGCCATCACGCGGCCGAGTTCGGTGCCCACCTCGACGGTCGCCTTGCCGGCCGGACCGCTCCGACGGAAGGACACCGGCTGGCCGTCGAGCGTCCACGACGTCGTCGCCGGTGTGCCGTCGGCGTCCACCGCGTTCGTGAACGGGACCACCCACTCCTCGATGCCGAGCAGCGGTTCCGGGTCCAGGCGGTAGTAGCGGTGCTGGCCCTCTTCGCGGCTGGTGACGAGCCCGATGTCCCGGAGCACCCGGAGGTGCTTGGACACGGTGGGCTGCGTCACGCCGAGCCGCAGCACGAGTTGTCCGACACTGAGCTCGCCGCCGGTCGCGTCCGCCCCGTACGCGGTGAGCAGTTCGCCCAGCAGTGCACGCCGGGTCGGGTCCGCGACGACGCTGAAGATGTCGGCCATGGGGAGAGGCTAACCGCCGCGGTGCGGATGTACCATGACGCTCTGTCCCGCCCATGTCCTCGGAGGCATACGATGCTCGACCGCACCGAGCCGGTCCCCGCCCTGGGCACCGCGTCGGCCCGGCGACGCCCCGGCCGGATCACCACCGCGCTCCGATCGTCGCCCTCCCGCCTGGCGATCCTCGTCTTCATCGTGCTGATCTTCCTGTTCACGGTGCTGTTCATGACGCCGATGGCCGCGGCGGACGGCACGACGACGCACTTCTCCGACGCCCTGTTCACCGCGGCCAGCGTCGTCTGCGTCACCGGGCTCGCGACGGTCGACATGGCGACGCACTGGTCGGTGTTCGGCAAGGTCCTGGTCGTCATCGGGACCCAGATCGGTGCGCTCGGGGTGCTCACCTTCGCGTCGATCCTCGGCCTGGTCGTCACGCGGCGGCTGGGCCTCCGCGCGAAGCTCATCGCCGCCGGTGACTCGAACCCGCTGCGGACGCACCACGGCGCCGTCCCGGAAGGACAGGCGGTGCGGCTCGGTGACGTCGGCACACTGCTGCTCACCGTCGCGGTGAGCACCCTGTCGATCGAGATCGTCCTGGGCCTCCTGCTCCTGCCGAGCGTCCTGGTGACCGGCCTCCCGTTCTGGTCGGCGGTCGGCGACTCGTTCTACTACGCGGCGATGGCGTTCACGAACACCGGGTTCGCCCCGAACGCCGACGGACTCGACCCGTTCGCCCATGACTACTGGTTCCTCAGCCTGCTCATGGTCGGCGTCGTGGCCGGCTCGATCGGCTTCCCGGTGATCCGCACGCTGACCAAGCAGCTGCGCTCCCCCAGGCGCTGGCCGATCCACGTGAAGCTGACACTGGTGACGAGCGGCATCCTGCTGCTCGGCGGTGCCGTCACGTACATCGCACTCGAGGCCTCGAACCCCGCCACCTTCGGTCGTGAGGGTGCGGGGCGCACGGCCTTCCAGGCGCTGTTCCTGTCGACGATGACCCGGTCCGGTGGCTTCTCGCTCGTCGACTTCGACGAGCTGCACGGGTCGAGCCTCCTGGTCACGGACATGCTCATGTTCATCGGCGGTGGCTCCGCCTCCACGGCCGGCGGCATCAAGGTCACGACGCTCGCGGTGCTCTTCCTGGCGGCCGTCGCGGAGGCCCGTGGCCGGCAGAGCATGGAGGTGTTCGGTCGCCGGATCCCCAGCGACGTCCTCCGCGTCGCCGTGGCGATCGTCCTGTGGGGTGCCACCATCGTCGCGGTCGCCACCGTCGTGCTGCTGCAGATCACACACGAGCCGCTCGACCGGGTCCTGTTCGAGGTGATCTCCGCGTTCGCCACGTGCGGGCTGTCCTCCGGGGTGTCCGGCGACCTGCCGGACTCCGGGAAGTACGTGCTCGCCGCCACGATGTTCCTCGGGCGGGTCGGTACAGTGACCATCGCCGCCGCGCTCGCAGCGAGTCAGAGCCGGCAGCTGTTCCGCCGTCCCGAGGAGAGGCCGATCGTTGGCTGACCGAAACCGCACGCACCACCAGCAGGGTCCTGTCAGCCACGACGCGCCCGTGCTGGTCATCGGCCTCGGCCGCTTCGGCGCCGCCACCGCCGGGCAGCTCGAGCGTCAGGGCCGGGACGTCCTGGTCGTCGACACCGACGCCGCCCTGGTGCAGAAGTGGTCGGACCGGGTCACCCACGCCGTGCAGGCGGACGCGACCGACATGGACGCGCTCAGGCAGATCGGCGCGCAGGACTTCGCGATCGCCGTCGTCGGGACCGGCTCGGACCTCGAGTCGAGCGTGCTCATCACGGCGAACCTCGTCGACCTCGGGGTGCCGCAGATCTGGGCGAAGGCGATCAGCCGGTCGCACGGCACGATCCTCAGCCGCATCGGCGCGAACCACGTGGTCTACCCGGAGCGCGAGGCCGGCGAGCGGACGGCGCACCTGGTGTCCGGCCGGATGCTCGACTTCATCGAGTTCGACGACGACTTCGCCGTGGTCAAGATGTTCCCGCCGCGAGCCGTCCGCGGCCGGGACCTGGCGACGACGGTGATCCGCACACGCTTCGGCCTGACGGTGCTCGGGATCAAGCCGCCCGGGCAGGCCTTCGTGCCGGCGAACCCGGACAGCGTCATCGGCGAGGACGACCTCATCATCGTCTCCGGCACCGAGACCGACCTCGAACGGTTCGCCGCGCTCGAGTAGCCCGGTCGGCTGGCCGCCCCGCCGTCAGAGCCGGGACAGCTCCTCGGCGCGCGCGACGGCGGCCCTGGCGGCGCGTTCGAGCGTCCCGGCCAGGTCCGCGTCCTGCAGCACGGCGATCGCCCGCTCCGTGGTGCCCTTCGGGCTCGTCACCGCCCGGCGCAGGTCCGCCGGCTCACTGCCGGAGCGGGCGAGGAGCTCGACGGCTCCCCGGACGGTGCCCTGCACCATGGTGCGCGCCTGCTCGTGGGTGAACCCGAGCGCCTCGGCGGCCTGCTGCCACTGCTCGACGAGCAGGAAGACGTAGGCGGGTCCGGAGCCGGACACCGCGGACAGGGCGTCCAGCTGCGACTCGGGGACCTCGATGACCTCGCCCGAGACGGCGAACACGTGCGCGGCCAGCGCCGTCGCGGCAACGTCCGCCGACGCTCCGGCGCTGATGCCGGTCACCCCGAGGCCGACGCCGATCGGGGTGTTCGGCAGCGCGCGCACCACCCGGACACCGGCGGGCACGTGGGCCTCCATCGTGGTCGTGGTCACGCCGACGGCGACGCTGACGACGACCGCGTCGGGCGCGAGGTCCGCTGCGACCTCGTCGAGCAGGTCCACGATGCCGAAGGGCTTCACCCCGAGCACGACGAGCCCAGCGCCGCGGACCGCTGCCCGGTTGGCGTCGGGATCGGTCTCGGTCGCGGTGGCGTCGAGCCCGGCGGCACGGTGTGCGTCGGCCGAGGACTCCGAGCGGGTGGTCACCACGACGGCGTCGGGCGCCACGCCGGCGGCCAGGAGGCCCTGCAGGACCGCGCCGGACATGGAACCGACGCCGAGCATGGCGACGCGGGGCAGTTCGATGGTCATGGCCCCCAACCTAGCGAGGACCGGCAGCCTAGGATCGTGGTCCAGGTCGGTGAGAGAAGGGGTCGGACAGCCACATGAGCGCTTCCGGAGGGACGAAGGCGATCTTCGCCGCACTCGGTGCGAACATCGGGATCGCGATCGTGAAGTTCATCGCCGCGGCGATCAGCGGATCCGCGTCGATGCTCGCGGAAGGGGTGCACTCCCTCGCGGACTCCGCGAACCAGCTGCTCCTGCTGCTCGGCGGCCGGAAGGCGAAGAAGGCCGCGGACGAGGAGCACCCGTTCGGCCACGGCCGTGAGCGCTACGTGTACGCCTTCGTCGTCTCGATCGTGCTGTTCTCGGTGGGCGGGGTGTTCTCGCTCTACGAGGGCATCGAGAAGTTCGCTCACCCGCACCCGCTCGAGAACTGGTGGCTGCCGATGGTGGTGCTCGTCATCGCGATCGGGCTCGAGGGCTTCTCGCTCCGGACCGCCCTCAAGGAAGCCGCACCGCACAAGGGCGGACAGTCCTGGATCCAGTTCGTCCGCCGCGCCAAGGCCCCGGAACTGCCGGTCGTCATGCTCGAGGACACCGCAGCCCTGATCGGCCTGGTCTTCGCGCTGTTCGGCGTCGGTCTGACGGCCCTCACCGGCAACGGGGTGTTCGACGCGATCGGCACGGTCCTCATCGCCGTGCTGCTCATCGCCGTGGCGCTCGTGCTCGGCGTCGAGACGAAGAGCCTGCTGGTCGGCGAGGGTGCCGGTCCCGGCGACGTCGCCCGCATCAAGCAGGCCGTGCTCGACGGCCCGGAGGTCGACTCGATCATCCACCTCAAGACCCTCTACCTCGGGCCCGAGGAGCTGATGGTCGGCATGAAGGTCGCCGTCGACGGGGACCGCCGTCTCGGTGACGTCGCCGCCGGCATCGACACGGTGGAGCAGCGCGTCCGTGCAGCCGTGCCGATCGCCCGGGTCATCTACATCGAGCCGGACGTCCGCCGAGACGGCCCGCACCCGTCGACCGAGGCGATCGTCCTGCGCGCAGCCGACTGACGGCGCTCATCGACGCGGGCTCAGCGCCGCTCGGCGAAGAACGCGTCGAGCACCGCGGCGCACTCGTCCTCGAGCACGCCGGCGACCACCTCGGCCCGGTGCGGCAGCCGACGGTCCCGCGCGATGTCGTAGACGCTGCCGCTCGCACCGGCCTTCGGGTCCCAGGCGCCGAAGACGATCCGGGGCACCCGCGCCGCGAGGGCCGCGCCCGCGCACATCGGGCACGGCTCGAGCGTCACGACGAGGGTGTGCCCGGCCAGGTGCCAGTCACCGGTGACCGCCGCGGCGGCGCGGAGCGCGAGGACCTCGGCGTGCGCGGTCGGGTCCTGGCGGGCCTCCCGCTCGTTCCGTCCGACCGCGACCACCGCACCGTCCGCGTCGAGGACGACGGCACCGACCGGGACGTCGTCGGTCGTGAGACAGGCGCGGGCCTCGTCCAGGGCGCGTTCCATCGCGGGGACGAAGGGCCGGTGCGCCGGGTGCTCCACGCGTGCTCCGATCGTGCGGTGGGACCGCGACCGCCGGGAGTGGTGCGGCACGGTACGCTCGACCCTATGCGAGTCCACGTCGCCGACCACCCGCTCATCACCCACAAGCTCTCGGTGCTCCGCGACCGGACCACTCCCTCCCCCACCTTCCGGGCCCTGACGGAGGAGCTCGTCACGCTCCTGGCGTACGAGGCCACGCGCAACGTCCGGGTGACGGCCACACCGATCACCACCCCGGTCGCGCAGACGATGGGCGTCGCGATCGCGAAGCCGCGTCCGCTCGTCGTACCGATCCTCCGCGCCGGCCTCGGCATGCTCGAGGGCATGGTCAAGCTCGTCCCCACGGCCGAGGTCGGGTTCCTCGGCATGGCCCGGAACGAGGTCACCTTCGAGCCGCAGACGTACGCCGAGCGCCTGCCCGACGACCTGTCGAACCGGCAGTGCTTCGTGCTCGACCCGATGCTCGCGACCGGTGGGACACTCGCCGCCGCGATCGACTTCCTGTTCGAGCGCGGTGCCGTCGACGTGACCTGCGTCTGCATCCTCGGCGCGCCCGAGGGTCTCGCCGCGCTCGAGAAGGCCGTCGGCGACCGTGACGTGACCATCGTCCTGGGTGCGCTCGACGAGCGTCTCGACGAGAACGGCTACATCGTGCCCGGCCTCGGCGACGCCGGCGACCGCCTCTACGGCCTGGCCGAGTAGCCACCGCACTGCTCCACCGACGGGAGGCCCCCACCGGACCGGTGGGGGCCTCCCGTCCGTCGTCTCCGCGACTGTCCACAACCGTCACCGTCCGCGCGGACGGTTGACACGGCGTTGGTATACCGCCGATACTCATGCCATGACTGCAACCGTGTCCACTCGCGCCCTCCACGAGGCCTCGGGGACCGTCGGCATCATGATGCCGACCACGGCGGTCATGCGTTGTCGAATGTGTGCCTGATCGGTACCCGTTCCAGCCGGATCCCCCGCGACACCACCCCCGTCGCGCGCGTGTGATCCCCCGGTGACGACCCCGTCGACGACGCGCACCACCGTCACGAGGTCGGACCCCGCTCCCCCGGATCCGCCCCGGTCCCCACGGACCGCAGGACGCCTCGGCGAACGCTGTCGCAGCGACCGCCGTCGTGGCCACGGCTGATCCGGCCGACGCATTCGACACCGGCCGAAGCACCACCACACCGCTCGGCCCCCGCACCACCCGGAGACCGCACCATGTCGCTCACCATCGCCCAGCCCCGCACCACCCCCGATCTCCGCAGCGCCGCGTCGACCACGACCGACCTCGGCAGCGTCACCCCGATCCGCGGCCGTCGCCCCGCAGCCCTGCCGACGCAGCCCGCCCGTCCGGTCACCGACCGCGCTGCCGTCCCGACCAGCCCGGTCGTCGCCCCGGCCCGCAACCGTGCGCTGCCGGAGGGCACGGAGGCCCGCGGGTTCGCCCTCTACGTCGGACTCGACGAGGCCGCGGCCGCTGCCGCCGGCACGACCCTGGCCGCCGTCGTCGAGCAACTGAAGGCGTTGACCGCCCAGCTCGTCCCGACCGCCGAGACGTACGCGGCGGTCGCCGTCGCTGCCGAGGGCTCCGGCGGGCGTGACGTCGACGTGGTCCGCCTGGCCCTGCAGGACCGCTCGGCGGTCGCGGCGCGCAAGCAGACCGAGAAGCCCGAGCCGGAGGAGACCGGGGTCGTCATCGACATCTCCCGGAAGCGCGTCGTCCTCGACGGCGAAGCGGCGCCGCTCACCTTCAAGGAGTTCGAGCTCCTGCAGTTCCTGGTCCTCCGCGAGGGCCGCACGGTGGACCGCTCGGCCATCATCGAGGGTCTGTGGTCCGACGGCGAGGACGAGACCCCGAACGAGCGCACCATCGACGTGCACGTCCGGCGCCTCCGGTCGAAGCTCGGCGCCTTCGAGGAGATCGTCCGGACGGTCCGCGGCGTCGGGTACCGGTTCGACCGCCACGCCGACGTCTCGGTCCGCTACGCCTCCACCCCCTCCCCCGACCTCTTCTGAACCTGCTCTCGTGCGCCGATCGGACAACTCGCAGGATTCGTCGGCGAGGCGCCCTTCCCCGGCGTTACCGCACCGTTATACAGTCGGTCGTGCAGACGGTGTTTGCTGTGGCATCGGCTGTGGAATGTGATTGCAGGAATCTCTTGGTGCAAGGGAGCGGGCCGGTCGTCCACCAGGACGGCCGGCCCGCGTTCTGTGTCCGACCCCGTCGGTAGGGTGGTGGTCCACCAGACGGAGGGAAAGACCCGTGAGCGATCACCGCAGCGAGAAGGCCACAGCGGTCGCGGCATGGGAGTCGTTGTTCCGCGCCCAGGTCACCGTCATGCGGAACCTCAACACCGAGTTCCCGTCGGCCGAGATCTCCTTCAACGAGTACGACGTGTGCTTCAACCTGTCGACGCAGCCCGGCCGTCGCTGCCGGATGCGTGACCTGACCGGTCACCTCCTGCTCACGCAGCCGAGTGTCAGCCGTCTGGTCGACCGACTCGCCGCGAAGGGCATCGTCGAGAAGCAGCCGGACCCGACGGACGCCCGCGGGGTGATCGTCGCCCTCACGCCGCACGGGTTCGACGTGTACCGCGCGGTCGCGGTGCAGCACGCCTCCACCATCGCGGCGCAGGTCGGCGCCGGGCTCGACGACGCCGAGCTCCGGACGCTCACCGAGCTCTGCACGAAGCTCCGCGTGGCCGCAGCGGCGACCACGACGACCCGTCGCTCGGTCGGGAGCCCGGCATGAGCGGCTCCGTCGTCTGGCTGCGCGACGACCTGCGACTGGCGGACAACCCGGCGCTCCGCTCCGCCACCGACCGCGACGGACCGGTGACGGTCGTCTACGTGCTCGACGAGCAGAGCGACGGCATCCGCCCGTTCGGTGCCGCGGCACGGTGGTGGCTCCACCAGTCCCTGAGCGCGCTCGATGCAGACCTCCGCGAGTACGGTTCGCGGCTCGTGCTCCGTCGCGGGCCGGCGGCCGAGGTCGTCCCCGCCCTCGTGACGGAGACCGGTGCGGACGCCGTGTTCTGGAACCGGCGGTACGGCCTGGTGGAGCGAGAGCTCGACGCGGGCATCAAGGCCGGCCTGATCGCCAGCGGCATCGAGGCGCACAGCGCCGCAGCCAACCTGCTCTGGGAACCCTGGACGGTCCTCAGCGGCAAGGGCGAGCCGTTCAAGGTGTTCACCCCGTTCTGGCGTGCGGCACAGGCGATGCCCGAACCCCGGCACCCGTGGGCCGAGCCGGACACCATCACGGCACCGCCGGACGTGGCGTCCGACGCCCTCGACGACTGGGCTCTGCTGCCGACGGCACCGGACTGGGCCGGCGGCATGCGGGACTCCTGGACCCCGGGTGAACACGGCGCGTCCGACCGGCTCGAGCGGTTCATCGACGAGGCCCTCGCCGACTACGACCAGCGGGACGAACCCGCGCAGGCCGCGACGAGCAGTCTGTCCCCGCACCTGCGCTGGGGCGAGATCAGCCCGTACCAGGTCTGGCACCGGATGCACGAGACGCTGGAGCCCGACCAGCGCCGGGCCGCACCCGCGTTCCTCCGGCAGCTCGCGTGGCGGGAGTTCAACTGGAACGAGTACTTCCACTGCGACGACATCGCGCGCACCAACGTCCGGCGGGAGTTCGACGCGTTCCCGTGGCGTGACGCCTCGGAAGCAGAGCTCGACCGCTGGCGGCACGGCACCACGGGCTTCGACCTGGTGGACGCCGGCATGCGGGAGCTCTGGCACACCGGCGCGATGCACAACCGGGTCCGCCTGGCCACGGCGAGCTTCCTCGTGAAGAACATGCTCGTCGACTGGCGCACGGGCGAGCAGTGGTTCTGGGACACCCTCGTCGATGCGGACGCTGCCAACAACGCGGCGAACTGGCAGTGGGTCGCGGGCTCCGGCTTCGACGCCGCGCCGTACTTCCGCGTGTTCAACCCGGACCGGCAACTCGAGCGCTTCGACCCGCACCGGGAGTACGTCCGCCGTTGGGTGCCGGCCGACGAGGAGCGCCCGGAGCCGATGGTCGACCTCAAGGCCACACGGCAGCGTGCCCTGGACGCCTACGCCGAGATGCGGCGCGCATGACCCGGCCGTCGCCCGCGGTGATCGACGTGGTCGACGCGCTGCACCGGCAGCGTGTGGCGGACGGCATCGCACCGAGCAGTGTCTGGGGCGTGTTCGACCGGGACGGGCTCGTCGCCTCCGGTGGCGCCGGTGACCGCGGGGACGGCACGGTGCCGGACGCCGACACCGTGTACCGGATCGCGTCGTGCACGAAGAGCGTCACCGCGACGACGCTCCTCGGTCTCGTCGGGGACGGGCTGCTCTCCCTCGACGACCCGGTCACCGACTTCGTGCCGGCGTTCCGCTCCGTCGTCCTGCCCACGGCGGACTCCCCCGTCCCCACGGTCCGGATGCTCCTGACGATGTCGGCGGGCTTCCCCACCGACGACCCGTGGGGCGACCGTCAGGAGAGCATCTCCGACGACGACCTCGACGACGTGCTGCGCGCCGGACTGCTGTTCGACTCGGTCCCGGGAACGCGCTTCGCCTACTCGAACCTCGGGTACGCGCTGCTCGGCCGGGTGGTCGCCGTCATCGCCGGAGCACCGTTCACTGCCGTCGCCACCGATCGGGTCCTCCGGCCCCTCGGACTCGACGACACCGTCTTCGCCGCACGGGACGCCCGGGGTCACGTGGTCACCGGGTACCGACGGCACGGCTCGGAGTGGGAAGCCCTGACGACCCCGGGACCGGGAGCGTTCTCACCCATCGGTGGACTGTTCTCCACCGTCCGGGACCTCGCTCGGTGGGGCTCCTGGCTCGCCGCCGCGTTCGAGGGCACGGCGCCGCCGTTCCCGGGACACCCTGCGGCAGCGGACACGGCCGCGGACGGCGACCAGGCCGGACCGCTGGGGACGGCCGAGCGCCGGGCGATGCAGCAGGCGATGCGGATGATCCCGGCCGAGGCCCTGCCGGGTTCGACGCGGGCGACCGGGTACGGCTCCGGCCTGTTCGTCGAACACGACCCCGTCGTCGGGTCGATCGTGTCGCACTCCGGCGGCTACCCGGGGTTCTCGGCACACATGCGGTGGTCGGTGTCGACCGGCATCGGTGTCGTCGCCTTCGAGAACGCCACGCAGGCGAAGGTGTCCGCAGCGGCCGCCCAGGCGCACGACCTCGTCCTCGCGGACGTCCGGTCCGCCGGGGATGCGGCCGGGACGCGGGTGCCACCGACCACGGTGTCCCCGGAGACGCGAGCGGCGCAGGCAGCCGTGCAGGGCCTCCTGGCCGACTGGGACGACGAACGGGCCGCGACGATCTGCACGCCGAACGTCCCGATGGACGTGCCGTGGGACCGCCGACGTGCGGCGCTGGCCACCGCGGTCGAGGCGGTCGGCGCCGACCTGCGAGCGACACCCGTCGCCGAGGAGTCCAGCACGCCGACGCACCTGCGATGGTGGCTGCCCGGAGAGCGTGGTCGCCTGCGCGTCGAGATCCGGCTCGCGCCGCTCGCCGCGGGACTGGTGCAGACGCTGACCGTCCGGGCGGAGCCGACGCCAGTCTGACCTCGGAGCCCTGAAGCGGGCCCGCGACCGGGAACACGGCGGTCGATACCGTCCGGTAACATGACACATGTCCGCTCGGTCCCCGTTGCGGTCAGCCGTCCCACCACCGCCCCGGAAGAGACCATGCCACGCAAACCGGACCCGACGCTCAAGCCCGCGATCGTCTGCAAGGTCACGGACCACCTCCACAGCACCCGGATCGAGGACGTCTCCGTCCGCAGCCTCGGTCGGGTCCTCGGGACCAGCGCGTACCCGATCGTCTACCACTTCGGCTCCCGAGACGGCCTGATCGACGCCGTCGTCGAGCACCTGAGCGGCCCGGTCCTCGCGGTCTGCCTCGATCCCACGTCGGACGAACGGGGGCTGGCCGAGTACGTCGTCCACGTGTTCGGCGCCCTGCACGTCAGGGAGCGCTTCCTGGCGGCACGCCTGACCTTCGAGCTCGGCGCGGTCGAGTACCTGTCGGGTCATGACCGGCACCGGCGCCTGCACCGGACGCACGTCGAGACGCTCACCGCGTGGTGCCGGGAGCACGGGGCATGCGACGACGAGGCGGTCCGGCTGGCCCGCGGCGCCGTCCTCGCCGCCCGGGGAGTCCAGTGGGGTGCGGTCCTCGACGGCGACGTCGTCCACACAGACGACGCCCTTCGTGGGGTCGCTCGGCGGCTGGCGGCCGAGATCGGCGTCGGTGTGCGCTGAGCCTCCGTCAGGACGTCACGTGACGACCGGATGACGGGAGGCCCGGTACCAGCTGGTACCGGGCCTTCCGTCATCAGGTGGTCGCCTCAGCGACCCGCGTCGGGGACGCTCAGAGCGTGACGAAGCTCTGCGACTTGGCGTTCTCGAAGCGCGCGGCGACGTTCTCCCAGTCGACGATGTTCCACACGGCCTTGACGTAGTCCGCCTTGACGTTGAGGTAGTCGAGGTAGAAGGCGTGCTCCCACATGTCGAGCATGAAGATCGGGACGAGACCGAACGGGATGTTGCCCTGCTGGTCGAACAGCTGGAACGTGGCGAGCTTCTGGCCCACGACGTCCCAGGCGAGGACGGACCAGCCGGAGCCCTGGATGCCGTTCGCGACGGCGGAGAACTGCGCCTGGAACTTCTCGAACGAGCCGAAGAACTCGTCGATGGCGGCGGCGAGCTCGCCCTCCGGGACCTTGGTGTCCGGGCCGAGGTTGGTCCAGAAGATCGAGTGGTTGACGTGGCCACCGAGGTGGAACGCCAGGTCCTTCTCGAGCTTGTTGATCGCACCGAAGTTGCCGGACTCGCGGGCTTCGCCGAGCTGCTGCAGCGCGGTGTTCGCGCCGGTCACGTAGGTCTGGTGGTGCTTGTCGTGGTGCAGCTGCATGATCTTGCCGCTGATGTGCGGCTCGAGGGCGGCGTAGTCGTACGGGAGCTCGGGCAGGGTGTACTCAGCCATGGGCGGTCCTTTCGATCGGTGGTGTGGGGTGCGGGGCTCCGCGGCTCACGAGAGCCGGGAACGATCGGTCAGGGAGTGGAATTCCCGGTTGTGGTAGACCAGCGGCTCACCGCGGTCGAGCCCGACGACGATGTCGAGCACCTCGGCGACGACGACGGTCGAGCCGCCGATCGGCGTGGTCGAGAGCGGTCGGCAGCGCAGTGCGCTGGCGGCGTCGGGCAGGTAGCGGTCACCCGAGGGGAGCCTGCCCCAGATCGGGTCGTCGGCGGCGGGACTGCCGGTGGAGGCGAAGCGCTTGGCGAGGGCGACACCGCGGGCGTCCATCAGGTGGACGACGAACAGCGGCGCGCCGAGCACGACCCCGGCGGACCCGGAGTTGGTCGAGAGCGAGAACACCAGGACGGGCGGGTCGACCGCGACCGAGGCGACGCTCGACGCGGTGAGGCCGGTCGGTCCGTCGGGTCCCTCGGCGGTGATCACGGCGACTCCGGCCGGGTGTCCACGGAAGGCGTCCTTGTACGCGGCGGTGATGTCGGCCGTGGTGGCGTCCATCTCGGGCGGGGCGGCGGGGGTGCCGGGCTGGGGGACGTCGACCGGAGCGGCGTCGGGCATGTCAGTCGTGGTCGTTCCTCGTTCGTGGGTTCGGCCGCGGTCGTCGCGGCCACCTCCCAACGTAGGACCTGCGCCCGGGTGCCGGTCCATGATTCACAGGATCGGCCCATCCCGGGCGTGCCGCGACGCCGGGGTCAGCGACGCCGCAGCATCACGACGGCTCCTGCTGCGGCGACGACCATGAGCGCCGCCGCGACGCCCGCCGTCGTCGTCACACCCGAGTCGAAGGCGGCACGGGCGGACTCCAGGAGCGCCTGCCCTGCGGACCCGCCGAGCTGCGTCGCCGCGGTGACGGCACCGCCGAGGGTCTCTCCCGCCGCGGTGTGCGCCGTCGAGGGCAGTCCATCCGGCACGACGACGTGGGCTCGGTAGGCCGTGGCCAGGATCGTGCCGAGGACGGCGGTACCGAGCACGGCACCGATCTCGTACGCGGTCTCCGAGATCGCCGACGCCGCACCGGACTTGTGCGCTGGGGCGGTCGAGATGATGAGGTCGTTCGTGACGGTCTCGGACGCGCCGATGCCGATGCCGAGCAGCACGAACGCGAACGCGAGCGCGGCGATCGAGGCGTGGTGGCCGAGCACCGCGACGAGGGCGTACGCGGCGGCCGAGAACAGCAGCGACACGGACACGACCCAGCGCGGAGCGACACGCGCGACGACGGGCACCACGGCGAGGCCGGCGATGATCGTCAGCACCGCGCCGGGGACGAGCACGACGCCGCTGGCGAACGGGTCGAGCCCGGCCACGAGCTGCAGGTGCTGGGCGATGAAGAACAGGAACCCGGTGAGCGAGAACATCGCCGCCATGTTCATCAGCACGCTGCCGGTGAACGCGGTGCTGCGGAACAGGCGCATGTCGAGCATCGGCGTGCGGGAGCGCAGCTGCCGGCGGACGAACGCGATGCCGCAGAGCACGCCGACGGCGACCATCGCGATCGCCAGTCCCCGCTCCTCCGGGTGCACGAGGGACTTGATCGCCCAGACGGTCGGGGCGAGGGCGCCGAGGGACAGCAGCATGCTCGGGACGTCCACGGGCCCGGGCTCCGGGTCGCGGGACTCCGGCACGCAGAACGGCACGGCGACGAGCATCACGACGAGGATCGGCACGGCGACGAGGAAGACGCTGCCCCAGTGGAAGTGCGCGAGCAGCACGCCGCCGACCAGCGGGCCCAGGGCGTTGCCGGCGGCGAACATCGTCGACCAGACCGCGAGCGCCAGGCGTCGTTCGCCGTCGTCGGGGAACACGTTGCGGATGATCGACAGCGTCGCGGGCATGAGCATCGCGCCGAAGACACCCATCGCGAGCCGGGCCGCGACGAGCATCCAGGCCTCGGTGGCGAAGGCCGCCACGGCGGAGAGCAGCGCGAAGCCGGTCGCGCCGATCACGAGGATCCGGCGGCGTCCGACCCGGTCACCGATGCTCCCCATCACGACGAGCAGCCCGGCCAGGACGAGCGGGTACGCGTCGACCATCCAGAGCTGCGTCGTCGCATCCGGGTGCAGGGCGCGCGAGATCGAGGGCAGCGCGAAGCTCAGCACGGTGTTGTCGACCGAGATGAGCAGCACCGGCAGCATGAGCACCGCGAGCGCGGCGAACCGGGAGCCACGATTGGTGGTGATCCGGGTGGCGACGGGGCTGGTGAGCAGTGCGGACATGGCGGACTCCAGGACTTCGAGCGTGTCGCGCTGGCCGCCCCGCAGGGGCTGAGCGCAGACGAGACGGGACGCGGAAGTCGTCACGCGTCCCGTCAAGGTCCCGTTAGTGTACCGTCCAGACGGTTGTGGTTGCAAGTGCAACCAATGGCGTTCGGGAGGCACGGATCGGGGCCGCCCCGCGCCTCCCGTCCGCCGGTCGGCCGGTGGATCAACCGCTCACGCGGACTCGCGCACCACCAGCCGGTGCCGGACCACCCGCTCCGCCGCCGGGCCGGACCGCGGCAGCGACCCGTCGAGCATGCCGAGCGCCAGGTCCACCGCATGGCGGGCCACCTCGTCGAGGTCGACCGCGAGCGTGGTGAGGGTCGGCGCGACGAGCGTGCCGAGCGTCAGGCCGTCGATCCCGACCACGCGGACGCGGTCGGGGACCTCGACACCGGCGCGACGGCAGGCGGCGAGCACCCCGAGCGCCATCACGTCGTTGAACGCGACGACCGCGTCGAGGCGGGCGTGCCGCGCGAGCGCTGCGGCCGTGCCCGCGGCACCGGCATCGGCGGAGGTAGCCTCGGCGTGCAGGTGCTCGGGCAGGTACCCGCGTAGGCGCAGCGCGTCGAGCAGGAGCGCACCGCGGGCGCTCGGCTCGCCCGGTGCTCCAGCGGAGGACGGCGCGTCGAGGACGAGCGGGTGCTTGACGCCGACCGCCACCAGGTGGTCCGCGAGGGCCTCCACGGCCCCCTCCGGGTCGAGCCGGACGGCACCGCGCGTGGGCGCGTCGTGCGGGTCGAACTCGACGACCGGCACCGAGCCGAGCCGTTCGATCCACTCCGGAGCGCGGGTCCCGAGGGAACCGATGACGACGTCGGTCTGCGCACCGAGGTCCTGCACCGACCGGTCGGAGTCGCCGGCCAGACCGACGTCGGCGAGCATCACGTTCCAGCCGCGCGCGGCCGCCAGCCGGAGGACCGCGGCGGCGAGTTCCGGCGAGTACGGGTTCCGGAGGTCGTCGACGAGCAGCCCGAGCTGGTGGGTGCCGCCCGACACGAGCCCCCGCCCGAAGCGGGACGGGCGGTAGTCGAGCTGCTCGGCGGCGGCGAGGACCCGCCCCTTCGTGGCGTCGCTGATCCCGGGCATGCCGTTCACCGCGCGGGTCACGGTCTGCCGGGACACCCCGGCGGCCGCCGCGACGTCGAGGATCGTCGCGCGGCCGCTGGTGCCGGTCAACTGCGGAGGTCGAGCCATGCCACCTGCTCGGGCGTGAGGTCGACGGTCAGGCCCAGCATCGACGAACGCGCTTCGGCGATGGTCCGCGGGCCGAACAGCGGGAAGGTCGGGAACGGCTGGTGCAGCACGTACGCCAGGGCGATCGCGGTCGCCGGGACGCCGTACTGCCCCCCGAGTTCCTCGGCGCGGCGCAGGCGCTCGAAGTTCGCGTCCGAGTAGTAGCAGCGCACGAGTTCGGCGTCGCTCGTGTCGTCCGGACGGGCCCGACCGGTGAAGAAGCCGCGCGCCTGCGAGGACCACGGCAGCAGCGGGATCTGGCGCTCCTCGAGCCAACGCTTCGACTCCGGGTCGGTGACGTGCTCGCACCCGGCCCAGGGGACGTCGAGGGCCTCCGCCAGACCGAAGTGGTTGCTGAGCACCTCGAACCCGTGCCTGCCGTTCGCCGCGGCCCAGGCGTTCGCCTCGTCGAACCGGGCGGGGGTCCAGTTCGACCCGCCGAAGACCCGGATGCGCCCAGCGCGGCGGTGTTCGTCGAGGACGTCGACGAACTCCCCCACCGGGATGTCCGGGTTGTCCCGGTGCATCATGTAGACGTCCGCGTAGTCGGTGCCCTGGCGCTCCAGGCTCTCGAGCAGCTGACGGGTGAGCGACTCCGGGTCGCAGTACGGCGTGTGTGCGCCCTTCGTGATGACGACGACGTCCTCGCGGATGCCGCGGTTGCGGACCCAGGCGCCGAAGCGGCCCTCGAGCGCTCCGCCGCCGTAGACGTACCCGGTGTCGAAGACGGTGCCGCCCTGCTCCACGAAGTGGTCGAAGACCGCGCTCGCGTGGGCCAGGTCCGGCTGGTTGTCGACGCCCATCACCAGGCGCGAGACGCGCTTGTCGATGCCGGGCAACTCGCCGTACGTCATCGGGGCGTCGGGCGCGACGGTGAGCGGGCGGCCGCTGACCGTCGGGATGTCGGCGGTCTCGGCCTCGAACGGGTAGCGCAATCCGATCGCCGCACGCCAGCGGTCGAGGGTGCGGGCCGCGGCCAGGCTCTCGTCGGTGGTCATCTGCGGCGCGTCGACCCGGCCCGCGCGCAGGGCGTCGATGGTGGCGTCGGCCTCCAGCCCGTAGGGGGCGGCACCGGCGAAGGACGTCTCGGCAGGTGGGGCGTCGACGGTACGGACCTCGATGACCGGGTCGCCGCCGATGGTCCACGGGTCGCGGAGCACGATCCTGCCGCGCGTGCCGTGCACGACGACCGCGTTCGTGTCCTCGACGCGGACGCCGGTCCGGAGGCTCGCGGTGATGCCCGACACGTACGTCGCGCTGGCGACGGTCCACTCGTCGACGCCCGTCGGACCGAGCGTCCCGGCGGCGTGCAGCTCGACGGGTTCGGCGACCGCGACCCCGGTCGCGGCCTGCACGACCGCCGCGGTCATGGTGACCGGGTAGCAGCCGACGTCGAGGATCCCGCCGCCGGCGGTCTCGACCTCGAAGAGTCGGCCGGAGCGCTCCTCGGTGCGGAAGGCGAACGACGCGTCGACGTGGGTGACGGCGCCGACCGTGCCATCGCGGACCAGGTCGAGGAAGGCCGCCGTCTGCGGGTGGAAGCGGTACATGAACGCCTCGACCAGCGGTAGTCCGGCCTGTCGTGCGGCGTCGACGAGCGCCATCGTCGTGCCGTGGTTCGGCGTGAGCGGCTTCTCGCAGAGCACGGCCTTGCCTGCCCGCAGTGCGGCGAGGACGAGGGCCGTATGCCCGGTGTGCACGGTCGAGATGTAGACGGCGTCCACCCGAGGGTCGGCGAGGACGTCGTCGTAGGTGCCCGCCACCACCTCGGGGAACCCGTGCTCGGCGGCCTCGTCCGCGAAGGCCTGCGCCCGCTCGACCGACGAACTACCGGCGGCGACGAGTCGGCCGCTGCTCGTCGACAGCTGCGAGAGGAACCGTCGGGCGATCCCCCCGGGGCCGAGGACCGCCCAGCCGGGGGTCGTGTCGTTCGTGGTGGGCGTGGGGGTCGCGGTCTGCGCTGACATGCGGATCCTGTTCGTCGTGAACCTTCACGGTCGGGGCGAGGCTATCCGGTGCGTACCCGCGGAACAAGAGACCGTGAACGTTCACGGAGCACACTGCCCCCGGCGTGTCTCTAGACTCGTGCGCATGGCCAGTGCTCGCGACCGCGTCCTCGACAGCTTCGTCGCCATCGTGTGCGAGGAGGGCGAACGTCCCGCCACCCTCGACGCCGTCGCCGCGCGCGCCGGTGTCTCGAAGGGCGGACTGCTCTACCACTTCGGGTCCAAGGCCGCCCTGGTCGAGGGACTGTGCGAACGGCTCGCCGACCTGTCCGCCCTGGACATCGAACGGATGCGCGCTGCCGAGGACGGCCCAGCGCGCTACTTCGTCGAGAACTGTCAGTTCGTCGGCAGCGAGCTCGACCTCGCCCTGCTCGCGGCCTCGCGCCTGCAGCAGGCCGGGTACGAAGAGGCCGGCCGGACCCTGGACGAGACCGAGAACGCCTGGCTCGCCACCCTCGTCGACGCGCTGGACGACGTCCCCACGGCGCAGGCGGTCAAGCTCCTCGGCGACGGGCTCTACCACGCGGCGTCGCTCGGGGCCGCGAGCGACGTCCGTCCCGACCGGGCCTCGGTCGACATGGCGGCACTGCTCCAGGTCGTCGACCGCCTGATCGCGACGAAACCGGCTGCGTGAACGGTCGCTCCCGGTCCTGGGGATAGACTGGGCGCGATCCACCCGCTCGATTCCCGGAGGTACCACCGTGGGCCGCGTCCTCGCTGCTGTTTTCTCGATCCTGCTGCTGCTGGTGTCGATGTACCTGTTCGGGTTCGCGTTCCAGGTCGACTCCGGTCAGGCCTTCGTGTTCATCGCCGGTGTGCTGCTGATGAGCCTCTCCTTCTTCCTGCCGATCCACGTGTTCGGCAAGCGGTAGCCACACACCGCCACACGCAGAACGGCCCCGCACCTGATGGTGCGGGGCCGTTCTGCGTCGTACCGATGCACGACGGTGGACGAACGCCGTCCCGCTACACGGAGGCGCGCAGCCCACGCAGCGTGACGGCCGTGGCGATCGCCGCGTGTGCGGCCTCGGCGCCCTTGTCCTCCTTCGACCCGGGCAGTCCGGCGCGGTCGAGCCCCTGCTGCTCGTCGTCCAGGGTGAGCACGCCGAAGCCGACGGGCTTGCCGGTGTCGATCGCGACCTTGGTCAACCCGCTCGTCGCCGCGTCCGAGACGTACTCGAAGTGCGGGGTCCCGCCGCGGATGATCACGCCGAGGGCGACCGCTGCGTCGAAGCCGGACTCGAGGGCGGCCTTCGCGACCACCGGGAGCTCGAAGCTGCCCGGGACGGGGACGACCTGCGCGGTGGCACCGAGGCGTTCGATCTCGCGCTGCGCCCCAGCGAGCAGTCCGTTCGCGATGACGTCGTGCCACTGTCCGGCGATGACCGCGACCCGGATGCCGCTGCCGTCGACGAGCTCGCGCTCCGCCGCTCCTGCTCCGCTCATGCGTGTGTCCCTTCGGTGCGGGCGACGTCCGTCGCCCGGTCGGCCGCGTGGAGCCAGGCGGCCAACGCGGCGATGGTGATGACGGGCACGCCCTCGCGTGCCCCGAGTCCGACGAGTTCCGGCAGGCGCATCATGCCGCCGTGCTCGTCGACGATCTCGCAGATCGCCGCCGC
Organism: Curtobacterium sp. MCPF17_031; assembly: GCF_003234035.1. Lineage (NCBI taxonomy): Bacteria > Bacillati > Actinomycetota > Actinomycetes > Micrococcales > Microbacteriaceae > Curtobacterium > Curtobacterium sp. MCPF17_031. The sequence goes on along the minus strand of NZ_QKSG01000008.1, from coordinate 173,436 downwards.
GGGCCGGAGTCCGGCGGCGGTGACGAGGTCGATCGCGGCTTCGGTGTGCCCCGCGCGCTCCCGGACGCCACCCGGGCGTGCCCGCAACGGGACGACGTGCCCCGGACGGTGCAGGTCGCCGCGGACCGAACCCGGGTCGGCGAGGACCCGGAGCGTCCGTGCGCGGTCGTGGGCGCTGATGCCGGTCGTGACGCCGACGGCCGCGTCGACCGTGACGGTGTAGGCGGTGCCGCGGACGTCCTCGTTGTGCTGGACCATCGGCGGCAGGTCGAGGGCGTCGGCGATCTCGGCGCTGACCGGCGCACAGATGAACCCGGACGAGTGCGCGACCGTCCACGCGATCCACTCCGGCGTCGCGAGTTCCGCGGAGAGGACGACGTCGCCCTCGTTCTCGCGGTGCTCGTCGTCGGCCACGATGACCGGACGGCCGGCGGCGATGGCGGCGATCGCCTGCGCGACCGAGGACAGGCCGAGGTCGTCGGCGAGGGTCGGCACGACGGGAGCGGTGTCGGCGACCATCAGCGGGCCTCCGCCCCGACGGGAGCACCGACGGCACCGGCAGCAGCGGCAGCAGCGGCAGCGGCAGCGGCAGCGGCAGCAGCAGCAGCAGCGTCGAGCCGCAGCATCCGGCGGACGTGCCGGGCCAGGACGTCGGTCTCGATGTTGACGCGGTCCCCCGGCACCCGTGCACCGAGCGTCGTGGCGGCCAGGGTCTCCGGGATCAGGCTGACCTCGAACCAGGCGGCGTCCGGCGCGACGGACTCCGGCGACACCGCGCTGACGGTCAGCGAGACACCGTCGATCGCGATCGAGCCCTTGTCGACCACGAGCGGGCTGAGCTCCGGCGTCAGCGCGAACCGCACCCGCCGCCAGCCGTCCCCGTCGGTCAGGAGGACCGTCGCGGTGCCGTCGATGTGGCCCTGCACGATGTGACCGCCGAGCCGGTCCCCGACCGAGGCCGCGCGCTCCAGGTTCACCCGGTCGCCGGCCCGCAACGATCCGTGCGCGCTCATGTCGAGGGTCTGCTTCATGACGAATGCCGTGAAGGTCTCCGGGCTCTGCTCGACGACGGTCAGGCAGACGCCCGAGACCGAGATGGAGTCGCCGTGCTGCGCGTCGGAGACGACGAGCGGGCCACGGACGGTGAGCGCGACGGAGTCGCCACGTTCGTCGACGGCGGTGACGGTGCCGAGTTCCTCGATGATGCCGGTGAACACTGGTGTCCTCTCAACGGGACTCCGGGTGCGCGCGACGGTCGTCGGCGGACGGCAGGCGGGATCGCGGAACGACCATCACCTTCCGTCAGCGCTTCCTCCCGTCCGGACTCTCACCGTCGGTCCTGGGATTGCACCAGGTCAACCCCGCACCGGGCGGACCCGGCGCGGCGCTCGTGGACTGTCACCACCGGTTCGGACTTGCACCGACCCCGGAGCGCTTGCGTGTCACCGACGATACCCCAGCACCCCGACCGTCGTGGGCGGATGATCCGCCGGGCGTCACGCGGCGTCTCGGGGGTGCACCGGGCCGCCCGTCCGGCGGCTCAGCCGCGTCCGCGCACCAGTGCCAACGCCTGCCGGAGCGACAGGTCGGGCAGGTAGGCGCGGACCACCGCGACGCCGATGGCGGGCAGCGCGACCGGGTCCGGGTAGGCGAGGACGAGCGGTTCGAGTCCCGGGCCGAACTTCCGCTTGAACCGGAGCAGCGACCGGAACCCGTAGACCGGCTCGAGGACGCCGCCGACGAGTTCGAGCAGGGTCTCGACGCCGTCCCCTGTGGTTGCGCCACCGGGCGTGCGGGCGAGCGGCGCGGCGGAGAGGCCGAGTCGTTCGACGCCCTCGTCGCGCATCACCTCGGCAGCGGAGGCCACCAGGAACTCCATCACGCCGTTCGGGGCGTCGCTCCGTCGCCGCATGACGTCGAGCGTCCAGCCGACCACGCTGCCCGCACGGTGGTACGGCAACCAGCTCGTGACCCCGAGGACCGTGCCCTCGGCGTCCTGCGCGACGAGGGTCCGGACGGCCGGGTCCCGCATCTCGTCGAGGCCGCCGAGCGTGAAGCCCATCTCGGGGAGTTCACGATCGGCGACCCATTCCTCGGAGATGGCCTCGATCTGCCGGGTGGTGGCCACGGGCAGGTCCTGCCACGACGACCAGGTGGCGGTGGACCCGGAGCGACGGGCCTTGTTGACGGCGGTGCGGACGTCCTGCTTCCGGCTGCCGCTCGTGGTCCAGGCACGCGGGTCGAAGGCGGCGTCCTCGGCGACCGGTAGGGTGCGCCAGCCGAGCCGGGTGAGGGCCGCGGCGCTGGTCGTGTCGATGCCGTGGAAGACCGCCGTCCAGCCGTTGTCGTCGCAGTACCGGGCGAACTCGGTGAGCGCCGGTCCGCGCGCGTCCGGCCAGCCGAACGGGCCGAGGGCGACCGCGACGGCACCGGTCCGTCGGTAGGCGACGCCGGCGCGACCGTCCGCGCTGAACCAGTGCGCGTTGCCCGGCCACGTCGCCATCCAGCCGAAGGTGTCGCCGCCACCCGCCACGAGCAGCGCGCGGGCACGCTCACGGTCCGCGGCGGACACGTCGGAGTCGGCTGCGCCGGGTGTCGCACCGGCCGGACGGATCGCGGCGACGGCCACGACGGCCCACAGCAGCGGGCCGACGAGGTCCAGCACCGTCCGGAGACCGGGATCCCGGATCGGCAGGTCACGGTGGTGCACGACCGGTGACAGCGGTCCGAGGACGGCGACGACCAGGCCGAGCGGGTCGTGCACCCGCACCGGTGACGCGTCGGCGACGACGAACACGACGGCCGCCAGGACAGCGGCCGCGACCAGGACCGTCACGCTGAAGGTGACGACGCGGCTGCGGGCGACCGCGACCGTGAACGACCGCCGCAGCAGCAGCAGGACGAGCCCGGTGAGGAGCGGGACCGCGATCGACGCGGCGATCGACAGGACCACGACGACGTCGTCCTCGGACCCGCGGAGTTGCTCGACCCGTCCGGGTACGTGGGTGTACGTCACGGCGGCGGTGATCCCGGTGACGGTGTCGACCACCACGACGAGCGACACCGCGAAGCGGCTGCCACGGAACAGACCGACCGCCCCGACGACGAGCACGAGCAGTGGTGCGATCGCGAGCAGCAGGGACCAGGGGTCCGTCGCACGGTAGGTCAGCAGGCGGTGCAGGCACTCACCCGCGACGCCGTCGGCGCGACAGGCGGAGGGCTGGTCTGCTGGGCCCGTCCCGACGACCGCGGCGAGCGGCGCGAGCAGACCGACCCGGGCGCGCGACACCAGCGCGATCACCGGTCCGACCGCCGACACCAGGACCACCGTCCCGAGCAGCACCCGGGTCTCGCGGTGGGAGCTGCGGGTCCAGCCGGTGCGCTTCGGGGTGCGTCGGAACACCTCGCCGAGTCCCCAGCCCGCGGCCGTGGCGACGACGGCGGACAGGTCGGCGGTGTGTCCGGCGTAGAGGAAGAGCGTGAGGACGACCGCCAGCGCGTTGACCCGGATCCGACGACGCCAGAGCGGGCCGGCGAAGGCACTCGCCGTCATGACCGTGCCCAGGATCGCCGTCCACGGGTCCAGGCCCTCGGCCACGGAGAGCAGGGCGGCACCACGGCGGCCGTCCGGGTCGACGAGACCGACGACGGCTGCGGCCGCCGCCCCGATGACGCTCGTCGCCAGGAAGGCGGAGACGGTGCGCCGCGAGCCGATCAGCCGTTCGGAGGCACCGACCAGCACGACGACACCGGTGAGCGTCAGGACCAGCGCGAGGACACCGGTGGTGACGGCGAACACCCGGAAGGGCACGAGGGCGTCCGGCACCTGTCGGCCCTGGGCGAACCGCAACGACGCGGCGGTGATCGACGCCAGCAGCACCAGGACCAGGACGACGGCCGTGACCGGCTGTCGCGTGACGGCGTGCCGGACCGACCGGGAGGCCCGCCCCACGTCGCGCAGGACGCGCGCGGCGGCCTCGTGGCCGACCTCATGCGGCGGGGCCGCGGGCTGTTCCGGAGCGGCGGTGTCGGGTGCGCCCTTCGCGGTCATCGACGGACCCCGTCCACGGGCAGCCCGAGGTGGGCGATCACGATGGGGAGGCCGTGGCCCAGGACGTACCGGACGGTGTTCCAGTCGTGGGCCGAGCCGGGCGAGACGATGAGAGTGGCGGCGATCCCGGCGCGTTTCGACGCGGCCCGGAGCGCGAGCGTCGAGGCCTCGTAGGGAGCGTCGTCCTCGCCGTAGCCGAACACGGTGAGGTGGTCGTGGTACGGCGTGTGGGCGGCGAGCAGGGCCTCCGGGGTGGCCCGGAGGTAGGCCGGACGCGAGCCGCCGAACCCGACCGCGACGGTGTGCCGGAGGTCCCCGTTCGCCGGGGCCATCTCGCTGGAGATGGCCAGGGTCGTGCCGAACACCTCCGGGTACGCGCTCGAGAACTGCATGGCGCAGGTCGCCCCCTGCGAGAAGCCGCCGATGCCCCATGCCGCGCTGCCCGAGGCCACGTCGAGGTGCTGGTGGATCCACCGGACCGTGTCGGTCATCACGTAGGTCGCACTCCGCCCGAGACGACGGCTGTCGACGCACATCGGGTTGTGGCCCGGTGCCCCCAGTTGGTCGGGCGAGACGACGATCGGCGCGATGCCGTGGTGCGCCGCGGCGTAGTCGTCGAGGAACGACCCGAGCCGGCCGGTCTGGAACATGTCGGCCGGCTGCCCCGGCTGCCCGGAGAGCGCGACGAGGACCGGCAGGGTCGGCGGGTCCACGACCTGCGCGGCGGGAGGCAGCCACACGACGGCGCGACGGGCGTGGAAGTGCGAGACCGTCGCGGGGATGCGGACCGCGATGGCACGGCCGTGATCGGGCATCCGCTCCGGCGCGGTCCACGTCGCCGTGTCGACGACCCGTGCTCCGGGTCGGGCCGCGTGCTGGTGGTCGAGGCTGCCCGTCGGGTAGGGGTTCGGCGTGACGGCCTCGCCGATGGTCCGGTACGCCCCGAAGTCGACGTTGATGCCGAGGCCCGCGGTGATGGCGACCGCCAGGGCGGCTCCGAGCCCGACGATCCGGCGACCGTTGCCGCCCTGGACCAGGACGACCAGGAACAGGAGGACGGCACCCACCGTGAACGCGACCCACATGCGCGTGACGACCGTGAAGGACACGCCGTAGCGGTCTTGGACGTCACCGAACCACCAGACGGCGACCAGCCCGATACCGGCGCCGACCGCGATCGCCGCGATCCGGACGAGCACGGCCGGGACGCCCCGGTCCCGCCGTCGCCTCACCGGGTGGTCGGTCGCGCCGGCGCCCTTCGCCCGACCGCGCGGTCCGAAGACCGTCACGAGGACGAGGACGACGGCGACCACGTCCACCGGCACGAGCACGGCCGGGAGGACGATCGGGAGCTGGAGCACGTCGGATGGCACGGGTTCATCGTGCTGCCGCCCAGCTGTCGCACAGCCACTGGTCGGCTGCCGCTGTGCTCAGCAAGGGTTGACGGCCGCCCAGGAGGCGTACAGCACTCTCACAGGACGGGTCCTGATCAGGACTCGTCGCCTCGGGTCCGCCCCGTTCGGGCCAGCTCGTCCGGGTCTGCTCGCCCGGGCAGGGGCTGCGGAGCACCGGGGACCCCGGTGCTCCGCAGCCGTTCAGCGGGTCGGCGTCAGTGGCGGCGCCGCAGGGTCATCGTCCCGAGGCCGGCCAGGAGCAGCAGCAGTGCCGCGAGGGCCGGGAGGACCGGCCGGTCCGCTCCCGTGTAGGCGAGCGTGCCGGTGGTACCGGTGGTCGTGCGGGTCGTGCTGACCCCGTTGCCCGTCGACGTGGAGTCGACCGCGGTGGCTGCGGCAGGGGGCGTGACCTCTGCCACCGGGGTGACCAGCGCGGCCGGGGTGGCCGGGACGGTCGTGACCGGGGTGGTCACCGGGGTGGTGGCACCGGGAGTCGTACCCGTCTCCGGGGTGATTCCGGTGCCGGGATTCGTGGTCCCCGGCGTCGTGGTGCCCGGGTCGGTCGTGCCCGGCGTCGTGGTGCCCGGCGTCGTGGTGCCCGGCGTCGTGGTGCCCGGCGTCGTGGTGCCCGGGTCGGTCGTGCCCGGCGTCGTGGTGCCCGGCGTGCTGCTGGAACCGTCGCCGATGACGCCGACGCCGTTCCCACCGACGGTGACCGGGATGGTGATCACCGGGATGATCTGCGTTCCGGAGCCGATGCCGCCCTCACCAGAGGTCGTCCCGCCCGAGACCGGCGTCGTGCCGGTGCTCGTGCCGGAGCCGGTGGTCGAGTCACCGGTGCTCGTGCCGTCACCGATGCCGTTGCCACCGGTGGTGACGGGGACGTCGATCACCGGGATGACCTGCGTGCCGGAACCGACACCGTCCTCGCCGGAGGTCGTGCCCCCGGCGACGGGCGTCGTGCCGGTGCTCGTGCCGGAGCCGGTGGTCGAGCCACCGGTGCTCGTGCCGTCACCCACGACGCCGATGCCGTTCCCACCGACGGTCACCGGGATCGACACCACCGGTGAGACCTGCGTGCCGGAGCCGACACCGTCCTCACCTGAAGTCGTCCCACCCGAGACCGGCGTCGTGCCGGTGCTCGTGCCGGAGCCGGTGGTCGAGCCACCGGTGCTCGTGCCGTCACCGACCACACCGATGCCGTTCCCACCGATGGTGACGGGGACGTCGATCACCGGGACGACCTGCGTGCCGGAACCGACACCGTCCTCGCCGGAGGTCGTGCCCCCGGCGACAGGCGTCGTGCCGGAGCCGGAGGTCGAGCCGCCGGTGCTCGTGCCGTCACCGATGACGCCGATGCCGTTCCCGCCGATCGTGACGGGGATCGACACCACGGGAGCGACCTGGGTGCCGGAACCGACACCGTCCTCCCCCGAGGTCGTCCCGCCCGAGGCCGGAGCGGTACGGGTCCCCGTTCCGGTGGTCGAGCCGCCGGTGCTGGCGCCGTCACCGAGGACCCCGATGCCGTTGCCGGTCACGGTGATCGGCACGGAGACGGTCCCGAGGAGCTCTGTCCCCGAGATGAGACCGTCGGAGCCCGACGTCGTCGGGGAGGGCGCGCCTCCCGTCGAACCGGAACCGACCGGAGTGCCGGAGGCCGACGGACCGGCGGTCGCGGCACCGTCCCCGAGGAGCCCGATGCCGTTGCCCGACACCGTGACCGGGATCGAGACGTCCGGCAGGATCTGTGTGCCGGACAGCAGGCCGTCCGTGCCCGAGGTGGATGCGGCCGTTTCTGCCGGAGCCGCGGTGGCGGGCGCGGACGCCGGACCCGCCGTGCTCGAGCCGGTGCTGGCGGCGTCCCCGGCGACGGCGACGGCGTTGCCGCCGACGGTCACGGGGAGGTCGACGTCGCCCGCGACCTGGGTGCCGGAGAGGACGCCGTCCTCGCCACTGGTCGTCGGAGCCGGAACAGCAGGTGCAGCAGGAGCAGCAGGAGCTGGTGCGGGTGCCGCCGGTGCCGCTGGTGCGGGAGCAGCCGCCGCGTCGCCGAGCACGCCGACGGCGTTGCCGGTGACGTCCACGGGAGCCGTGACCTCCGGTACCACCTGGGTGCCGGAGGCGACGCCGTCAGCACCGCTGGTCGTCGGCGCGGGGGGTGCCGGCGTGGGGACCGGAGCCGCAGGGACCGGAGCCGCGGGGGCCGACGCAGCCGCCGGGCTCGTGGCGGTCGAGACCGCGTCGCCGACGATGCCGAAGGCGTTGCGGGTGACGGAGACCGGGGCGTCGACGTTCGGCGCGATCTGGGTCCCGGAGGCGATGCCGTCCGCTCCGGTGGTCGTCGCCGCGTTCGCCGCGACGGCTCCACCGAGCGTCAGCCCGCCCACGCAGAGGGCGAAGAAGAGCCCTCGGGTGACGTTCTTGTTCATGGTCATTCACTCCTGATCGAGATGGTCGGTCGACCGCACGGGAGCGGTCGGTGGCGCGTCCTGCCGTGGCGGGCAGGTGCGCCGATCTCAATCGGGAGCGACGTCGTGGTCGCCGACGAGCGATGCCGGGAGGGCCTCGTCGGTGACCGGGCCACGGTGACCCGTGGCGAGGGGGGAGGTCTGTGCGTCGGCACCGACGGTGCCGATCGGGGTCGCGCCGGCCGAGCCGCCCGCGGCGGATCCGCCTGCGGTGCCACCGGTGGCGCCCTCGAACGGTGCGTGCGTCGGCGCGCCACCGTCCGGGAGGATGAGGGCCGTGCCACCGAAGGTCGCGGCAGCGAGGGAGGTGGACGTCGTCACGGCAGCGAGCGGACCGGCGACGATCGCCGAGGTGCTCGCGCGAGCGGCGGACGGGGTGGTCGTCGCAGCCGGCTGGTCCGCGGTGCCCGTGACGGGTGCAGCCGGCGCGGGTGCCGGTCCGGTGGTCGTCTCCACGGGTCGCACGGCGGCGGTGGCTGTGGTCGACGCGGCGACCGAAGCTCCCGGCACCGTCGGCACGAGCGTGCCACCGGTGCCGGGGGTGCCCACCACGGGGACCGAGGGGACGTCGACGACGGGGAGGGAGCCTCCCGGCAGGAGACCAGCGCCGACGCCGGGCAAGCCGCCACCGACGCCGGGCAAGCCGCCACCGACGCCGGGCAGGCCGCCGACGACGTCGGGCACCTCGGCCACGACGCCCGGCACAGCGCCGACGACGTCACCGACCGAGCCGAGGGTGTCGTCCACCACGCCCGTGACGGGCGCCGTGACGGTGCCGAGCGTGTCGTCACCGAGCAGTCCGCCGACGACCGGGAGGCTCCCGACCACCCGGTCGACGACGGCCACGATCGCGGTCACCGGACGGTCACCAGCGAGGTCCTGCACGGCCCCGGTGACGGGGTCGAGGACGGTGACGACGGTGTCGGTGACGGGCCGGGAGGCGCCGCTCACGGCCGACACGACGCCGCCGACGAGCGAGGTGTCCGGGCGGGTCGTCGGCGTGGCTGCGGGCGCTCCGGCTGCGATCGCCGGTGTGGCGGCGGAGTGCGACGGCTCGCCGGCCGAGGTCGGCGCGGGGGCTGCGGCCGGGTCGGTGTGCGTGCTGGCCGGAGCTGTGGCGACCGGGGCCGGTGCAGCCGCTGGGACCGCGGGAGTCGCTGCGGGTGCGGAGGCCGGAGCGGGGACTGCGGCAACCGGGGCGGGTGCTGCGGCGGTCGGAGCGGGAGCAACCGGCGCCGGCGCGGCCGGGACCGGCGCGGGGGCCGGTGCTGCCGGAACCGGCGCGGGGGCCGGTCGGACCGGGGTGACGACGCTCCCGACGGCCCGCCCGACTCCCTCGACCGTGCCACCGACGCCCGAGACGACGCCGCTCAGCAGGCCGTCCGAGCGCTGCGACGAGTTCGTCTGCGAGCCGCTCGGAGACGCCCCACCCAGTCCGAGGACCCCGGCCGCCGCAGCGGGCCGAGCACCGAAGAAGAGCGAGAGCAGCACCAGCGCCACCGCGATCCCGGAGGCCATGAGAGCCCAACGGATGACCGCGTTCAGGGGTGCACGCATCGATGCGTCCATGCGCTCACCTCCTGATCTCGGCTGCGCACGTAGAGTGGTTGACCGGCACGGTACGCCTCGACGGGTGCGGTGCGGAACCCATTCACAAGAAAAAGTCAGGAAACGTCGTGCCCTCGACCTTCAGCGCCCCGACCCGCAACCTCGACGTCGTCACCCTGCACGAGATCCTCCGCCTGCGACAGGACGTGTTCGTGGTGGAGCAGGCATGCGCCTACGACGACATCGACGGCCGCGACCTCGAGCCCGGCACGGTGCAGTTCTGGGCCGGCAGCGGTTCGGTCGACGCGACCCTGCGGCTGCTCCGCGAACCCGACGGCACCGAGCGGATCGGCCGGGTCGCCACCGCAGCGCACGCCCGTGGCAAGGGCCTCGGCGCCGCGCTGATGCAGGCCGCGATCGCCGAGAGCCGTTCGGAGCGGATCAGCATCAACGCTCAGGCACACCTCGGCGAGTGGTACGCACAGTTCGGTTTCGTGCGCTCGGGTGAGGACTTCCTCGAGGACGCGATCCCGCACACCCCGATGGTCCGAATCCGCTGACGGACCGCGCTCGCTGCGCTCAGGCCTGCCAGCGGCGCAGTTCGCCGTAGGAGCGGGCCTGGTGTTCCCGGTCCGCCACCAGCCGCTCGAACACGATCGACGTCTGCGTCGTCGCGACCGACGGGTCCCCGCTCAGCTCGTCGGCGACGAAGTCCCGCAGCTGCTCGGTCGACGTGCACGCGATGTGCACGAGGAAGTCCTTGTCCCCGGCCAGGAACGACACGTCGAGCACCACCGGCACCCGGAGCAGGCGTTTCGCGAACTCCCGCAGCTCGTGCCGCGCGGCAGCGTGCACCCGGACGGAGACCATCGCCTCGATCGAGAACCCGAGACGAGCGATGTCGACCTCGGCCCGGTAGCCGGTGATGATGCCCGCGTCCTCCAGCGCTCGGACGCGCACCAGACAGGTCGACGGCGCGATGCCCACCGCGGCGGCGAGCCGGTTGTTCGGGATCCGGGCGTCCGAGGCGAGGACCCAGAGGATCCGTTCGTCGACCTCGTCGAGGCGCGGCGGTGGAGCGTCGGGTCGGCGGACGATGCGGTCGGACACGGCCCCACCGTAACGCCGGTCACATCGCCAGGGTCATCCCGACCACGGCGACGGTCATCGCGAAGACCTCGCCGCTGCGGACCGCGCGACGGTCCTCCCGTGCCCACTCGTACCGGAGCAGCCAGCCGCTGAAGGCGCAGTAGCCGATCACGCCGGCGCCGAGCACCGCGGTCAGGACCAGGGCGTGGACGTGGACGCCGGTGCCGGGGAGCTCGGCAGTGTGCCCCATCAGGAGCATCCCCGCCATCACGACGGCGGAGAGCGCCCGGTGCACGTCCATCGGCTCGGCGCGACGCCCGTCCCGCCGACGGCGCCGCACCACGGGCATCGGCGCGAGGACCAGCAGCAGTGCCGCGGCGAGGATCGTCCACGACGGACCGGCCTGCACGACGGGCATGAGCATCGCGACGAGCATCACGGCTGCGGGCACGATCACGCCGGGGCGCGGGCGGTACCGGTCACCGACGATGCAGCACACCGACGCGAACTGCGGCACGACGAGCATGGCGTCGGCGACGGTCCCGTGCACGGGTGGGATCAGCCTTCGGTGCGGGCCGCGCGCTCCTGCTTGACGCGCACGTTCTCGGTGCGGACCGCGGCCTGGGTGGATCGCTCCTGCACGAGCCACGCGGGCATGTCCTGCAGGAGCTGCTTGATCTGCTCCGTGGTGAGGACGTCGTCCACGCCGGCGCGGGCGAGTCCGGAGATCGACACCCCGAGGCGCGCGGCGACGACCGGTCGGGGGTGCGGACCGTCGCGACGGAGGTCCTGCAGCCACGTCGGCGGCTCGCTCTGCAGTTCATCGAACGTCGTGCGAGCGATCGGGCCCGCACGGAACGACTCGGGCGTCGCCGAGAGGAGGATGCCGAGCTTCTTGGCAGCGGTCTCGGGCTTCATGGTCTGTTCCTGGGCCATGGTGACCAGAGTACGGCCCGTATGCTCGGGTGCATGACCGCGCTCTCCATCGCCTTCGTACCCGGGGTCTCCCCCGCCAAGTGGGTGCGGGTCTGGCGCGAGCGCCGACCGGACGTCGACCTGGTCCTCATGCCCGTCGGCGCGGACGGGGTCCTCGACGCGATCGAGGGCGACGCCGACATGGTCTTCGCCCGGATGCCGGTGCCCGAGCGGGCCGACGGCGAACAGCCGCACGCGATCCCGCTGTGGACCGAGACGGCGGTCGTCGCCGCCCCGAAGGACTCCCCCCTCGCCGACCTCGACGAGGTCACCGACGCGGACCTCGCCGCCGTCACCGTCCTCGACGCGGGCCCCGTGCCACCCGACGTCGCGGCAGCGCTCGACCTGGTCGAAGCCAACGTCGGCGTGGTCGTCCTCCCCCAGTCCCTCTTCCGGGCCGAGAGCCGCAAGTCCCTGGTCTCCCGACCGCTCGCCGGCTCCCCCGGCACCCGTGTCGCGCTCGTCTGGCGTGACGAGGACGCCTCGGAACTCACCGAGGAGTTCATCGGCGTCGTCCGCGGCCGGACCGCGAACAGCTCCCGGCAGCAGCCGGACCAGCCGGGAGGCACGGATCCCGACGAGCAGGACGACCCACGCCAGAAGACCGGCGGCAAGGCGGCCGGCGGCAAAGCCACCAGCAGCAAGGCGGCCGGTGGCAAGGCCACGGCGGCGAATGCGAAGACGGTCGCGAAGCGCAGCGCCACGAAGGGCACGGGTGCGAAGAGCGGCGGTGGGAAGAACTCCACCGGTCGCGGCCGGACCCCGCGCGGCATGTCCGGCAAGCCCAAGCGCGGCTCGAAGGGCAACCGCTGACCATGGACCCGGCAGACACGGGCAGGACCGCGGCGCGGAGCGAGCTGCGGCTCGTGCCGACGCCTGGGGAACGCCTGCCGGGCTGGCTGGACCGCTCGATGGCGGAGTACGTCGCGTCGCGCATGCGGTCGGGCGAGAGCCGCGAGCAGGCAGAGGCGAACATGCGGCAGTCCCTCGAGCAGTGGTTCCCGGGCGGTTCGCCGGCGACGGGCCACCACGTGTGGGAACTGACGCTCGGTGCGGACACCGTGGTGGGGCACCTCTGGATCGGCCCGTTCACTCCGGGCAGCGCCGACTGGTGGGTCTTCGAGGTCGAGGTCGACCCGGCCCACCGCCGGCAGGGTCACGCCCGACGAGCGCTCGAGCTCGCGCACGAGGTCGCGAGGGCGGAGGGCGCGACCAGCATCGGCCTCAACGTCTTCGGGTACAACACCGGCGCGCGCCACCTGTACGAGGAGCTCGGGTACGAGGTCGCCTCGGTGCAGATGCGGCTGCCACTGGGCTGACGACAGCCCTCCCACCGGTCGGCGCCGGTCCTCAGTCCGGCCAGACGCCGGACGATGCCCGCCGGTGACTGCCGAGCAGGTGCGTGTCGACGACGCCCAGCGCCTCCATCAGGGCGTGCATGGTGGTCGGTCCGACGAACGCGAACCCGCGCTTCCGCAGCGCCTTCGACAGCGCGGTCGACTCCGGGCTGGTCGTCGGGACCTCGGCGGCGGTGCGCGGCCTCGGCGTGTCGGTCGGCCGGAAGGACCACACGAAGTCGGCGAGTCCCCCGTCCGCCCGCAGCGTGACGGTGGCGTTCGCGTTGGTGATCGTCGCGGCGATCTTCGCGCGGTTCCGGACGATGCCCGCGTCGCCGAGCAGCCGGGCGACGTCGTCGTCCCCGAAGTGGGCGACCACGTCGGGGTCGAAGTCGGCGAACGCGGCCCGGAACGCGGGGCGCTTCGCGAGGATCGTGCGCCACGACAGCCCGGACTGGAACGCTTCGAGCGAGAGCCGCTCGAACACGCCCCGCTCGTCGCGGACCGGCATCCCCCACTCGGTGTCGTAGTAGGCGCGGAGCATCGGGTCCGTCGACGCCCAGAGCGGCCGGGCGAGGCCGTCCGCGCCGGTCACGAGGTCGTCGGTCATCCCCCCATCCTGCCGTGGCCACCGTCGCAGGACGCAACCCCGGCGTTTCCTCGCAGCGGTACTCCGTTGCGCGGTGCCGCCGGGGTTGCGTGTTGCGAGGGGTCAGCCGGCGTGCGGGCCGTCCTCGGCGGCGGCGGGGTCCATCCAGACGTACTCCCAGCGGTGTCCGTCGGGGTCGGTGAAGCTCCGCTGGAACATGAAGCCCAGGTCCATCTCCGGCCGGTCCTCGGTCCCACCGGCCTCGACGGCCGCGTCGACGATCCGGTGCACTTCCTCCTTCGTCTCGGCGGTGAGGGAGTTGATCACCTCGATCGTGTCGGGCGCGGCGATCGTCTTGTCGGTGAACTCGGTGAACTTCGCGTGCGTCAGGAGCATCACGTACACGGTGTCGCTGATGACGATGCTCGAGGCGGTGTCGTCGCTGAACACCGGGTTGAGGGGGTACCCGAGCGCCTGGTAGAACGCGGTCGCCCGCGCCAGGTCGGACACCGGCAGGTTGATGAACACCATGGTCGACATGTGGGGTCCCTTCCGTCGTGACCAACCTGGCCTCCTCCGGCAGCGCGCGCAACCGTTCCGTGGCGGAACCAGGCTCCGGAGGACGCGGCCGCACCGCACGACGGACGGGAGGCCCGGTACCAGCTGGTACCGGGCCTCCCGTCCGATCGTGGTCGCGTGGGCGACCGGCCGTCGGCTACGCGAGCTCGCGGCCCTCGCCGGCGGCGCGCTGGTGCGCCTCCGCCTCGGCCTGGCCGACGATGTCCTCTGCCGGGACCGGCGCGAGGCGGTCCCAGAGGAAGAAGAGCAGGCCGGCGGCGAGCATCGCGAGCCCGACCCACAGGTTGATGTGGATGCCGCCGGTCATCTTCGGGTCGCTGTCCCAGTGCACGATGCCGACGATCGTCGTGATGACGCCGTAGAGCAGGAACAGACCGCCGAGGATGCGACGCAGGTCCAGGCGGCGGGTCGAACGGACGAGTGCCGCCTTCTCGTCCTCGGTCATCGAGCCCGAGGTGTTCGTGGTGTCAGCCATGGGGTGTCTCCTTCGGGGTCGGGATCAGAGGAACGGCAGGTAGAGGACGACGCAGAGCACGAGGGCGACCGTGCCGAGCAGCGCCGGCGAGCGGTACCAGGCGGTGTCGGTGGCGACGGCGCCCGCGCTCATGTCGATCTTGCCGATGCCGTAGACCAGGCCGCCGAGTTCCGAGACGGGCTTCGGCTTCGTGAACATCGAGACCGCGACGGCGACGACGATCACCGTGACGAACGAGATGATCGCGCCGTACATGGTCTCGGCCGTGGCGGTCGAGAACAGGTCGGGGTCCACCAGGTACGCGATCCAGGTGATGGTCGGCGTGATGATCCCGAGGACGTACCCCCAGAGCGCACCCTGCGTGGTCATCCGCTTCCAGAGCAGACCGAGGATGAAGACGGCGAACAGCGGCGCGTTGAAGAACGAGAACAGCGTCTGCATGTAGGTCATGATGTTGCCGGCCTGCGCGGCGAGGAACGCCGTGCCGACGCCGACGACGACACCCACGACGGTGACCCAGCGACCGGTCTTCAGGTAGTGCAGGTCGGGCATGTTCGGCTTGATGTAGCGCTGCCAGATGTCGTAGGTGAAGACGGTGTTGAAGCTCGACACGTTGGCCGCCATCCCGGCCATGAAGGACGCCAGGAGGCCCGTGACGGCGACACCGAGGACACCCGTCGGCAGGTACATCTGGATGAGCTTCGGGATCGCGTCGTTGTAGGTCAGCGTGCCGTCGGCGAACTGGTTGCCGACGACGGCCGCGGCGATGAGGCCGGGCACGACGACGATGAACGGGATGAAGAGCTTCGGGATCGCGGCGATCAGCGGGGTGCGGCGGGCGGCCGACATGTTCTTCGCCGAGAACGCGCGCTGTACCTCGGTGAAGTTCGTCGTCCAGTACCCGAACGACAGCACGAAGCCCAGGCCGAGCACGATCGCGAGCCAGTTCGCCCCGATCGGGTTCGTGACGTTCCCGATGCCGGTGCCGGCCCAGGTCTGCAGGTGCTGCACACCCTGGGTCTGCTTGATGGCCTCGGTCAGGCCGCTCCAGCCGCCGACGCGGTGGAGGCCCACGATCGTCAGCGGGATGAGGCCGGCGAGGATCACGAAGAACTGCATGACCTCGTTGTAGATCGCGCTGGAGAGTCCACCGAGGGTGATGTAGGCGAGGACGAAGCCGGCGGACACGATGATCGCGAGCCACTCCGGCCAGCCGAGCATCGCCTCGATGACGATCGCCATCGCGTAGAGGTTGATGCCCGCGATGAGGACGTTCGACACCGCGAAGGCGATGGCGTTCACCAGGTGCGGCGCCTTGCCGAACCGGCGGAGCATGAACTCCGGCACGCTCCGGACCTTCGAGCCGTAGTAGAAGGGCATCATCACGAGGCCGAGGAAGACCATCGCGGGCACCGCACCGATGAGGTAGTAGTGCAGCGTCGCCATGCCGATCTGGGCACCGTTCGCGGCCATGCCGAGGATCTCGGTGGCGCCGAGGTTCGCGGACACGAACGCCAGGCCCGTGATCCACGCGGGCATGGACCTGCCCGAGAGGAAGAAGTCCATGCTCGTGCGGACCTGCCGCCGAGCCGTGAACCCGATCCAGATGACCACCCCGAAGTACACGAGGATCATCAAGTAGTCGACCCAGCCCAAGTCGAGCCGGATCCCGCTGTTCGCTGCTGCGAGGACCATTCACACTCTCCGTCGATGTGTTGCAGTCGACAACCGCGCCGACCCGGACGAAGACGTTACACGCGGTGTGACCGTTCACATAGCCGAGGCATGCATTCCGCGCGATCGCGTGCTCGGTCGCTCGCTAGGCTCGGCGCATGCGCATCCTCGTCCTCAACGGCCCGAACCTGGACATCCTCGGCCGTCGCGA
The DNA here is from genome assembly GCF_003234035.1 of Curtobacterium sp. MCPF17_031. Taxonomy (NCBI): domain Bacteria; kingdom Bacillati; phylum Actinomycetota; class Actinomycetes; order Micrococcales; family Microbacteriaceae; genus Curtobacterium; species Curtobacterium sp. MCPF17_031. The sequence continues at coordinate 157,046 of NZ_QKSG01000008.1, read as the reverse complement.
CCCGGAGCAGTACGGCACCGTGACGCTCGCCGAGATCGAGGCGATCGTCCACACCGAGGCCGCGGTGCACGAGCTCGAGGCCGACTTCCGACAGAGCAACCGCGAGGGCGAGCTCGTCGAGTGGCTGCACGAGGCGCTCGACGACCACGACGCCGTCGTCATCAACCCCGCCGCGTACGCGCACACGTCGGTGGCACTGCACGACGCGGTCGAGGCGCTGAGCGTCCCCGTGGTCGAGGTGCACCTGTCCAACACGTGGAAGCGCGAGCCGTTCCGGCACGTCGACCACGTCGCCACGGCCGCGACGGCGGTCATCGCCGGTGCGGGCGCGGACGGGTACCGCCTGGCCGTCGCCCACGTCGCGGCGCTCCTGCGCGGCTGACCCCGCGGCGAGACGCCGGCGTCGACCCGAGACGCCGCGATGCCGTCGAGACGCCGCCGAGTACCGCGGCGTCTCGCGCACACGGGGGCGTCTCGCGCCACGCGCGCGGCCCACGCCGGCGTCCGGCCGGGAGGCCCGTCAGAACTCCGCGGGCCGCCGCACCTCGTCGACGCCCGCCGCCACGAACCCGCCGCGGATGATCGGCAGCGCCCGACGCACGGCCTGGTCGATCCGCAGCTCCAGGTCGATGCTCGCGATGTCGTAGCCCCCGAGGCGCTTGTCGAAGTCCCGTTCGTTGCCGAACACCGCCAGCGGCAGCGTCGTCGACTGGAAGAAGCCGAACAGCGGGCGCATCTGGTGCTCGACGAGGAGCGCGTGCCGGTCGCTGCCCCCGGTCGCGGTGAGCAGCACCGGGGTGTCGACCAGGTCGTACTGCCCGATCCAGTCGAAGAAGAGCTTGAACGCGCCGGAGTACGCGGCGCGGAAGGCCGGACTCCCGACGACCAGGACGTCCGCCGCCTCGACCGCCTCGAGCGCGGCGCGGGTGGCGTCGGACATGTGCTCCCGGTCGACGGCGGCGCCGAGGTCCGCCAGGAGCGGACCGATCTCGACGAGGACGGTCTCGGCGTCCGGCAGCTCGGCGGCGAGCCGGTCGACGGTCGCGGCGACGAGGGTCGAGGTGCGTGACGGGTCGGACGGGCTGCCACTGACCCCGACGACGAGGGAACTGCTCATGCCGTCGATGCTCACACGCCCCGTCGGGCCCGGTGACGATGTGACGACATGTGTCGCCGCGACGACCCGGGCGCTCCCGGGCACTCCGGCGTACCGTCCGGCAGATGCAGACCTTCCTGCCGTTCGCCGACTTCCGCGCCTCCGCCGAGGTCCTCGACGACAAGCGCCTCGGCAAGCAGCGGGTCGAGACCCTGCAGGTGATGCGGGCCCTGACGCTGCCGGACTACGGCTGGCAACACCACCCGGTCACCGCGATGTGGCGGGGCTTCCGGCCGGCGCTGATGGCGTACCAGGACGCCACGTGCCGGGTGTGGCTCGAGCGCGGGCACGCGGACACCTGCCTCGAGAAGACCCTGGCGGACCTGGCACTCGTCCCCGAGGACCTGGAGGCGTACGAGCGTGGCGACTTCGAGGTGCCCTCGTGGAACACCGACGAGCGCGTGCACCTGTCACACCGGTCGAAGCTCGTGCAGAAGGCACCGGAGCACTACCGCCCGCTCTTCCCCGACGTGCCGGACGACCTGGACTACCTCTGGCCGGGCACCGTGGAGCACCGCACGACCGCCTGAGCGGGACCGGGCCCGCCGCGCCTCAGGGGGAACGGGACACATCGTTCAGGGGTCGATGGTCCCGAAGGCCACGGCGGACCCGGTCGTTCCGGGACGGCCCGGCAGGGGCCGGCGTCCCGGCCGGACGCGTATCAGGGGTCGCGTCCGGTCCAGTGCACCGCCGGGAGGGGCGGTGCAGGTCTCGAGGTCAGTTCCGGTCCCGGTCCCCCCGGTACCGGTCGGATTCCGCCGGCACCGGCATCGGGCGCCCGGCACGCGCGAGCTGCGCGGGCAGGAGCGCGCTGGCGAGCGTCGCGAGGACACCGACGGCGGCGACGACCGCGAGCGGGCCGGCGTCGAGGCCGTGCCCGGAACCGACGGCGAGCGCCAGGACCGTCGCCGGTGCGGGCAGGAGCTGGACCGCTCGGAAGCGGTCGCCCTGCGTCACCGATGAGGTCGTCGCGTTCGCCATGCCTCCACTCTGGACGACCGCGCGTGTCCGCAATAGGGGGGACACGGCCCCAGACATGGAGTAGAACGTCTAGTACACCCGGTCAGGCGAGGGACCGGACAGCCGTGACGGCGGCGACCACGGCCTCCACGACGGCCGTCGCGTCGTCCGTCGTGAGGGACGCGTCGAACGTCAACCGGACGGCGGAGCGGGCCAGGTCCTCCGGGAGGCCCAGTGCCAGCAGCACGTGCGAGGCTTCGGTGCTGCCGGCGGCACAGGCGCTGCCGGAGGAGGACACCACGTCCCGTCGTTCCAGCTCGAGCAGCACCGTCTCGCCGTGCACGCCCGGGAAGCAGAAGGAGGCGTGTCCCGGCAGGCGGTGGTCGGCCGATCCGGTGAGGAGCGCGCCCGGCACCCGGTCGAGCACCCCGGCGACGACGACGTCGCGGACGGCCGTCGCGTGCGCTGCGGCGTTGTCCCGCTCGGCGAGCACGGCCCTCCAGGCCGCGGCGAGGCCGACCGCACCCGCGACGTCCTCGGTGCCCGAACGTCGTCCGCGCTCCTGTCCCCCGCCGTGGACGAGCGGTTCGAGCTGGACGCCCGAACGGACGGCGAGGGCACCGGTCCCCTTCGTCGCGCCGAGCTTGTGCCCCGACACCGAGACCGCGTCGACACCCAGGACGTCGAGCCCGACGGGCAGCCACGGGGCGGACTGCACGGCGTCGGTGTGGAAGCGGGCGCCGACCTCGTGCGCGATCGCGGCGAGCCGGGGGACGTCCTGCACCGTGCCGATCTCGTTGTCGGCGTGCGCGATCGAGACCAGCGTGGTGTCCGGTCGGAGGGCGGCACGCAGGGTCTCCGGCGCCACCGTGCCGTCCGGCTCCACGGGCAGCACCGTCACGTCGAAGCCGTGGAACCGTTCCAGGTAGCGGCAGCTCTCGAGCACGGCCTCGTGCTCGACGGCGCTCGTGACGACGTGGCGGCCGCGCGGTGCGGCGAGCGCGATGCCCTTGACCGCGGTGTTCGCGCCCTCGGTGCCGCCGCTGGTGAAGACGACCTCGCCCGGACGACAGCCGAGCGCGCCGGCGATGACCGCCCGTGCGTCGGCCAGGCCCCGGGCAGCCGCGTCCCCGATGCCGTGGGTCGACGACGGGTTGCCGAAGGTCCCGGTCAGGTAGGGCCACATCGCCTCGAGGACCTCGCGGCGGACCGGCGTGGTCGCGGCACGGTCCAGGTAGAACACCGCCGTCCTCAGACGTCGACGTCGACGTCGAGCCCCAGGTCGAGCGCGCGTGCCGAGTGGGTCAGTGCACCGACCGAGACGATGTCGACCCCGGTGGCGGCGATCGCGGCGACCGTGTCGAGCGACACGCCACCCGAGGCCTCGACGAGCGCCCGGCCGGCCACGAGTGCGACGCCTTCCTGCAGCATCGGCACGGAGAAGTTGTCGAGCATGATCGTGTCGACGCCTGCACTGACGACGGGCTCGATCTGGTCGATGCGGTCGACCTCCACCTCGAGGTGCACGGTGTGTCCGAGCCGGGCGCGGGCGGCGCGGATCGCGTCCCCGATGCCGACGCCCTCGGCGAGCAGCACCGCCAGGTGGTTGTCCTTGGCGAGCACTGCGTCGGACAGCGACGTGCGGTGGTTGTGACCGCCGCCGCAGCGGACCGCGTGCCGTTCGAGGGCGCGGAGCCCGGGCGTCGTCTTCCGGGTGTCGACGATCCGCGCCCCGGTGCCGACGGTCGCGTCGACGTAGCGGGCCGTCAGCGTGGCGATGCCGGACATCCGCTGCACCAGGTTGAGCGCCACCCGCTCGGCCCGGAGCACCGAACGCGCCGAGCCGGTGACGCTCGCGATGACGTCCCCGGCGACGAAGGCCGCACCGTCGCGGAGCGCGAGCGCGACGACGAGGCCCGGGTCGACGGCGTGCATCACCGCGACGAAGACGTCCCCGCCCGCCAGCACGCCGGGTTCGCGGGCGGCCAGGGTCGCGGTCGCGGTGGCCGAGGCGGGGATGAGGGTCTCGCTCGTGACGTCACCCCAGGGGGCGTCCTCCTCCAGGGCGGTGTCGATGACCCGGCGGAGTGCGTGCGGCGGGATCGTGCCGGGGTCGAAGGCCACCGCAGTCGGTGACGCGGTGGTGGTGGTGGTGGGCGTCGTGCTGGCTGGTGTCGTGCCGGTCATGCGAGTGCTCCCTGTCGGGCGGACGGTCGGAGGGGCTTCAGCCCGGGGACGCCGGTGGGCGCGGCGGTGCCGGTGGGCGCGGGCGCCGCAGTGACCCAGGCGATCGTCACGGGTGCGGTCGGGTCGGTCTCCGGGTGGTCGGTGCGCGCGTGGGCACCGCGCGACTCCGTGCGAGCCTCGGCCGCGAGGACGGTGAGCCGGGCGAGGTCGAGCAGTGCGCGGTCCTCGGCGTCCCGGACGGTGGTCGGGGCGGGTGCGGACAGTGCGGCCAGGGCAGCTCGGGCCCCGGCGAGCCCGGCCGCGTCGCGGAGCAGGCCGACGTGGTCGGTCATGACGGACTGCAGCGACTGCCGGACGGAGGTGCCGGGATCGAGCCGGGCCGGGCCTCCCGTCCGGTCGCTGCCCGAGCGGACGACGGTCGGGACGAGCGTCGCGTCGCCGCGCAGCCGCAGCCGACCGGGCCGGGGTGCCCCGAGCGCGTCGGCCGCGCGGACCGCGAAGACGAGCCCTTCGAGCAGCGAGTTCGAGGCCAGCCGGTTCGCGCCGTGGACCCCGGTGCAGGCGGCCTCGCCGACCGCGAGGAGACCCGGGAGGCTCGTGCGGCCCTCCGTGTCCGTCGCGATCCCGCCCATCGCGTAGTGCGCGGCCGGGGCGACGGGGACGCCCTCACGGGTCCAGTCGAAGCCGGCCGCCCGGGTGTCGCGGCTGAGCCCCGGGAAGCGGCGGACCAGGAAGTCGGCGTCGAGGCCGGTCGCGTCGAGGAGGACGGGTCGACCTCCTTGCGAACGCATGGCAGCCGCGATGCCGCGCGCGACGACGTCCCGCGGGGCGAGCTCGGCGTCGGGGTGGACGTCGGTCATGAACCGGTGACCGGTCGCGTCGCGGAGGACGGCCCCCTCGCCGCGGACGGCCTCGGAGACCAGGCCGCCCTCCGGGACCGCGAGCCGGGTCGGGTGGAACTGGACGAACTCCAGGTCGGCGAGCACGGCTCCCGCGCGCCAGGCCGCGGCCGTGCCGTCGCCGGTCGCGACCAGGGGGTTCGTGGTCTCGCGGTACAGGTGCCCGGCGCCCCCGGAGGCGATCAGCACGGAATCGGCGTCGAGCCGTCGGGGTTCGCCGAGCAGGTCCAGGACCTCGACGCCGACGACCTGGCCGTCCCGGACGACGAGGTCGGTGAGGCAGGTGCGCTCGAGGATCGTGACGTGTCGGCGGTGCAGGGCGGCGACGAGCGTCCGCTCCACCGCGGCCCCGGTCGCGTCGCCGTCCGCGTGCAGCACCCGCCAGCGGGCGTGCGCGGCCTCCCGCCCGCGGGCCAGGTCGTCCCCGTACCGGTCGAGGGTCGCCGGGTCGGTACTGCGGTCGAAGGGCACGCCCAGCGCGAGCAGGTCCCGGACGCGGGCGGGGCCGTCGGTGCAGAGGACGTCCACGGCACGGGCGTCGGCGCTGCCCGCCGCGGCGACGTGGGTGTCGTGCTCGTGCAGGGCGGCGGAGTCGTCCGCCCCGAGCGCCACCGCGATGCCACCCTGGGCGCGCGCAGTGGCGCCGTCGGCGAGGGCGCCCTTCGTGACGAGGGTGACGTCGTGCCGGGCGCTGGCCCGGATGGCGGCGGTCAGGCCGGCGATACCCGACCCGACGACGACGACGTGCATCCTCAGGCCCGCGCGTCCGTGGTCGTGGCCGGGCCGGTGGCGGTCGGGCCGGTGGCAGTCGGGCCGGTGGCGGCCGGACCCGGGTCCCGCTGGCCGGCGAGCGGGCGGGGCTTGGCCGCGAGCATGCGCTCGAGGGCGACCTTCGCGTCGGCCTGCACGGCGGCGGGCACCACGATCTCGTTGAGGACCTCACCGCGGACGAGCGCCTCGAGCACCCACGCCAGGTACCCCGGGTGGATCCGGTACATGGTCGAGCAGGGGCAGACGACCGGGTCCAGGCAGAAGATCGTGTGCTGCGGGTACTCGGCTGCCAGGCGGTTCACCATGTTGATCTCGGTGCCGATCGCGAACGTCGTCGGCTCGGTCGCCGCGGCGACGGTCTTCCGGATCAGGTCCGTGCTGCCCGCGACGTCGGCGGCGTCGACGACGGCCATCGGGCACTCCGGGTGCACGATGACCTGGACGCCCGGGTGATCCCGGCGGGCCTGCTCGATCTGGTCCACGGTGAAGCGCCGGTGCACCGAGCAGAAGCCGTGCCACAGGACGACCTCCGCGGCGAGCAGGTCCGCCGCGGTGTTGCCGCCGCCGGGCAGCCGCGGGTTCCACATCGGCATCCGGTCGGTGCTGATGCCCATCGCCTTCGCGGTGTTCCGGCCCAGGTGCTGGTCGGGGAAGAACAGCACGCGCTGCCCCCGCTCGAACGCCCACTCGAGCACGGTGGCGGCGTTCGAGGACGTGCAGACGATGCCGCCGTTCCGCCCGCAGAACGCCTTGAGGTCCGCAGCGGAGTTCATGTACGTGACCGGGATGACCGGCACTCGCCCGTCGGCGTCAGGCTCCGTGCCGTAGAGCGCTTCGAGCTCGGCCCAGGCGGCCTCGACGCTGTCGATGTCGGCCATGTCCGCCATCGAGCAGCCGGCGGCCAGGTTCGGCAGGATCACCCGCTGGTCGTCCCGCGCCAGGATGTCGGCCGTCTCCGCCATGAAGTGCACGCCGCAGAACACGATCGCCTCGGCATCGGGCTTCGTCAGTGCCGCGTTCGCCAGCTGGAACGAGTCGCCGAGGAAGTCCGCGTGCCGGACGACCTCGTCCCGCTGGTAGAAGTGCCCGAGGACGACCACCCGGTCCCCCAGCGTCGCCTTCGCCCGTTCGATGCGCTCGTGCAGTTCGTCGTCCGGGGCGTTCCGGTACTCGTCCGGGATCACGCCCTGCCGTGGGGCCGAGGTCGGGATGACATCGGACATCGACGAACCGGGGCCGTAGCCGGGGACGGTGTCGAAGTCCCAGGTCGGCGCCGCGAGGTCTGGCGTGCAGGTGGCACCGGCAGCCCGGCCGTTGGAGATCAGTTCGATGGTGGTCGCGATGGACACGGCGGTTCCCGTCTCAGGTGGGGGTCGGATGTCAGCGGGTCGTCAGCGGGCCGTTGTCCGCGTACGACAGGTCGGGGTTCGAGCGGTACAGCCGGGCCGGTCGGTGCCGCCCGCCGCTCGTGGTCTCGTCGGTCGGCAGGACCGCGTCGCCCTGGGCGACCTGCCGCCGGAAGTTCGCCGGGTCGAGCGTCTGCCCGAGCACCGCCTCGTACACGCCGCGGAGTTCGGCGAGCGTGAACCGGTCGCCGAGGAACGCCTGTGCGATCCGGGAGTACGACATCTTGTTGCGCAGTCGCCAGAGCGCGTACTCGACGATGCGGTCGTGGTCGAACGCCAGCGGCGGGTGCTCGTCGGCGAGGAACCACCGCACGTTCCAGTCGTCCGGGACGACGTTCGCCTCGTCCGGGTGCACGAGTGCCCAGTAGACGACCGAGACGACCCGGGTCGGCGAGCGGTCGACGGCCCCGAACGCGTAGAGCTGCTCGAGGTACCGTGGCTGCACCTTCGTCGTCTCGCGGAGGCGCGCGGCGGCCGAGTCGTCGAGTCCCTCGTCCACCCCGACCCAGCCACCGGGCAACGCCCAGGAGCCCTCGAACGGCTCGGTGACGCGACGGACCAGCGGCATCCAGAGCGCGGGGACGCCGGTGTCGGGGTGCGGGCGGAGCGCGACGATGACGGTCGAGACCGCGAGCCGGATCCCGGTGTCGCCCATCGCTGCTCCTGGTTGTTATGGTCATTCTGACCCGAACTGTTCGGGTACTGATGACCGTATCACGATGGTCACCGGACCGGAACGCAGCCGTGACGCCCGGGTAACACGTCGCTCGTAGCATCGGGCCATGGGCAGCACCACGAGGAAGCACGCCGTCGTGACCGGGACCGTGCAGGGCGTCGGGTTCCGGTACTGGACGGCACGGAAGGCCGACGGACTCGAACTCGTCGGGTACGCACGGAACCTGTTCGACGGCACCGTCGAGGTCGAGGCGGAGGGCCCCGGCCCCGCGGTCGACGCCCTCGTCGTGATGCTCCGCTCCGGTCCGCCCTCGGCGACCGTCACCGACGTGGCCGTCCGCGAGGTCGCCCCGCTCGGCGAGGACGACGGCTTCCGCATCCTGCACTGACGCGAGCAACACGCGGAGTTCACCCCGCGTTCGGCAGCAGTCGGGAATGCTGTGGTGCTGTCAGGTCTTGCAGCCTCGGTACCCACCCGTCGTGCCCACTCGTCGTGGGTCCACCCGTCACACCACGAAGACACCAGGAGCCCCCTTGACCCAGGCCGTCGACTCCGCACCCCGCACCGGGTCCGTCGAAGAGTCCTCCCCCGCGGGCAACCGCCTCGTGATCGGGCTGCTGCTCGTCTCGGCGTTCGTCGTCATCCTCAACGAGACGATCATGGGCGTGGCGCTGCCGCGACTCATGGACGACCTCGGCATCAGCGCCGCCACCGGTCAGTGGCTGACCACCGGCTTCCTGCTCACCATGGCCGTCGTGATCCCGATCACCGGTTACCTGCTGCAGCGCTTCAACACCCGTCCGGTGTTCGTCTGGGCGATGAGCCTGTTCTCCGCCGGGACGCTGATCGCACTGCTGGCCCCCGGCTTCACGATGCTGCTCATCGGGCGCATCGTGCAGGCGAGCGGCACCGCGATCATGATGCCGCTGCTCATGACCACCGTCCTGACCCTCATCGAGCCGGCCCACCGCGGCCGCGTGATGGGCAACATCTCGATCGTCATCTCGGTCGCCCCCGCGATCGGCCCGACGATCTCCGGCCTCATCCTCAACGCGTTCTCGTGGCGCTGGCTGTTCGGGTTCGTCCTGCCGATCGCCCTCGCCGCCCTGGTGCTCGGCATGCTGAAGGTCCGGAACGTCTCGACCCCGCGCAAGTCCGCGATCGACGTGTTCTCGGTGATCCTCTCCGCCTTCGCGTTCGGTGGGATCGTCTACGGCCTGTCGAGCATCGGCGAGGCCCGCGACACCGGGTACGGGCTACCGATCGGTTCGCTCGTCGTCGGGTTCGTCGCCCTGGCGGTGTTCATCCTCCGCCAGACCCGTCTGCAGCGCCGCGACGCCGCGCTCCTCGACCTGCGCACCTTCAGCACGAAGGGCTTCACGATCCCGATCGTCGCGATGGCGATCAGCTTCATGGCGATGTTCGGCACGCTGATCCTGCTGCCGATCTACCTGGAGCGCGTGCTCGGCCTCGAGGTCCTGCAGGTCGGACTCCTGCTGCTCCCCGGTGGTCTGCTGATGGGGCTCCTGTCCCCGATCGTCGGTCGCATCTACGACCGGCACGGGCCGCGCATGCTGCTCATCCCCGGGTCGGTCATCATCAGCGCCGTGCTCTGGGCGCTCTCGACGGTCACCGCGGACACCAGCGTCTGGTTCGTCCTCGTCGCACACATCGTGCTGAGCCTGGGCCTGGCGCTGACCTTCACGCCGCTGTTCACCGCTGCGCTCGGCGGGCTCCCGCCGCGCCTGTACTCGCACGGCAGCGCGGTCCTCGGCACCGCCCAGCAGCTCGCCGGCGCGGCCGGCACGGCACTGTTCGTCACGCTGCTGACCCTCGGCGCCACCGCCGCGGCGACGAACGGCGACGTCGCGGGTGCCGCGACGGCCGCCGAGGCCACGGCCCGGGCGACCGCGTCCGGCGTGCACTCGGCGTTCCTCGTCGGCGCGGTGATCTCGATGCTCGGCATCGTCGCCTCGGCGATGGTCCGGAAGCCGGCCACCCCGGAGGGCGCACCCGCGCCCGCCATGCACTGACGGCGGCCGGACACACAGCGCACCGACCACCCAGCGTGCACGACGCGCCCCCTCTTCCCGAGGGGGCGCGTCGTCCGTTGCGCAGCCGTGACATCGTGGGCACATGCGGTCGACGACGAGCGAGCTGAACTGGTCCGGCACGGTCACCTACACGGCCGAGCGGGTGGTGCGGCCGACCTCGCTCGACGACGTCGCCGAACTCGTCGCCCGCAGTCCGCGGATCCACGGCCTCGGCACCCGGCACTCCTTCAACGACGTCGCCGACACCGCGGGTGTGCTGCTCGACCTCACCGCGGTGCCCACCGACCTGGTCGTCGCCGAGGACCGCCGCACCGCCACGATGGGTGCCGGCACCCGGTACGGACTGGTCGCGCCCGCTCTCGACGCCGCCGGGGTCGCCCTGCACAACGAGGGGTCCCTCCCCCACATCTCCCTCGGCGGTGCGATCGCCACCGGCACGCACGGCTCCGGCACCACCCTCGGCTCGCTGAGCACCGCGGTGGCCGCGCTCGAGCTGATCGGCCCGGACGGCACCACGACGACGATCCGGCGCGGTGACGCGGACCTGCCCGGTGCCGCGATCCACCTCGGGTTGCTCGGCATCGTCACCCGCGTCACCGTCGACGTGCAACCCGCCTACCGGATGCGACAGGACCTCTACGGGCCGATCCCGTGGGACACCTTCACCGCTTCCGCCGCCCAGGTCTTCGCCGCCGGCTACTCGGTCTGCGCCTACACGCTCTTCGGCGACACCGTGTCGGAGGTGCTCGTGAAGTCCCGGGTTCCGGACGGCGCCGACGACGTCCAGGTCCCCGCGAGCCTCCTGGGCGCACCCCGTCTGCCCGGCTCACCCGGTGACGGCCACCACACCGCGCGCGACGGCTCGGTCGGGCCGTGGTGGGACCGCCTGCCGCACTTCCCGATCGAGTCGGTGCCCTCGGTCGGGTCCGAGGTGCAGAGCGAGCACTTCGTGCCGCTCCGGCACGCGGCCGCCGCGCTCGACGCGTTGCGCGGCCTGGCCGACCGGATCCAGCCGCACCTGCACGTCTGCGAGCTGCGGACCATGGCGGCCGACGACCTCTGGCTCAGTCCGACGCAGGGCGAGGACGTGCTCTGCATCGCCTTCACCTGGCAGAAGCACCCGGACGAGGTCGCGGCCCTCCTGCCCGACCTGGAGGCACGGCTCGCCCCGTTCGGCGGGCGGCCGCACTGGGGGAAGATGAGTTCCCTCGACGGGGCGACGATCGCCGCGCTCCACCCACACCTCCCGGCGTTCCGCGACCTGGTCGCGCGACGCGACCCGGACGGCAAGTTCTCGTCCGCGTTCGGCGAGCGGGTCCTGGGGACCTGAGCAGGGCCTCCCGGGAGGCATGTGATCCGCCCGTCAGATGAGCCGCGTGACCGTCTTCGTCCCGCCGTCCCAGTGCCGGACGCCGGCGACGTCCAGCGTCTCCGGCAGCGGCACCGACGCGAGCACCTCGAGCATCCGCGGCAGGTCCACGTCCCGCGGGCGGCGCGCCAGCGTCAGGTGCGGCGCCCACCGACCCGGCAGGGAGGTGTCGACGCCGCCGGGGGCTGCGCGGTGCACCGCCTCGTGGAACACGGCGAGCGAGCGGTCGACCACGACGGACACTCCCAGGACGTGACGCCCGGGGCCGGCCGGGAACAGCAGGAGACCGGCGGGGCGGATGCTCGTCGGCAGCGGCGCGTCGAAGTGGGACGGCACGGGCAGGGTCTCCCCAGCCGTCAGGGTGACGTGAGGGACGTTCGTGTCGGACGTGTGCCGGCCCATGCTCGGCAGGTCGGCGACGACCAGGGCCTCCCAGGCGGCCCGGACGGCCCGTTCGGCGTCCGGAGCGAGGACGAGTTCGATGCTGCGCACGCGTCCGAGCCTGCCCGTCGTCGAACGCCGACGTCTCAGGACGACGCCGTGCCGTCACGCAGCGACCTCCGCCGTAACACGACGGAACGCGAATCGCCCCGGTCGCGCCCCGCCCGGCACACTCGTGGCTGTCCCGCGGCCCGACACCCGGCGTCGGGACCCCCACAGCACCGTCCCTGCCACCAGGGCGACCCCTTCACGAGGAGCACCCATGTCCGCCGCACCCGTCCTGCCCGACCGTCCGCAGCGCAAGCGCCCGATCGGGTGGATCATCGCCGCAGCCGTCGTCGTCGTCGTTATCGTCATCGCCGTCGTGGTCGTCGCCGTCCGCGGTGGCGGCTCCGACCAGGCCGGTGCCGCCGGGACGTCCGGCTCGGACCCGAAGGCCCAGACCGTCACGATCGGCGTCGCGGACAAGGCGCTGCCGTACTGGAAGACCTACACGGCGCTCGCGAAGGAACGACTCGACGTCACGGTGAAGCTGACCAACTTCGCCGACTACTCGTTGCCGAACCCCGCGCTGAAGGACGGGCAGGTCGACATCAACCAGTTCCAGCACATCCAGTACCTGGCGAACTACAACGTCACCGCGAAGGACGACCTGCAGCCGATCGGGTCGACCGCGGTCTACCCGCTGCCCCTCTACGCCACGAAGTACGACGAGCCGTCCGCGATCCCCGAGGGCGCGAAGGTCGCGATCCCGAACGACGCCATCAACGAGGCCCGCGCCCTGCTCGTCCTGCAGTCCGCGAAGCTCGTCGAGCTGAAGGACGGCGGCAGCGCGTTCTCGACCACCGACGACATCGAGTCACACAAGGTGGACGTGCAGCCGCTCGACGCCTCGCAGACCGCGAACGCGCTGCAGCAGGGCTCCGTCGCCGCCGCCGTCGTGAACAACAACTTCGCCACCGCCGCCGGGCTGCCCGCCTCCGACAAGGTCTTCACCGACGACCCGTCCAGCTCCTCCGCGGCTCCGTACGTGAACGTCTTCGCCGTCCGGAGCGAGGACAAGACGAACAAGACCTACCTGGACCTCGCGGACCTGTTCCAGGACAGTGCCGTGCAGAAGGTGTTCAAGAAGGACTACCCGGACGCGGTCGCCCGGAACGAGAAGGCCTCGACCCTGCAGGACGAGCTCGCCGCCGTCGAGCAGGACGCGAAGGCAGCAGCGGAGTAGTGGCCGCCCTCGTCGAACTCCGCGGTGTCACCAAGAGCTACCGCCGCGCCGACACCGGAGAGACCGTCACCGCGGTCGAGGGCGTCGACCTCGACGTCCACCAGGGCGAGGTCCTCGGGGTGATCGGGTACTCCGGCGCCGGCAAGTCGACCCTCGTCCGACTCGTCAACGCGCTGGAGCTCCCGACCTCCGGCACCGTCACCGTCGCCGGACAGGAACTGACGGCGATCCCCGAGCGGGACCGCCGTCAGGCCCGTCGGCGCATCGGGATGGTCTTCCAGCAGTTCAACCTGTTCCGCTCCCGCACCGTCGCCGGCAACGTGGCGTACCCGCTGAAGGTCGCCGGTGTCGCGAAGGCCGAACGGGACCGTCGCGTCGCGGAACTGCTCGACTTCGTCGGGCTGCTCGACCGCGCGTACGCCTACCCGGAGCAGCTGTCCGGCGGCCAGAAGCAGCGCGTCGGCATCGCCCGAGCGCTCGCGTCGAGCCCCGAGCTGCTCCTCGCCGACGAGGCCACCAGCGCCCTCGACCCGGAGACCACGTCCGAGGTCCTCGCGCTGCTGCGCCGTGTGAACCGCGAGCTCGGCGTCACGATCATCGTCATCACCCACGAGATGGACGCCGTCCGGCGGATCGCCGATCGGGTCGCCGTGATGGAGCAGGGCCGCGTGGTGGAGGTCGGGGACGTCTACGACGTGTTCTCCGCCCCCACGACCGAGGCTGCGCAGCGCTTCGTCCGTACCGCCCTGCACGACCGCCCCTCGGCCGAGACCGTCGCACGGCTGCACGAACGCCACCCCGGACGCCTCGTGTCCGTCCGGATCACCGACGAGGCCGGACTGCAGGGCCGCATCGACCAGGCGTTCCGCGACACCACCGTCACTGCCGAACTCGTCTTCGGCGGTGTCAGCGAGATCCGCGAGCGCCGCATCGGGTCGCTCACCTACGAACTCGGTGGGACCGACGCCGACGTCGACCGGGCGGTCGGTGCCCTGCGGTCCGTCGGCATCACCGTCGTCGAGGAGGCACGCGCATGAACAACTCGTTCCAGAGCGTCATCGACACGTTCGACGTGTTCCTCGCCGCCACCCGGGACACGATCGTCATGTCCCTGGTGTCGCTCGTCATCGCGGGCGTCATCGGCTTGGCCCTCGGGCTGCTGCTCTACGCCACCAGGCCGGGCAACCTGCTGTCGAACCGCACCGCGTACACGGTCATCAACCTGGTCGTGAACCTGGTGCGTCCGATCCCGTTCGTGATCTTCCTCGCCGCGATCGCACCGCTCTCCCGCGTCGCTGTGCAGACCACGATCGGCGTCCCCGCCGTGACGTTCGCGATCTCCCTCGCGGCCGCGTTCGCGGTGTCGCGGATCGTGGAGCAGAACCTGCTGGCGGTCGATCCGGGCGTCGTCGAGGCGGCACGGGCCTCCGGTGCGCACCCGGTGTCGATCCTGCTCACCGTGCTCATCCCCGAGGGGCTCGGACCACTGATCCTCGGCTACACGTTCATCTACATCGGCATCGTCGACATGACCGCACAGGGCGCGCTGGTCGGTGGCGGCGGCCTCGGTGAGTACGCCATCACGTACGGGTCGCAGCGCTACGACTGGTGGGTCGTCTACGTGTCCGTCGCGGCGATCGTCGTGATCGTGCAGCTCGGCCAGTTCGTCGGCAACCGCCTGGCGCGCGCGACGCTCCGTCGCTGACGCCCGGCCCGGGCGTGGCGCGTCCGCCCGCGTCGGCCGCCGGGGTCGCACGATCTGCCGCCGGATCGCTCCCCGGGCGGCAGATCGTGCGACCCCGGCGGAACGCCGACGGCACGTCGTGCGACCTCGCCGAACCGACACCGGCCGGGAGGCACGCGACCAGGCCGCCACGCGACTGCCCGCAGACGCCGAGCGGTCAGGCGACGGCGGACGCCGTCCCGGCAGCAGAGGCGGGCACGTCGTAGTCGGCGCGCACGAGGATCGGGCGGTGGTCGGAGATGCCCGCGGGCAGGGTCTCGACGCCGGCGATGTGCAGCCCGACGCTCGTGGCGAAGTCGAAGTGCCCGGTGAACTTGCGGTAGCGCAGGTACGTCGGCTGGTCCGAGAGCGACAGCGCGAAGCCGGACTCCTCGATCTTCCGGCGCAGGTTCGTCTGGAACCACGGGTAGTTGAAGTCGCCGACCATGATCGCCGGGGCCTCGCTCGACAGGTCGCGGACGAAGTCGTGCGCGGCCTCGATCTGCTTGCGGCGCAGGGAGTTCGTCGCGGTCAGGGGCGAGGCGTGGAACGACGCGACGATGACCTCGGCCTCGGCCTCCTTGTCGTACAGGTGCATGGCGATCAGTCGCTCGTGCGCGGGCGAGAGGACCCGGTCGTGCAGGGACTTCTGCAGCGAGTGGATGCCGAGGTCCTGCACGTCGAAGCGGTCGTCGCGCTTGTAGATGGCGAGACCGAGACGGTTCGCCTGGGTCGACGCGGCGAGGGTCAGCCCACCGACTGAGGTGGCGAGGTCGGTGCTGTCGCACTCCTGGACGCAGAGCACATCGGCCTGCGAGGCCTCGGCCAGGGCGGCGAGCTCGCTGTTCGCGGTGTGCTCACGGAGGTTGTAGCTCACGACACGCAAGGACCTCTGCCCGACTGCGGTGGTCGGTTCGGTCGATCCCTGCTCGTGTGGCGCCGCCATGCTGCCTTCCGTCCTGGGCCCTGAACGGCCCGCTCTCCTGCCGCGGTCACGGTACTCGGGCATCGCAGCAGGTTGCTGAGACTGTAGCGCGCTGCGCATCCCGGACACGTGACCTGCGGGTGCACGCCCGGTGACGAGCCGTGACGCCTGCTCAGCCCCGCGGAACGCCCGACGACCCGGTTCGCAGACGCCGCGACGGCCGCACCGTCTCCCCGGCGGTCCGGCTCATCAGGAACCCCTCGACGCAGGCGACGACCAGCAGCACCGCGATCACGACGAACGCGACCGCGTAGGGCCCGGAGCCGGCGAGTCCCTCCCCGCCGACCCCGGCGGCGGCCCGGAGCACGACGGCGACGACGGCGACGCCGAACCCGGCCGCGGTCTGCTGCAGCGTCGAGGACAGCGTGTTCGCCGCCGTCATGTCGGGCTGCTCGACGTCGGCGAACGCGATGGTGTTGTACGCGGTGAACCCGACCGAGCGTGCGGCTCCGCTGACGACCAGGAGCACGACGAGCAGCCAGAACGGGGTCGTCGGCGTGAGGAACACCATCGCCACGACGGACAGCGCGGCGACGGCCGAGGACACCACGATCACCGGCCGGTACCCCCACCAGCGGAGGAACGGCGTGGTCGCGGGCTTGATGCCGAGGTTCCCGACGAAGACCCAGAGCACGGCGGACCCGGCCTCGAGCGCGGTCCACCCCCAGGCGTCCTGGAACAGCAGCGGCAGCACGAACGGCACGGCGGACACGGCCAGGCGGAACAGGCTGCCGCCGGCGTGGGACACCCGGAAGGTCTCGAGCCGGAACGCGCCGAGCCCCATGATCGGGTGTGCGGCTCGGAGGAAGTGCCGGATCGCGAGCCAGGTGCAGAGCGCCCCGACGACGCCCGCGAGCACGGTCGGCACGACGGGCACGGTCTCGAGCGCGAGCAGCGACGCCATGACGACGAGCGTCCCCAGCCCCAGGCACGCCAGCAGCGACCCGAGCCAGTCGAACGGCACCCGCTCCGGCGCCCGCTCCTGCGGCACGATCAGGAGCGCCGCGACGACGGCGACCACCCCGAGCGGGATGTTGACGAGGAAGATCCAGTGCCAGGACAACGTGTCGACGAGCACCCCGCCGAGGAAGGGCGCGATGATCGGCGCCGCGAGCGCGGGCCAGGTCAGGATCGCGATCGCCGTGACGAGCTGGTCCCGACCGGCGCTCCTGAGCACCACGAGCCTCCCGACCGGCACCATGAGCGCGCCGCCGAGCCCCTGCAGGATCCGCCAGAGCGTGAGCTCGACGAGTCCGGTGGCGGCGGCGCAGAGCGCGGACGCGACCGTGAAGAGCGCGATGGCGCCGACGAAGACGGTCCGTGAGCCGACGCGGTCGGTGATCCATCCGCTGACCGGGATGAACACCGCGAGGGTGACCAGGTACGCGGTGATCGCGACGCCGACCGCTGCGGAGTCGACCCCCAGGTCGCGCCCCATGGCCGGGGCCGCGGTGGCCAGGATCGTGCCGTCCAGGAGCTCCATGAAGAAGGTGCCGGCCACGAGCACGGCGACCGCCGTGCTGCTCGTCCGTCGTGCTGTCGTCGTCGTCATCGCCTGGCATGCTAGTCCGGCTCGCGTCCCGGCTCGCGTTCCGGCCGACGCCGTCGGGAGGCCCGGATCACGCGCTCTGGACACCCGCACCGTCGCGCGTCCCTCCTCTCCAGGGATCGCCGACTACCGTGGCCTCGTGCAGTCTGCCGTACCCGACCTCCGCGGACCGCGCGCGTGAGCCGCCCGGACGGTGTCCTGACGGGCTCGGTCGCCGCGGGCCGCCGCCGCGTGGTCGACACGGTCGTCAGCATGCCGGCGTGGGCGGCCGTCCTGCTCCTCTGGGCCGTGGGACGTCTGCTGTCGACGATGTGGCTGATGGTCGCCTACCCCCTGATGGGCCGGGTCCAGCCCGACAACGCGCTCTGGGGCAACGACCACGGGTTCACGGCGTTCCTGACCTCATGGGACGGCCAGTACTACGAGGCGATCTCACTGCACGGGTACCCATCGGTGCTGCCGCTCGACGCCACCGGTCACGTCGCCCAGAACGCGTGGGCGTTCCTGCCGGCGTTCCCCTTCACGATCCGCCTGCTGACGGTCTCCACAGGTCTGCCGTTCACGATCGGCGGCCCGGCGGTCGCGATCATCGCCGGACTCATCGCGGCGTTCCTGCTCCACCGACTCGTCCAGGACCACGCGGGCGACACGGCGGCGCTGTGGGCGGTCTTCTTCTTCACCTGCGGTCCGCTGTCGTTCCTGCTGCAGGTCGGGTACGCCGAGACCGCGTTCCTCGCGCTGACCTTCGGGGCGCTGCTGGCGATGGAACGACGACGGTACGGCTTGCTCACGGTGCTCGGGATCGTCGCCTCGTTCACACGTCCGGGTGCGCTCGCCATCCCCCTGACCCTCGGCGTCATCGCGCTCGTCCGGTACGTCGGGGCCCGTCGCTCCGGCGCCCGCAGCCTCGACGAGTTCCCCGTCCGCGAGCGGGTCCAGGTCGTGGTCGCCGGACTCGTGATGGCCGCCGCCGGAGCCGCGTGGCCGGTCATCGCAGGCTGGGCCACCGGTCGCCCCGACGCCTACCTGGCGACCGAGATGTCCTGGTGGGTGAACTTCATCGGCCGGGTGCACTTCGTCCCGCTGTCGCCGTGGTTCCTGACCACCGCGAAGTGGCTCGGTGTGGGCGGTGTGCTCATGGTCGTCGTGCTGCTCGTGCTCTACCCGATGTGGTTGGCGCGCCGGTCGACCCGGAAGCTCGGGACGACCACGCTCGTGTTCGCCGCCGGGTACGCGCTCTACGTGTTCGCCGTGTCGCTGCCGATGGCGTCGACCCCGCGGCTGCTCATGCCGCTCGCGCCGCTGATGGGCTCGCCGGAACTCGTCGCCAAGCCGGCGATGCGCTCGACCCTCGTCGCCGGGGCACTGGTCCTGCAGCCGGTGTTCGTCGCGGTGCTCTGGCTGCTCGGGCCACCCTGACGGTACCCGGAGCGCTGGCACACGCACACGCACGCGCACCCGCCCGGGCCGGCGCGGCCCGGGCGGGTGCGCGCGGCTAGACCTCGAGCGTGCCGTGGCTGCCGACGTCCGGCTGGGACTGGTGCCCGAGCGCGGCCTTGAGGGTCTGCACGAGCGACCCGACCGGGCCGGTGTCCTGCGTCCAGTACTCGACCGAGACGCCCTCGACGGTGAGCAGCCGGATCGACGGGTCGTCGCGTCCCTCGGGGAACCACGCCTCGGCGAACGGCGACCACAGTTCGTCGACGACCGCCCGGTCCTCGGTGACGGTGGCCGTGCCGGCGATGGACAGGTAGCCGCCCTGGGACTCGATCGCGACGTTCACGTGCGGGTTCCGGGCGATGTCCTCGACCTTCTCGCTGCCGTCCTGCACCAGGAAGCGCAGGCTGCCGTGGAAGGACTTGTCCTGCACGGCGAGAGGCCTGGCGTGCAGCTGCCCGTCCTCGCTCACCGTCGTGAGGAGCGCCGTGCGGGCACCGTGGACGATGTCCGAGATGGCGGCACGGTGGTCGGTCTGGGTGTCGGTCATGATGCTCCTTTGCGTCGTGCGCCCCGTCCTCGCTGACACGTCAGCCGGGCGTCGGGCGCGAACCGTTCCGACCAGTGTGCCCCCGTTCACTGGACGCGCGCGAGGGGCCTGTCCGTGCCTCAGGCGCGCTCGCGGATCGTGGTCTCGACGTCGACGACCTGTGGGATCCGCGGCAATGAGGCGAACCCGAACCGCACGGGCGGGTCGAGCGGCGCGAGGTCGCCGAGCGCCTCCCCCGCCCAGGTGCCGCGGACGCCGACGACGTCGTGTGCCCCGGTGACCCCGTAGTACTCGCGTCGGCCGTTGCCGGCGGTGCCGGCGGTCCCGGCCCCCGGGGCGACGAGCTTCGCGACCGGGTCGATCACGGTCAGCCAGCGAGGGTCGCGGGCGATGCGCTTCGGGACGATCCGCAGGACCCTGCCGAGGGGGGAGATCGCGCCGACGTCGACCGAGGCGACGAGCGGGCCGGCGTCGAGCTCCAGGCCGCGGGCGGTGCGGCGGGCGTCGATGTCGACCACGGACACGGCGTCGAAGCGGTACGTGCCGGAGACGTAGGCGGCGACGATCTCGTCCGGGGCCAGCAGGACGCTCGAGCCGTCGGGCAGCTCCACGAAGACGTCGGTGAAGGCGCCGAACGGTGACGACTCCCACATGCCGACCACGAACCGGACGCCGGAGGTGCTCCCGGCGCCGAGGATCCGCCCGCGGAACCGTCGTTCGGTGGTCTCGTTGCTGCTCGGCGACATGCGCCCGACGCTACCCGCGTCGTCCCGGGAGCCGCCGGGCGGGCTTGCACCGGGCCTCCCGGCCGCCGGGACGCGGCCCGGCGACCGGATGCGGGGCACCGGTGTTCGTCCGTCGCGCCGCGTGATGACGCGGCGTGACGGACGAACACCGGTGTGGCGCGAACCCGAACGGCGTCGGCAGGCCGGGCCGGACGGGAGGCGCGCTCAGGGCACCGGGACCGGCTCGGCCAGCAGCTCGCGGACCCGCGGCGCGACGCGCGTGCCGTAGAGCTCGATCGACCGCAACATGTCGGCGTGCGGGAGGCGTCCGGTGGCGTACCGCATGTCGAACCGCGAGACCCCGAGGATCCGCATATTGCGCGCGATCTTCCGCGCGACGGTCTCCGGCGACCCGACGTACAGCGACCCGCCGGCGGACAGCCCGGCGCGGTAGCCGGCCTGGTCGAGCGGCGGCCAGCCACGCTCCCGGCCCAGCTGGTCGGTGACGGCCTTGTGGAAGGGCCAGTAGCGCTCGGCCGCTTCCTCGTCGGTCTCGGCGATGAAGCCCGGCGAGTGCATGGCGATCGGCTGCTGCGGGAGTTCGAGCTGGTCGAGCGCCTGGCGGTAGAGCCGCGCGAAGGGGGCGAACTGCGCGGGCTGCCCGCCGATGATCGCGAGGAACAGTGGCATGCCGTAGGACGCCGCCCGGATCACCGACTGCGGGGAGCCGCCGACGCCGATCCAGGTCGGGATCGGGCCGTGCTCGAGCTTCGGGAAGACGTCCTGCTCGACGAGCGAGGCACGCTTGGTGCCCTGCCAGGTGACGGTGTCGCCCCCGCGGAGGGCGCTCCAGAGTTGGAGCTTCTCCTCGAACAGGACCTCGTAGTCGTGCAGATCGAAGCCGAACAGCGGGAAGGACTCGGTGAAGGACCCGCGGCCCAGGATGACCTCGGCGCGCCCGTCCGAGATCGCGTCGACGGTGGCGAAGCGCTCGTACACGCGGACGGGGTCGTCGGAGGAGAGCACCGTGACGGCGCTGCCGAGTCGGATGCGCTCGGTGCGGGCGGCGATCGCGGCGAGGACGACCTCGGGGGCGCTCACGGAGTAGTCGGCGCGGTGGTGCTCCCCGACGCCGATGAAGTCGATGCCGACCTGGTCGGCGAGGACGGCTTCGTCGAGCAGGTCGCGGAGGGTCTGGGCGTGGGTCTGCACGCCCCCGTCCGCGGACTGGGTGACATCGCCGAAGGTGTCGAGGCCGAGCTGCACGGGGCCGATGCGGTCCGGTGCCGGGGGCGGCACGTCCGAGGGTCGGTCGGTGCCGAAGGCGTTGCTCATGGGACCCTCCCGGATCTCGCAGTCGATCAATGCGAACGCATGAAAACTAGCACGATCCGCCCGCCCCCGCACCCCCAGCACGGCTGTGTACGGTCCGACGCATGGTGCAGCCCTCGGACCTCCCCGACCAGACCGGCCGACGCATCGTCGTCACCGGGTCGAACAGCGGCACCGGCAAGGAGACCGCCCGCAGGCTCGCAGGAGCCGGCGCGAGCGTCGTCATCGCCGTCCGCACGGCGTCCAAGGGCGAGGCCGCCGCCGCCGAGATCCGCCGCGAGCATCCCGACGCCGACCTCGAGGTCCGCGAACTCGACCTCGCCGACATGTCGAGCGTGCACCGCTTCGCCGACGGGATCATCGCCGACGACCGTCCGCTCGACGTGCTCGTCAACAACGCCGGCGTGATGGCGCCCCGGGAGCGCTTCGAGACCGCGGACGGCTTCGAGCTCCAGTTCGGGACGAACTACCTCGGCCCGTTCGCGCTGACGAACCTGCTGCTGCCCACCCTGCTGCGTGCCGATGCCCCCCGGGTCGCGACGATGTCGAGCATCGCCGCCGTGCCGGGCAGGATCCACTTCGGCGACCTGCAGTGGCAGACCGGCTACCAGCCGTGGCTCGCCTACGCCCAGTCGAAGCTCGCCGACCTGCTCCTCGGACTGCACCTGCACCAGGTGGCGGTCACCCGCGACTGGCACCTGTCCTCGACCATCGCGCACCCCGGCTACACCCGGACGAACCTGCAGTCGGCGGGTCGGTCGCTCGGCCGCGACCGCCCCGTGCAGTCGAGCGACCGGGCACTGCCGTTCACGCAGGACGTCGAGCAGGGCTCCGAGCCGCTGCTGTACGCGGCCGTCGGGCGGAACGCCGCCTCCGGGGCCTACTACGGGCCGGCCGGGGCGTTCGGTCTGACCGGCCCGACCACCCTCGCCTCGGTGCCCCGCTCAGCCCGTGGCGTCGACCTCGCCAGGTCCCTGTGGGCCGTGGCCGAGGACCTCACCGGCACGCGCCTGCCGGACTGACACGAGCGGGCCTCCCGACCGGTCGGCACGCGGCGGCCCAGCCGGGAGGCCCGTCCCGCCCCCGCCCCGCGACCCCCTGGTCAGTGGGCGGTGTCGAGCCGCAACTCCCCCGGCTCCGCGAGCCTGGTGTGCCGGAGCACCGTCCGCCCGGGTCCGACCGCCGCGGCCACGATCGACAGCGTCGCGAAGTGCCCCTCCGGCTCGACCGTGTCCCGGAGGATCGCGTCCCGGTCGTCCGGTGCCAGCGCGGTGGACCCGGCGAGCACCCCGAACCACGGCGCCCACCCGTCGTCCGGCGTGGTGCTGAGTTCATCGGCGGGTTCGGCGGCCGGCGGCCCGGTCGGAGCGGGCACCGCGCGGAAGGCGTCGAGCCACCGCCCGATCCGGGGTGCGGCCGGGTCGTCCGGCTCCCCGTGCGTGACCATGTGCACGCCCGGCCCGAGCGCCGTCGTCCGGACGGCGATGCCGTCCCAGGTGACGACCTCGGCGCCGTCGGCGGTGGCGCGGACCAGGTTGAACGCGCGGCTCGTCGGCCGCGCGCCGTCCGCGCCCGGGACGACTCCGTCCACGACCGCGTCCAGCGGCAGGGTCCCCCGGGTGGTCCAGGTGCCGTCGACGCCCGGGGTCGACTCCCACCGGTTGAGCACCACGGCCAGGCCGTTGCGGTCCGAGGCGGCCAGCCACGCGCCTCCCGCCTGCTGGTCCCGGACGCCGACGACGCCGGTGTCACGGTCCGGCCACCACGCGGCCGGCGGGTCCCACGGCCGGTCCGGGGACTCGTCCCGGAGCGCCAGGACGGTCACGGGCCACGCCGCGCCGGGATCGACACGGACGACGACGGTGCACATGGGGCCGATCCTGCCACCCGCACTCCGGGAACCGACCCGGCGGCCTGCGGAGCCGCCCGGGTAGCGTGAGCGCTGTGAACGACGCAGCCACGCAGCCCGCCCGTCCCCGCACCGTCGTCGTCGGCATCACCGGCGGGATCGCCGCCTACAAGGCCGTCGGCGTCGTCCGCGACCTGGTCAAGCGCGGCCACGACGTGCACGTCGTCCCCACCGAGGGCGCGCTGCGGTTCGTCGGCCTGCCCACCCTGGAGGCCCTCAGCCGCAACCCCGTCTCGACCAGCGTCTGGGACGACGTCGCCGAGGTCCGGCACGTCGCGCTCGGCCGTCGCGCCGACCTCGTCGTGATCGCGCCCGCCACCGCCGACAGCCTGGCCAAGATGGCCGCCGGGCTCGCCGGCGACCTGCTCGGCACCACCCTGCTGGCCACCGAAGCCCCTGTCGTCGTCGCCCCCGCCATGCACCCGCAGATGTGGGAGCACCCCGCGACCCGGGCGAACCTCGCCACCCTGCGCGCCCGCGGCGTGCACGTCGTCGGGCCGGTCGTCGGCGCGCTCACCGGGGACGACGCCGGCATCGGTCGGATGTCGGAGCCGGAGGACATCGTCGTCGCGGCACTCGCGGTGCTCGAGGCCGCCGAAGCGCCGGACCGCACCGGATCGCTCGACGCCACACCGGGCCTCCACACCGGCGCCCGAGGCGAGCAGGGCGACCTGGCCGGCGTCCGTGTCGTCGTCAGCGCCGGTGGCACCCGCGAACCCCTCGACCCGGTCCGCTTCGTCGGCAACCGGTCGAGCGGCCGGCAAGGGGTGGCGCTCGCCGCCGAGGCCGCCCGCCGCGGTGCCGTCGTCACCCTCGTCGCCGCGAACACCGACCCCGGCCTCACCGAGGGCTTGGCGGTCCGCATCGTCCGGGTCGGGTCCGCGCAGGAGCTCGCCGCCGCCATGCACGCCGAAGCACCCGAGGCGGACGTCCTGGTGATGACCGCAGCGGTCGCCGACTACCGACCGGCCGAGGTGCTCGAGTCGAAGCTCAAGAAGGAGCAGCAGGGCGACCGGATGACGCTCGAGCTGGTGAAGAACCCCGACGTCCTCGCCGAACTCGTCGCAGCACGCCGGGCCGGTCAGGTCGTCGTGGGCTTCGCGGCGGAGACCGAACCCGACCGCGAGGCGCGCCTCGAACTCGGCCGCGCCAAGATCGCCCGGAAGCCCGCCGACCTGCTCGTCGTGAACCACGTCGGCTGGTCGCACGGGTTCGAGCGCGAGGAGAACGCCATCGAGGTGCTCGTCCCCGGCGGCTCGGTCGTCCGCGAGACCTCGGGCACGAAGGCCGAGGTCGCCACGGCGGTGCTCGACCTGGTCGCGACCGCGCTGACCTGAGCGCACCTGCGCTCCCCTGGACCGGACCTGGGCGTGGACCGTGTGCGGTCGGGCACGATGGGGCGATGCGACGCCGGACCGAACGCGCACGACGTGCCAGGAGGACCGCCGGGGTCCTCGCTCTCCTCCTGGGCAGCGCCGGGGTGACCCACTTCCTCCGGCCCCGAGGTTACGACCGGATCGTCCCGGAGGCCCTGCCGCCCCGGACCACGACGCTCGTCTCGGGTCTCGCCGAGCTCGGCATCGCCGCCGGTCTCCTCGTCCCCGTGACCCGGCGACGCGCGGGCTGGGCGGCGGCCGCCCTCTTCCTCGCGGTGTTCCCCGCCAACGTGAAGATGGCGAGCGACCTGCTCGAGCACCCACGGGCCTCCCGGGCGGCACGCCTGATCGCGGTCCTCCGGCTGCCGCTGCAGGCGCCGCTCGTCGCGTCGGCGGTCCGCGTCGCCCGGAACGCCCCACGCCGATGACCGACGACGGCCAGGAGCCACCGGCCGGGCTCGGGGCCGGTGACGCCGATCCACGCACCCGTGCCACGGTCGCCCTCCGACACCGGGCGGTGACGGTGCACGCCTGGGACGACGTCGTCTTCGCGCACTGGCGGTGCGAGCCGGAGACGCTGGCCCGCCTGGTCCCCCGGGGCACGCGGCCGGACATCGTGGACGGCAGCGCCTGGGTGGGCCTCGTCTCGTACGTCTTCCGCGAGACGCAGGTGCCGCCGTTCCCGCCGTCGACCCGCCTCGGCTCGATGACGGAGGTCACGGTCGAGGTCCTCACCGTCGACGACGTCGGCCGACGCGGCATCGCCTACCTCACCGTGGACACCCCGAACGTGCCCGCGATCGTCGCCGCGCACGCGCTGCTCGGCGTCCCCTACACGTTCGCCTGGGCGCGCTCCCGTCGCCGCGGCGAGACCCTCGGGCACCGGTCGGTCCGCCACCCGGACCGGGTCCGGCACCCGATCCGCGCGGTCCGCCAGGCCCGTCGGACGGGAGGCGCGACCGGCCCCCGCCACGCCGCCTCGGTCCGCGTCGTGGCCGGCGAGGTCGACCGCTCAGCGCTGGCGGCGGACCTCACGACCCGCGCCGGGATCCACGCGCGACTGCTCGCGCAGACGCTGTACTGGCAGCGACAGCACGCGCCCCTCACGGTGCGGTCGGCCCGACTGGAGCGCCTGGAGGGTGACCTCCCCGATGCGGTGGGACTACCCGGACTGTTCGACCGCGAGCCCGACTCGCTCCTCGTGGTGGACGGCACCACGGTCCGGTACGCGTGGGGGGACGTGGTCCGGTGAACGACGCAGCACGTGACCCGTACGGTCTCGACCGGTTCGTGGCCGCGCAACGGGGTGTCCACGACACCGCCCTGGCCGAACTCGCGGCCGGGCGGAAGCGTTCCCACTGGATGTGGTTCGTCATGCCGCAGGTCGCCGGGCTCGGACGCAGTGCGACCGCGCAGCGGTACGCGGTGTCCGGGCTGGCCGAGGCGCGCGCGTACCTGGCGCACCCGGTGCTCGGACCGCGACTGCGCACGGTCGCGGTGACGGTGCTCGACGCGCCCGCGACCTCGGCCGAGGAGTTGTTCGGCGGGATCGACGCGGTGAAGGCCCGCTCGTCGATGACGCTCTTCGCCCGGGCGGCCGATGACCCGACGCCGTTCACCGCCGTGCTCGACCGGTGGTTCGCCGGGGCCGAGGACCCGGAGACGCTCCGCCTGCTCGGGCTCTGAGCGCACTGGGCTGCGAGGGCACCGGGCTCCGAGCGCGCTCGGCCCGGGCAACCGTCCGGTACCACATCAGGTACGGTGAGCGGGCACCCGTCCTGAACCCGGAAGGCCTCCCATGCCGGTCCCCAGCAGCGCCCCGACCGAGCACAAGCTGCTCCGCGACACCGTCCGTCAGAAGATCCACGAGGCGATCATGGACGGCACGCTCGAGCCCGGGGAACGCCTGAACGACGACGAGCTCATCGCCTGGCTCGGGGTCTCGCGGACGCCGATCCGCGAGGCACTGAGCCAGCTCGCGCGCGCCGGACTCATCGAGATGGCGCCGAACCGGTACACGCGGGTCACGACCCCCGACCCGGCCGAGGTGATCGAGGCCATGCAGACGCTGGGCGTGCTCTTCGGAGGCGTCGTCCGCCTGGCGGTCCCCCGACTCGGCACCGCGACACGCAAGCGGATCCTCGGAGCGCTCGACAAGACCATCACCGAGCTCGAGGCGCACGACGTCCCGGCCGTAAACCGCGACGCCCTCGGGGTGTTCGCCCTGTACGTCGCCGAGTGCGGCAACGAGAACCTGCGGCGGGTCTGCCAGGACACGATGGACGGCCTGGCGTTCCGACTGCGCCTGCCGAACCTGGACGAGCTCCTCGACTGGGACCAGATGACCGCGGACTTCCGACGCCTGCGGGCAGCCACCGCGGACGGCGACAACGTCGCGGCGGAACTCGCGACGGAGGCGATCCACCTACTCCCGGGCGAGAAGCGCTGACCCGGACTCGCGGGATGTCCTGAGCGTCCGTACAGGAAACGATCGCCGTCGGTCGGTCGGGGCGGGCGAGCGGTGTGCCGGGCATCGGGCGCCGCCGGCCGGGACCGCAGCCGTGTCCCCCGTTCGACGCGTGTTCCCCGACCGCTACGATCGTGCTCACCACCCGAACGACACCCGCGGAGCGACCATGACCGACCTCGACCCGGACCGCACCGAGGTCGCCGCCCGCCTCGCCGCGGCCGTCGGCCGGATCAACCGGCGCGCACGCACCGACTCGGCCTCGCTCGGCTACGGCATCGTCTCGGCCCTGGCGTCGATCGTGCAGCACGGTCCCCTCCGCCCCGGCGACCTGTCGCGGATCGAGGTCGTCACCAAGCCCACGATGACCCGGATCCTCACCGAGCTCGAACAGCGCGGGTTCATCGTCCGGGACCCGGACCCGCGTGACGGCCGGGCCTTCATGGTGAGCGCGACCCAGGCGGGCATGGACGCCGTCGACGCGGCCCGGTCGCAGCGCACCGGCATCGTGGCCGGGCTCATCGCCGAGCTGTCCCCCGACGACGTCGACTCCATCGCGCAGGCACTCGACGCCCTCGAGCGGGTCGCACAGAGCCCGACGAGCCAGGCGACCCCCACACGCTGATCACCACCGGCTCGTTACTGAACCGTTACCGAACCGTGGAGCGACGGTTCTGGGAGTGGACTCGGACGGGGCACCCAGGATCGCAGGTCATCGTTGCCGCTTCGCCCCCGCGAGTGACGTGATCGTCACCCGCTCGGAGGCGGAACGGACGGGCCCCACATCACCGTCCGGTCCTCCCCCGGCTCGCGGGTCCACGCGACGACGCCGCTGACAGCAGGTCCCCCCCTCCTGTCCTCCCGGAGCCCTCACCGTCCCCGCGACGGTCGACGGGCACCGGTGACCGGCGTGCGCACCACCCGTGCGCACGCCACGCCTCGACGCCCACACGGACACGCACCACGAGCCGGCCGACAAGCGGAAACGATGACGAGAACCACTCCCCGCACGAGCACCCCGGCCCCCGGCACCCGCCGCGCAGCCCTCGACACCCCGTCCCGCCGGATGCGCCGGACCCTCCGTCGGCACGGCGTCCTGATCGCCGGCAGCGCCGCGGTCGTCGCGATCGCCGGCGGCGCCCTCACCATCACGCAGCCCGCACTCGGCGAGGCGCTCGGTGTCCCCAGCGCCACCGCGACGCCCCACCTGTCCGGTACCGACCTCGACCGGGCCCAGGCCGCCGCCACGATCTCGACGGCACGCACGGTCGTCCGGGACGCGAACGAGGGGACCGACACCTCCCGGCTCGAACACCGGATCGCCTCGCTGTCCGACTACACCTCGCTCTCCGGCTCGGCGCTGACCGAACGGATCGCGTCGACCGTCGACACCACGCAGGACGTCGCCCAGGCGAGCGCCGACCAGGACCACGCCGACGCACAGGCCGCCGCCGCACGCGAGGCGGCCGCGAAGCGTGCCGCGGACGCGGCAGCAGCGGCGAAGGCCGCTGCTGAGCGGGCCGCGGCGGAGCGAGCAGCCGCCGAGGCCCAGGCTCGGGCGAACACCCCCGCCGGCGCGCGGGCGGCAGCCGCCGCGCTGGCGTCGTCGCAGTACGGCTGGGGATCCGACCAGTTCCAGTGCCTCGACAGCCTGTGGACCAAGGAGTCCGGCTGGGACTACCGCGCCGTCAACGCGAACGGTGGCGCGACCGGCATCCCGCAGGCACTCCCCGGCTCGAAGATGGCCTCGATCGCGGCGGACTGGCAGACGAACGCCGCCACCCAGGTCGCCTGGGGCCTGCAGTACATCGAGGGCTCCTACGGCACCCCGTGCAGTGCGTGGTCGCACTCGCAGGCGGTCAACTGGTACTGAGCCGGACCGGGTGCCGATGGATCCGAGCGTCGACGAGATCCGTCCGGCGTCGCTGCGGTTGCACGGTCCCCTCCTCCTGCTGACGGCGCAGATCGGCCTGCGTGTCGAGCTGCCAGGTGCACAGCGGGGCTGCCGTACGGCAGGGTGGACCCATGCCCGTCGTCACCGCCGTCTGCCGCGTCGAACAGCTGCACCGCGACTCCGGCACGATCGGCATCACCGCCATCGACAAACGCCCGGTCGACGGGCCGGTCCGCGTCCGCCCGCTCGGGCTGTACGCGGACGTGCAGGCGGACCGCAAGCACCACGGCGGCGAGGACCAGGCCGTCTACGTGTACGCCGACGAGGACGCCGCGTACTTCGCCGGACAGCTGGACCGACCGATCCCGCCCGGGCTGTTCGGCGAGAACCTCCGGACGACGGGCATCGACGTCACCGGCCTGGTCATCGGGGAGCGCCTGCGCATCGGCGACACCCTGGAACTCGAGGTCACGATCCCGCGGACCCCCTGCGGCACCTTCGCGCGCCGGATGCAGGTCGACAAGTGGGTCAAGCGCTTCGCCGAAGAGGGCCGTCCCGGCGCGTACTTCCGGGTCCGGCGCTCCGGTGCGGTCGCCGCGGGCAACGCGGTGACGGTGCTGGACCGCCCCGAGCACGGGGTCACGATCGGGCAGATGTTCGCCGGACTCACGGCGGAGCAGGCCACGGCGGTGCTCGCCTCGGGCGGCGGACTCGCGCCGAAGGTCGTCCGGGAGGCCCAGCTCGCCCTCCGGCGCGCAGCCGTCTGACCGCGGGGCCCGCGCTGGCCCGGCGGGTTCCGCGTCGGCCTGGCGGTCCGGCGCGCGCGTCAGGCCGGTCCGGCGCCACGGCCCGGGTCGTACGGGCGGCGGGCACGCGGCAGGCCGGCGACGACGAGGTCCCAGGCGTTCGCGACGAGGTCCTCGACCATCTGCTCGTCGATCCCCTCCCCCGGCGACAGCGTGATCCAGTGCCGCTTGTCCATGTGCCAGCCCGGGGTGATCTCCGGGTGGTCCCGCACCAGCGCGGCACCGTGGGGTGGGGCGCACTTGAGGTTCACGATCGCCACACCACGGAGCTCCGCGTTCATCGCGAACATCTTGTCGACCACCTTGTAGACGTCGGTCCCCTCGCCGAACGGCTGCGTCTCGGTCACGGCCGGCAGCGCCATCGCGGTCCGCGCGACGATCGTGTGCAGGGTGGTCCCGTCCATCGCACCAGGATGCCCGTTCCTGCCTCGTTGTGGGGGTGAAGTTCCCTCAAGGATCGGCAGTACCCTCGTCGTGCCGCACGTACCCGACGGTCGGCGAACGCACCTCCAGGAGGAACCCGTGACGACCACTCGAACCCTCGGCATCGCTGCCGTCGCCCTCGCCCTCACCGTCGGCGGTGTCGCCGGCACCGCGACGAGCGCCTCCGCCGCGCCGAAGGCCTACGCCAACTGCACCGCCGTCAACAAGGTGTACTCGGGCGGGATCGCCAAGAAGTCCGTCACCCAGAACAAGGTGACCTCCGGCGGCAAGACCTCGTACCGCGCACTCAAGGGCACCGTGAAGAAGGACGACGCCCTCTACAACGCGAACAAGAAGATGGACCGCGACGCCGACGGGATCGCCTGCGAGAAGAGCTGACCCGGCAGTCCCCGGGACGCCCGGGAGTTCGGCCTCAGAGCTCCGGGACGCCCTCGTGTCCGGACCGCGGACGTGCGGTGCCGGCGATCCCGGTCACGACGGAGTTCACCGGCACGTCCTTCGTGACGACGGTCCCCGCGCCGATGACGGCGTCGTCACCGACCGTGATGCCGCCGATCAGCGCCGAGCCGGCGCCCAGGACGACCCGGTCGCCCACCGTCGGGTGCCGCTTGGAGCCCGGCCCCGGGCCTCCACCCCGACCGCCCAGGGTCACGCCGTGGAACACGAGGACGTCGTCGCCGACCACCGCCGTCTCGCCGATGACGACACCGAAGCCGTGGTCGATGAAGAACCGGCGACCGATGCGGGCACCGGGGTGGATCTCGATGCCCGTGAGGGTCCGCGTGACCTGCGCGAGGATCCGAGCCGCCGTCCGTGAACCGGGCAGGCCCTGCGCGACCCACAGTCGATGCGTGACCCGGTACGCCCAGATCGCGTGCAGCCCCGAGTAGACGATCGCGTTCTCGAGGTCCCCGCGCGCGGCGGGGTCACCGCGGCGTGCGGCGGCGAGGTCCTCCCGGACCGTCCGCAGCACGCCGCGGCGTTGAGGCCTCGTCACGCAGAGAGCCCCTCGAAGAGCACCGTCGACAGGTAGCGCTCCCCCGTGTCGCAGACGATCGCGACGATGCGCTTGCCGGCGTTCTCCGGCCGCGCCGCGACCTGCAGGGCCGCGTGGATGATGGCACCCGAGGAGATGCCGGAGAGGATGCCCTCCTCCGTGGCCAGCGCGCGGGCGACCCGCAGGGCGTCGTCGAGCTCGACGTCGATGACCTCGTCGATCACGGAACGGTCGAGGACCTCGGGGATGAAGTTCGCCCCGATGCCGGCGATCTTGTGCGGCCCGGCCGTGCCCTTGGTCAGGAGGGGCGAGTCGGCCGGTTCGACGGCGATGACCTGCACACCGGGGACGCGCTCCTTGAGGACCTGCCCGACACCGGTGATGGTGCCACCGGTCCCGACACCCGCGACGAACACGTCGACGTGCTCCTCGGTGTCGCGGAGGATCTCCTGCGCCGTGGTCCGACGGTGGATCGCCGCGTTCGCGGTCGTCTCGAACTGGTGGGCGAGGATCGCGCCCGGGGTCTCGTCGACGATCTGACCGGCGCGTTCCACGGCGCCCTTCATGCCCTCGGAGCCCGGGGTCAGGACGATCTCCGCTCCGTACGCACGCATGACGGCCCGGCGCTCGACACTCATGGTCTCGGGCATCGTGATGACGACCTTGTACCCGCGGGCCGCACCCACGAGGGCGAGGGCGATGCCGGTGTTGCCCGACGAACCCTCGACGATCGTGCCGCCGGGCTTCAGGTCACCGGACTCCTCCGCTGCGTCGATGATCGCGACGCCGAGACGGTCCTTGACGCTGGCGCCCGGGTTGTAGAACTCGAGCTTGGCGAGGACCTCGGCCCCGCCCTCCTGGGGCAGTCGGTTCAGCCGCACGAGCGGGGTGTTGCCGAAGGCCTGGGAGATGTTGTCGTAGATGGTGCCGGTCATGCGTTGCGTCCTCACGTCGGTCCCAGGGCCTCCATCCCAGGAGGCTCGGTGTGCGGCCTGATCTTAGCGAGCCGGTCCGGGGCGCATCCCTGGTGTGACGTCGTGGGTGCGCGACGACGGGGCACCAGTTCGGGGGTGCTCCGAGCGCCGCAGATCAGCGGATGTGGGCGGTGCGTGCGAACCGGCCGTCGGTGGCCTCGAGCACGCGGAGCACGTTGCCGCCCGCCAGCGCCCGCAGATCGCCGTCGCCCCAGCCGCGGCGGCGGAGCTCCTCGGCGAGCACCGGGTACCGCGAGACATCGCGCAGGTCCGACGGCAGCACCGGCGTGCCGTCGTAGTCCCCGCCGAGGCCGATGTGTGCCGCACCCGCGACGCTGCGGGCGTGCTCGACGTGGTCCGCGACGTCGGAGACCGTGACGAGGGGCGGTTCGCCGGCGGCGCCGGCCTCTTCCCAGTCGGCCCAGACCCGGGAGACGAACTTCGGCACGAAGGTGAGCATCACCACGCCGCCGTTGTCGGCCAAGCGCGCGAGCACGTCGTCCGGCACGTTCCGGGGGTGGTCGTCGATCGCCACCGTCGACGAGTGGCTGAACACGACCGGCCGGGTGGCCACGTCGAGGGTGTCCCGCATGGTGGTGGGTGCGGTGTGGGACAGGTCGACGAGCATGCCGATCCTTTCCATCTCGGCGACGACGTCGCGCCCGCGGTCGGTCAGGCCTCCGTGCGCCCGGGCACCGGTGGCCGAGTCGGCCCACGGGGTGTCGTCGTTGTGCGTCAGCGTCATGTACCGGACGCCGAGCCGTGCGAAGTCGCGGAGGACGGCCAGGTCGTCACCGATCGAGTGCCCGCCCTCGGCGCCGAGCAGCGAGGCGATCCGGCCTGAGGCGATCGCCGCCCGCACCTCGGCGGCGGTCCGCGCGAGCGCCAGGTCGTCCGGGTAGCGCTCGATCATGCGATGGGCGAGGTCGATCTGCTGCAGCGTCGTCCGGACCGGGTCGGGCTCCTCGACCGGGACGAACACCGACCAGAACTGGCCGACGACCCCACCGGCACGGAGCTTCGGCAGGTCGGTGTGCAGCGAGTCGGTCTCGGAATCGATCCCCTCGACGCCGGACCCGTGCGTCTCGCGACGCTCCCACGGCAGGTCGTTGTGTCCGTCGATGACGGGGAAGGGGAGGGCGTCGAGGTCCATCCCCCGACCGTACCGGGCGGGGTCTGCCGGGCGGGGTCTGCCGGCTGTCGGCGTCAGATGCTGCCGGTGAGGGCCTGCAGGCCGAGGCTCGACAGCGACACCACGATCCAGAGCGACCCACCGAGGACCAGCGGCCGGAACCCGGCGCGGCGGAACCCGGCGATGTCGGTGGACAGGCCGATCGCGCTCAGGGCGACGGTGATGAGGAACGCGGCGACCGTGGCGATCGCCGGGTGCGCAGGCCCCGGGATCACCCCGGTGGAGTTCACGGCGGCCACCAGCACGAAGCCGATGAGGAACCACGGCACGAGACGGAACACGCGGCGCGGTGACCACCTCGGTCGAGCGGGTGCGACGGCGGGGTCGATCCCGGTCCCGTCCAGCGCCACGTCCCCCGCTGTCGTCGCCGACCGCTCGGCCCGGCGTCCGACGAGCCACGCGAGGCCGAGGACCACCGGGATGATCATCAGCGTCCGGACGAGTTTCACGACGACCGCGAAGTCCGCCGCCCCCGAGCCGTAGGTGCTCGCTGCGGCGACGACCGAGGAGGTGTCGTTCACCGCCGTCCCCGCGAACAGCCCGAACGCGTGCTGGCTCATGCCCAGGGCGTGCCCGACCACGGGGAAGACGACGACCGCGGCCACGTTGAACAGGAAGATCGTCGACACCGCGTACGCGACCTCGATCGACACCGCGCCGATCACCGGGGTGACGGCAGCGATCGCCGACGCCCCGCAGATCCCCGTCCCGACGCCGATCAGGGTCCGGAGGTTGCCGACGACACCGAGCGCCCGACCGATCCCCCACGCTGCGACCAGGCAGACGACGAGGGTGCCGAGCATCACCGGCAGCGACTGCACCCCGACCCGGGCGACCTGCACGAGCGACAGCTGCGCGCCGAGCAGGACGACCGCGGACTGCAGCACGGTCTTGCTCGCGGTCGTGATCCCCGGCCGGAACACCTGACCGGGACGCCGTACTGTCCCGAGGACCGCGCCGATCACCACCCCGCTGACCGGCGCTCCGACGACCGGCAGGAACCGCCCGATCACGGTCGCGACCACGGCGATGCCGGTGGCGAGCGCGAGGCCGGGGACGAGCCTCCCGGCACGGTCGAGCGGGGTCAGGGCGGCATCGGTCACGTGACCATCCTGCCGCCCGTGCGCCAGGATCGAGGGGTGAGCGCTGCTTTCCGGATCGTGACCGACCTGCCCGTGCCGCCCGAGCAGGCGTTCGCGCTGTCCCTGGACATCGGCGCGCACCTGCGGTCGATGGCCGCGACCGGTGAGCAGGCCGTCGCCGGACGCACTGACGGGCTGATCGGGATCGGTGAGAGCGTGACCTGGCGTGCCCGCCACTTCGGGGTCGTCTGGCGGATGACGAACGAGATCACCGCGCTGGAGGCTCCCCACACGTTCGTCGACGAACAGGTGCGCGGGCCGTTCGCCCGGTTCCGACACCGGCACCGGTTCGAGGCGACGCCCACCGGGACCCGCATGGTGGACGAGATCACGTTCCGGGCACCGTGCGGCGTGCTCGGGCGGATCGCCGAGGGGCTGGTGTTGCGGCGGTACCTGGTGCGGTTGATCCGAGAGCGGAACCGGTCGCTCGCCGCCGAGCTCCGCGCGGCTGCCACCGTCGAAGGTCCGGGTGACGTCGATCAGGAGCCGGCGAGTTCACCGAGCGTGTCGTAGGCGTTCGCCACCGCTTCCACCCGGGTCCGACCGGAGGGGCCGGAGGCCTCGTACACGTCGTTCGTGATCGCCGCGACGACCGCGAACAGCGCCGCCAACGAGTCGAACGCGGAGGGCGAGTCGACCGGGCAGAGCACCGCGGTGGTCGCGGGCGCCGCGATGACGGCGGCTGTCGGGTCCCCGATGACGACGACGTCCGCCCCGGTCCCGACGCAGTGTCGGACGAGACGGTCGACCCCCGCGGCGTGCCGCCGGACCGTGACGATGACCACGAGGTCGCGGCGGTCGAGGTCGGCGACCTCCTCCCCGAGGCGCTGCCCCGGTGCCGGCCCGACGCGGACGTCGGGACGGACCTGCGCGAGCTGCGCACGGAGCTGCAGCGCGATCGGGTACGCGCCGCGCTCGCCGAAGACCAGGACCCGCCGTGCGCGGACGATCCGTCGGGAGAGGCGTGGACGGTCGGCTCGGGCGAGGGAGGCGAACGCCGCATCGAGGTTCCGCGCCTCCACCGCACGCTGGTCGACGTGGGCGGCGTCCTCCGCCGCCCAGGGCAGGCCGGTCCCCCGCGCTGACATGAGGTTCTGGCGGACCTCGGCGGCGTCCTGAAACCCCAGCGACCGCACGAGACGCGAGACCGTCGCCTTCGAGGTGCCGGACTCGGCGGCCAACTGCGCCGAGGTGCCGACCAGCAGGAGCTCGGGGTCGTGGCGGATCATCGCGGCGACCCGGCGCTCGGCCGGTGAGAGGCGCTCCCAGACCGAGTCGATGCGTCCGCGGACGTCGGGGACGCTCATGCGTCCGCCCCCGTCGTCGCGTGCGGATGGGTGTCGCTCGTCCGGGCGAGGTGCTCGATCGCTCCGACGAGCGCGTCGAGTCCGAGCGCGACGTCGGCGGCGGAGACGAACTCGTCCGGGTGGTGACTGATGCCGTCCGGGTTCCGCAGGAACAGCATCGCGACGTCGGTGACCAGGCCGAGGGACATCGCGTCGTGCCCCGCGCGTGAGAACAGCTCGAGCGGTTCCGGCTCGCCGGTGCTGACGATGCCCGCACGGACGGCGTGCATCAGGTGCGGGGCGCAGAAGACCGCCGGTGCCCGGTGCACCTCGGTCGGCGTGACGTCCACGCCGCGCCGCGCACCGATCTCACGGAACGCCTCGGCGATCTCGTCCCAGACACGGTCACGTCCGTCGTCGAACTCGCCGCGGAGGTCGACCGCGAACGTCGCGAGGCCGGGCACGACGTTGACCGCCCCGGGTTCGACGGCCATCGTGCCGACGGTGCCGATGTGCTGCTCCGTTCGACAGATCCGCTCGACCGCCAGGGCCGCCTCGGCAGCGGCGAGCAGGGCGTCGTGGCGTCGCTCGTACGGGGTGCCGCCGGCGTGACGCGCTTCGCCGACCGCCCGCACGGTGAACCGGCGAGCGCTCGCGATGCTGGTGACGACGCCGAGTGCCTGGTCGGCGTGCTCGAGGTACGGCCCCTGCTCGATGTGCGCTTCGAGGTACCCGACGAGCGAGGCGGGGTCGACCGCAGCCTGCCCGACCTGGGCCGGGTCCAGCCCGAACGACTCGAAGGCGGCACGGAGGGTCATGCCCTCACCGTCACGGAGGTCCCACCACGAGTCGTCCCACACCCCGGCGACCGCGGAGGACCCGAGCAGGGCCTTGCCGAACCGGGTGCCCTCCTCGTCGGAGAACGCGATGACCTCGAGCGCGAACGGCAGCTCGGCACGAGCCTGCTGCAGGCGCGCGGCGACCTCGATCGCCATGAGGACACCGACGACCCCGTCGTACCGGCCGGCGTCGACCACCGTGTCCAGGTGCGACCCGAGCAGCAGGACGGGTACGTCCGGCTCGGCTCGACCGGTCCGCCCGTGGAGGTTGCCGGCGGCGTCCTGCCAGGTGTCGAGCCCGGCGTCCTGCATCCAGGTGCCGACGACGGCGTTCGCGCGGGCGTGTTCGGGCGACAGGTACACCCGGGTGATGTGCCCCGCGGTCTCGCTGATCACGGCGAGTTCGTCGCAGCGGGCCACGATCCGGTCGGCGGCAGCGCGAGCCGGAGCGCTGGCGACGGGGACCTGGACGGCCGCGCTCACGCGCGTACCCCGTCGCCGAGCTCGGCGTCGAGTTGAGCGTCGAGCTCGGCGTCGAGTTCAGCGTCGAGGTCGGGGCCGGGTCCCGCACCGCGACCGGCGTAGACGTCGAGCGCCGCGTCGACGCCACCGCCCTGCGGCACGGACTTCCCGCCGCGACGGAGGGACTGCTCGAGGGCGGCCAGGGTCGTCACGACGGCGTCCTTCCGTGCGTTGTAGCCCATCGTCCCGATGCGCCACACCCGTCCGTGCAGCGGGCCGAACGACGTGCCGATCTCGATGCCGTGGTCCTCGAGCATCGCGGAGCGGACCGCGTCCCCCTGGACCTCGTCGGGGATCTCCACCGCGACGACGTTGTGCATCTTGTGGCCGACGTCCCCGAACACCGTGAGGCCGAGGCCTCGGACACCCTCGAGCATCGCGCGGCCGGCGCGGGCGTGCCGTTCGACCACGGCGTCGCGGCCTTCCTCGAGCAGGATCCGGGCGCACTCGTTCGCCGCGTAGAGCATCGAGGCTGCTTCGGTGTGGTGGTTGAGGCGCCGTGGCCCCCAGTAGTCGATGATCATCGCGAGGTCGAGGTAGTTCGACTGGATCGGGTGGTCGGACACCTCGTCGCCGGGCTCGCGGATGCCGGCCTCGACGCTCCGACGCCCGTCGAGCACCGCGACCGCTCGCGGTGAGAGCGACAGCGGTGCGCTACCGGGGGGGCCGCCGAGGCACTTCTGCAGTCCGGCGCTGACGGCGTCGATGCCCCAGGCGTCCACCTCGAGCGGGTTCCCACCGACGGAGGCGGTGACGTCCGTGTAGAACAGCACGCCGTGCCGTTCGCAGATCGCGCCGAGTTCGTCGAGCGGCTGGTTCATCGTCGTCGAGGTGTCGCCCTGCACGACGGCCAGGAGCTTCGGTCGGACCCGGATGATCGCGTCCTCGATCGCCGAGGCCGGGAACACCTGGCCCCACTCGGTCTCGATCGTGTGCACCGTCGCTCCGGCGCGTGCGGCGATCTCGGCGAGGAGGTTCCCGAACCGGCCGAACACCGGGACCAGGACGCTGTCGCCGGGGGCGAGCAGTGAGACGAGGGCGGCTTCGATGCCGGCGCGGGAGGTGCCGTCGACGAGGACGGTGGCCTCGTTCGCGGTGCCGAACACCCGGCGGTAGAGCTCCTGCGTCTGGGTCATCGTCTCGGTCATCCACGGGTCGTACTGCCCGACCAGCGGGGTCGAGAGTGCGCGGAGGACGCGGGGGTCGGCGTCGATCGGGCCGGGGCCCATCAGGAGACGTGCGGGCGGGTTCACGGGGTGCATGGTTGATCCTTCCGTTCCAAGGTTGAGAGTAGTGGAACGCGCGTTACGAACGTGTTGCGGACGAAGAGGACAGGTCGATCGCGAGGCCGACCAGCGCGAGGTCGGCACCGGCCGGTCCGACGAGGCAGATCCCGACGGGAGCGTCCTGGAGGTGCAGCGCCGGCATGCTGACCGCGGGCAGGCCGCCGACCCCGGCCACGGACGTCATGCGGAGTGTGGCCCGACGCGTGACCAGCACGGCAGCGGTGTCGGCCGTGCGGCTCGGCGCGGGTCCGGGCACCGTGGGGAGGGCCAGGACACCGTCGTCGATCACCCGTCGGACCGCGGTCCGGAGTTCGACGAGGCGGACACGCGCTGCCGACTCCTGCTCTGCCGTGACGGCTGCCGCAGCCGCGAACCGCTCGGCGACGTCGGCTCCGAGTGCCCCCGGGTGCGCAGCGACCCAGTCACCGTGGTTCCGGTGCGCCTCGGCGGCCTGGACGACCCGCAGCGTCTCGGCGAGGTCGTCCAGGTCGGGCAGCTCGACCGACCGCACCGGGCGACCGGTCCGCTCGAGCCACGCCAGGAACGCGCTCTGGGTGCCGGGTTCGGCGGCGTCGAGCAACGCGTCGCTCAGGAGCAGCGGAGCCGTCCGGATCGCGCCGGCGTCAGCACCGCGCAGCTGCGCAGCGGTGTCACCGAGTGCGATGCCGACGACCTGCCGGAGCACCCCGGGGTCACGTGTCAGCCAGCCCACCGTGTCGAAGGTCTGCGCGAGGGGCAGCACGCCGCTCCGCGAGACGGTGCCGTGGGTCGTCCGGAGCCCCCAGAGCCCCTGGTACGACGCGGGCACGCGGATGCTGCCAGCCGTGTCCGTGCCCAGACCGAGGTCCGCCTGTCCGAGCGCGACCGCCGAAGCCGAACCGGAGGTCGACCCACCACCGATCCGCTGTGGTGCCGCACCGTTCGGCGTCGTCCCGGAGTGGGCGTTCCGGCCGGCGAGCGCGTAGGCGAACTCGTCGCTCCGGGCGATGCCGGTCAGCTCGGCTCCGGCGTCGAGGAGCATCGCGACCGCGGGGGCGTGCTCGTGCTCGACGGCGGCTGCGGCCTGCCACGTCGGGTTGCCCGCGCCGATGACCTGCCCGCGGACGGCGAAGAGGTCCTTCACCGCCACCCGGACCCCGGCGAGGGGACCGGGGCGAGCACCAGGACCGGGACCAGCACCAGGACCGAGGCCGGCGTCGGCACCACCGCCGGGGACGAGCGGGTCGCCGAGCACGCGCCAGACGGACCGGTCGAACGCCGGCGCGCGTCCGGTGACGTGCGCCGTGCGGATCAGCCATGCGCCGTCGGTCCGGCACCAGAGCTGGGTCTGCAGGCCGCGCCCGCCGTCGACGAACTGCGATTCGCCCACGACCAGCACGGCGTCCGGGCCGAGGACCTGCACGTCCACGCCGACGAGTTCCCGGCGGGCGACACCGCCGCGGGACGAGCGGAACGCACTGATCTGCCCGTGCCCGCGCAGCAGGCCGGCGCCGTCACCGCGCAGGGTGCCCGGGCCGGGTTCGAACAGCGCGTCGAGCACGGCGGTGTCGTCCCGCATCAGGGCCGACTCGTACTCGTGGAACGCCGACTCGAGGCCGGCGGGCCACGTCCCCGTCAGCCGCACGGCACCACCGCGTCGAAGTCCGCTTTGCGGATGGTCGCGTGCGCGCCGCAGACGAGGTCAACGACCTGCGAGATGCGGAAGTCGGTCGCGGCGCTGAGGTACGCGTACGCCAGGTGCTCGTCGACGCCCCACCGTGCCCGGAGCAGGGTGATCGCCGCCCGGACGCATCGGCGTACGGCTTCGTCCAGGTCGGCGTCCATGCCCGTCGGCACGAGGAACTCGGTCGTCTCGGCGATCGGACCGACCAGGGCACC
The DNA here is from genome assembly GCF_003234035.1 of Curtobacterium sp. MCPF17_031. Classification (NCBI taxonomy): domain Bacteria; kingdom Bacillati; phylum Actinomycetota; class Actinomycetes; order Micrococcales; family Microbacteriaceae; genus Curtobacterium; species Curtobacterium sp. MCPF17_031. Next base: position 116,586 of record NZ_QKSG01000008.1, on the reverse strand, counting down.
GAAGCGCCGGAGCGCAGTGGCACGCGGGACCACGTCGAGGCGCAGGGTCAGGCGGAGCGAGGCCTCCATCGCGGTGAGGGCGACCTCGCCGTCGCCCTGGGCGAAGTGCGGATCGCCGACGTACACACCGGCTCCCGGCACCTGCACGGGCAGGTGCAGCGTCGACCCGGCCGTCAGCAGGGCGATGTCGATGTTCCCGCCGTGGGCCCCCGGCGGGACGGAGTGCGGCCGGACGTCGCTGTCGACGGTGATCCCGACGATGCCGGGGAACGGTCGGAGCGGGAAGGTCACCACGCGGGGACCGCCCGCCACCACCGGCAGCCGGCCGTGGTCGACGCCGTCGCGGGTCACGACGTCGGCGAACACCGAGACGGGGCCGTCACCGCGCGGGAGCTCCCCGGGGAGTGCTCCGCGTCCGTGCCGGTTCGAGATCACCCCGTACGGCACCCGAGGCACCGCCGCGAGGATCGCCACCGACACCACGTCGCCGGGTTCGGCTCCGGTGACGGCGATCGGTCGGGACACCACGTGCGGACCGTCGGCGGCGTTCCGGTCGAGATCCCGCACGATGTCGATCGCGTCCTGGAGCACGGCATCCGGTTCGACGCCGTGCCCACCGAAGAACGCCACCGGGTCGGACCCCTGGTCGGACAACAGCCCTTCGTGGCTGACGGTGTCGATCGTCACGACCGTGCCCGGGGCGACCGCGCGGACGGGGGCGTCGTCGCGGCTCGGCAGCTGCCCCCACAGGACGTCGTCGGGCGTCGACCCGACGTGCACGCCGGCGGCGGTGCGTGTCTCAGCCACGGTCCACCAGCTCCCCGGCGACCACGTCCACCGTCGTGACGCCGTCGGTGGTGCCGGTGACACGCCGCCCGCGGAGCCACGTCTGGGTGACCCGGCCGCGGACCTGGAGCCCGTCGAACGCGGACACCGGGTTCCGGTGTGCCAGGGCGTCGACGTCGATCGTGGACTCGGCGTCCGGGTCGAACACGGCGAAGTGTGCGAGCGCACCCGGCACGATCCGGCCACGGTCGGTGAACCCGGCGAGCGCCGCCGGTCCGGTGGTCACGGCGGGCAGGACCGCCTCGAGGGGCAGCCCCCGGCGGGCGGCCTCGGTCCACAGCGCTCGGAAGCCCACCTGCAGGCCGGCGATGCCGCCCCAGGCGAGGCCCCAGTCGTCGACCTTGAGGTCGGCGGTCGAGGGCGAGTGGTCCGAGACCACCATGTCGATGGTGCCGTCGAGGAGGCCGGCCCACAGTGCGTCCCGGTTGGCGTCGTCGCGGATCGGCGGGCAGCACTTGTAGGCCGTGGCACCGTCCGGGATCGAGCCGGACTCGAAGGCCAGGTAGTGCGGGCAGGTCTCGACGGTGATCCGCACGCCGTCGTCCTTCGCCGCGCGGATCATCGGGAGCGCGCCGGCGTCGGAGAGGTGGAGGACGTGCACCCGGGCACCGGTCTCCCGCGCACCGTCGATCACGCGGGCGATCGCGGACCGTTCCGCCTGGACGGGTCGGGTGTCGAGGAAGTCCTGGTAGCGCGGGCCGAGGGCGTCGTGCTCGACGAGGTGGTCCGGGTCCTCGGCGTGGACGATGAGGAGCGCGTCGAGGGCGGCGACCTCGGCGATCGCGGCCCGGAGCTGCCTCGGGTCGAGGTGCGGGAACTCGTCGACCCCGGACGGGGCGGTGAAGCACTTGAAGCCGAAGACCCCGGCGTCGTGCAGGCCGGCGAGCGTGCCGGCGTTGTCCGGGACCGCTCCGCCCCAGAACCCGACGTCGACCGCGACGCGTCCGGCGGCGCTGGCCCGTTTGACCTGCAGCGCGGGGACGTCCACGGTGGCCGGGATCGAGTTGAGCGGCATGTCGATGACGGTGGTCACCCCACCGAGGGCCGCTGCGCGGGTGGCGGACGCGAAGCCCTCCCACTCGGTGCGCCCGGGCTCGTTCACGTGGACGTGGGTGTCGACGAGCCCGGGCAACAGGACGTGGGCGTCGGGGACTGTCGCGTCGTGGTGCCCGACGACGTCGGTGTCGAGCGGCTCGACGGACGCCACACGCCCGTCGCGGACGACGACGGCGGCGGGACGGAAAGCGCCGTCGATCCACGTTCGGCGGGCACGGAGCACGAGGTCGGCGGGCGTGACGGCGTCCGCCACCGCGGCGGTCTGGAGGCTCGTCATGCGTCCGCTCCGACTATCGCGCGGGCGCCGTCGAGCTCGAAGGACGCGAGCACCCCGGTGAACCGTTTGGGCGGCGGCGGCGCGTACTCGCCGTGCTTGCCGGTGGTCAGCCCGAGTCGGACGAGCGTCTCGGCGAGGAGGGTCGTGGCGCTGACGCCGTCGACGACCGGGGCCCCGATCTCCTCGGACACCGACGCGCAGAACTCCGCCATCCCCGCACAGCCGAGCACCACGGCGTCGGCGCCGTTCGCGATCACCCGACGGCATTCGTCGACCACGAGCTGCCGGGCGCCGGATGACGGGTCGTCGAGCTGCAGCACGGGCACCTCGCACGCCCGGACCTCGGTCAGCAGGGACGCGCAGCCGTAGCGGTCGGCGAGTTCGCGTGCACGGCCGGTCGTCCGCTCGAGCGTGGTCACGACGCCGAAGCGCCGACCGAGCATCGCGGCGGTCCGGAACGCCCCTTCGGCGATGCCGATCACCGGGCCGCGGGCGATCTCGCGCGCCGCGTCGATGCCCGGGTCCCCGAAGCACGCGACGACGGTGGCGTCCACCCCGTCGCGCTCCCCGGCGAGCACCTGTTCGAGGAGCCCCGGCACGGCCAGCGCTTCCTCGTAGTGGCTCTCGATCGACGCCGGACCCATGCTGGGCTGGACGGCTTCGATGACCGTTCCCAGTCCGGCGACAGCGGCTGCGGCACGGCCGATGGCCGCCGTCATCGAGACGGTGGTGTTGGGGTTGACGACGCGGATGCGCATCGTGGGTCCTTCCGGTGGAGCGGGTGGAGCGTGGGTGGTGACGATCCTCGCGGGCTGGTGGCGGGCCTCCCGGCTGTCCACAGGGGCACCTGCCGGAGTCGGTGCGGCGGTGCCCCTGTGCAGGGAGGGTCCCCCGGTCAGGCGCGACCGAGGGCGGTCAGGCGCGGCCGAGGGCGGCGCCGTCGTCGACCGTCGGGTCGTCGGCGTCGAGGAGCGGCATGGCGGGCGACCGACGCTCGAGCGCCCAGAAGACGACGAGGCCGAGGCCGCAGCCGATGAACCAGCTGTAGCTGCTCAACCACGGGACGACCCCGAGGGCCGGCGGGAGCACAGCGCTGGCGACGGACACCGCACCGGTCGTGACGAGCGTCCAGATGGCGTTCGGGTTGAACCCCTTCCGGTACCAGTACCGGCCGGCCGGGTCCTTGGAGTACATGTCGTCCACGGCGACCCGCTGCTTGCCGACGATGTAGTAGCCGGCGATCAGGATGCCGAAGAGCGGGCCGATCAGTGCCCCGAGGACGCCGAGCGTGTAGAGGATCGCCTGGTCGTTGCCGTACCAGTTCCACGGGGTGAGCAGCACGGACCCGACCGCGGCGATCATGCCGCCCATCCGCCAGCTGATCCGGCGGGGTGCGACGTTGGAGAAGTCGAACGCGGGGCTGATGAAGTTGGCGACGATGTTGATGCCGACCGTCGCGGTGACGAAGGTGAGTCCGCCGAGCAGGATCGCGAACGGGGCGCCGATGGCCTGCACGGTCTCGATCGGGTCGGTGATGAGCTTGCCGAACACCGGGACGGTCGCACTGGCGCACAACACGGTGAGGATCGAGAAGAACAGGAAGTTGATCGGCAGGCCGAGCATGTTGCCGCGCTTGACGGCCGCGAAGGACCTGCCGTACCGCGAGAAGTCGCCGAAGTTGAGCATCGGGCCGGAGAAGTAGCTGACGACCAGGGCGATCGCGGACAGCATCACCGGGATGCTCGCACCGAAGGACATCGGCGCACCGACCGAGAGCGTCAGTGAGATGTTGCCGATGCCGGCGGTCGCGACGAGGTACACGGCGAGCGCGATCATCACGACGTACACCGCGGGACCAGCCCAGTCGATGAACTTCCGGATCGCGTCCATGCCCATCCAGAACAGGGCGCCCTGGGCGACCCAGAGGACGGCGTAGGAGATCCAGCCGAGCGCGTTCAACCCGAGGAACGACGGCTCCAGGAGGGCGGCTGCGCCGGGGATGAACTTGAGGAACACGATGTTGAGCGACTGGGCGGCCAGGAAGGTCTGCACGCCGTACCAGGCCATCGCGATGAGTCCGCGGATGATCGCGGGGACGTTCGCACCGAGGACCCCGAAGACCGCGCGGTTGATCACCGGGTACGGCACGCCGGTGCGCTGCGACGGCTTCGCGACGAGGTTCGCGAAGACCTGCACGATCAGGATGCCGACGACCAGGGCGACGAGCACCTGCCAGCTGGCGATCCCGAGCGCGAAGAGCGAGCCGGCGGTGACGTACCCGCCGACGGAGTGGACGTCCGACATCCAGAACGCGAACACGTTGTAGCTGGTCCAGGTCTGCTTCCGCAGCGGGGCGAGGTCCTCGTTCGTGAGGGCCGGGTCGTACCCGGGCTTGATCAGGCCGGCGCCCGCCGGGGCGGTCGGCGTGAGGGGGGCGTGGGGCGCTGCGACGGGTGTCGCGACTTCTGTTGCCATGACGTCCTCCGGAGTGGGAGAGGGTGAGGTCGGCGTCTGCCTGGGCACGAAGCTACGGACCTCGGTCGCGCCGCCCGTTTCCCCTGTGTGACGACCGTGTGACATCACCCCCGCCTTGGAACGATCGTTCCGAAGTGGCGGGAGGGTTCGGCGCAGGACACCGGTGTTCGTCCGTCGCCGACGGGAGGCGCTCGGCAGGATCACGAGGCAGGTCGCGATCTCCGCCTCCAGGGGGAGGCGGCCGGCTCCGGCGTCCCCGTACGGTGGGCGGCGATGATCGAAGTACAGCACCTCTCCAAGCGCTACGGCCCCAAACTCGCGGTCGACGACGTCTCGTTCGTCGTGCACCCCGGCAGCGTCACCGGCTTCCTCGGCCCGAACGGCGCCGGCAAGTCGACGACCATGCGCATGATCATGGGGCTCGACGAGCCGACCTCCGGTACGGCGACGGTGAACGGCCGCCCGTACCAGAGCTACCGCGACCCGCTCCGGCAGGTCGGCGCACTGCTCGAGGCGAAGGCGGTGCACTCCGGTCGGAGCGCGTACAACCACCTCCTCGCGCTCGCCGCGACGCACGGCATCCCGAAGCGGCGGGTGCACGAGGTCATGGACATGACCGGCATCGAGTCCGTCGCCCGCAAGCGGGTCGGCGGCTTCTCGCTCGGCATGGGGCAGCGGCTCGGGATCGCCGCAGCGCTGCTCGGCGACCCGCAGACCCTGATCCTCGACGAGCCCGTGAACGGCCTGGACCCCGACGGGGTCCTCTGGGTCCGACAGCTCGCCCGTCGGATGGCCGGAGAGGGCCGGACCGTGTTCCTCTCCAGCCACCTGATGAGCGAAATGGCCCAGACCGCCGACCGCGTGGTCGTGCTCGGTCGTGGCAAGGTGCTCGCCGACGCCCCGATCGCCGAGTTCGTCGCCGGTGCCGGTGACCACGCGGGCAACGTGAGCCTGGCGCGCGTCGTCGTCCGCACCCCGATGCCGGACCAGTTGTTCACCGCCATCGGCCCGAACGCGACGGTCACCCAGCGCGAGGACGGCTCGTTCCTCGTCGTCGGACCGGACGCACCGACCGTCGGCGACATCGCCGCCCGCGCCGGCGTCGTCCTGCACGAACTCACCCCGACCGGCGCGAGCCTGGAAGAGGCCTACATGGCCCTCACCCGCGACGACGTCGAGTACCGATCGGAGGGAGCCCGATGAGCGCCCCGCAGAAGACCGACCAGCCGACGACCCAGCAGCACCGCCACCGTGGGGACCTGTCCTCGCGCGACGTGCACCTCGGCTACACCCGACTCGTCCGCAGCGAGTGGATCAAGTTCCGGAGCATCCGGTCGACGTTCTGGTGCTACGCCGTCATCGCCGTCCTGACCCTCGGCCTGGCCGTCCTGCTCGGGTCCGCCTTCGAACCGGGACGGGCCGAGCAGAGCACCGTCGGCGCGAACGCCATGATCGTCAGCATCAACACGATCAGCGTCTACCTGACCGCCCTGGTCGTGGGCGTGCTCGGTGTGCTCATCATCACCGGCGAGTACGCCACCGGACAGATCCGGTCGACCTTCACCGCCGACCCCGGTCGGCTCGGCGCCCTGGTCGCGAAGGCGACCGTCCTCGCGGTCACCACCTTCGTCGTCAGCGCGGTGGCGAACTGGATCGGCGTCGCGATCTCGACGGCCCTGCAGGTCGGCAAGGGACTCGAACCCGACCTGGCCGACCCGTCCGTCTGGATGCCGATCCTCGGTGCGTCGGTGGACGTCACCCTGCTGGCACTGCTCGCCTTCGGTATCGGCCTGCTCGTCCGTTCGAGCGCGGGCGGCATCGCGATCACGCTCGGCATCCTGCTGGTCCTGCCCGTGGTCATCAGCCTCGTCGCCGGGCTGGCGAACCTCGACTGGCTGAACGACGTGACCCAGTTCCTGCCCGACGCGGCCGGTGCCCACCTGTACCAGTTCGACTCGGGTGCCCCCGCGCCGAAGGGCATCACGCTCAACGGCTGGAGCGGTGCCGGTGTGCTCCTGGCCGAGGTCGTCGTCGTGAACGCCCTGGCGATGACCGTCGCCAAGCGCCGCGACGTCTGACCCGGACGACACCGGCAGCACCACACCAGCAGCACCAGCAGCACGGGAGGCCCGTGGCGACTCCGCCACGGGCCTCCCGTGTCCCTGCCCTCCCCGTCCGGCATCGTCACACCGGCCCGGTCGGCACCTGTCCCGCCCGGAGCATCGCGCGCTCCAGCAACTCGACGTCGATCCCCACGTGCTGCCGTGCGATGCGCCCGGCGTCCGCCACCCGTCCCGCACAGACTGCCTCGACCAGTTCCTCGTGGTCCCGCAGCGCCCGGGCCTCCATCGCCGCCATCCCGTCGACGGTCCCCCAGAGGTGCGCCGGAGCCGCGATCGAGATCTGCGACTCGAGCGACGCGAGCGTGGTGCGGAGCACGTCGTTCTGCGCTGCGTCGATGATGCTGCGGTGCAGGACCGCGTCGGCCTGCTGCTTGGCGAACCCCGAGGTCGCGGTGCGGAAGGCCTCGAGTCGTTCCCGGAGTCCGGCCGCCTGGTCCGCGGTGATCCGTTCGGCGGCGGCTGCGGCGAGCGCACCGTGCAGGATCGCGATCGCGTCGGCCGTGTCCTGGATCCCCGCCCACCGTGCCAGGAGCGTGCGCCCCACCGAGTCCGAGGCGGCGCCGGCCTCCTGGTCGCGGACGAAGGTCCCGCCGCCCCGGCCGCGTCGGGTCTCGAGCAACCCGCGGTCGACGAGCCGGGCGAGCGCGCCGCGGACCGTGACGCGGGCGACCCCGAGCAGGCCGGCGAGTTCGCGTTCGGGTGGCAGCCGGGAGCCGGGGAGGTACTCACCGACGGCAACCGCGGTCACGAGCCGGTCCTCGACCTCGTCGACCCGGGTCTCCGTCGCGCGATCGGTCACCGGCACCCCTTCCGCCCTCCACCCTGACCCCGGTCGCCCGGGTGTCCTGTTACGGCCACGTTAAACGAGCGGAAAAGGTCTTGCCTGGGACCTTTGGACGGGCCATGCTCACCCCATGTCCCGCATCACCGAGAGCACGATGCCGTTCCAGGACGGCGAGACCTGGTACCGGATCACCGAACCCGACCGCCCCGTCCCGGGTGCGCTGCCCCTCGTCGTGCTGCACGGCGGCCCGGGGATGGCCCACGACTACCTCCGGAACCTCGAGGCCTTCGCCGACGAGACGGGTCGGACGGTGGTGCACCACGACCAGTTCGGTTGCGGCCGGAGCAGCCACCGCCCCGACGCCCCCGCCGACCTCTGGCAGCCGCAGCTCTTCGTCGACGAGTACCTCGCGCTCGTCGCACACCTGGACCTCGGCGAGCACCACGTCCTCGGGCAGTCGTGGGGCGGCATGCTCGGAGCCGAGATCGCCGTCCGACGACCGGGCGGCATCGCGAGCCTGTCGATCTGCAACTCCCCCGCATCCATGCAGCTGTGGGTCGACGGGGCGGCGGAACTCCGTGCGCAGCTGCCCGACGACGTGCAGGACGCCCTCACCCGGCACGAGGCCGCGGGCACCGTCGAGGACCCGGAGTACCTCGCCGCCACCCAGGTCTTCTACGAGCGCCACGTCTGCCGAGTGGTCCCGATGCCCGCGGACTTCGTGGCCTCCGAGGAGCAGATGGAAGCGGAGCCGACCGTCTACCACACGATGAACGGGCCGAACGAGTTCCACGTCATCGGCTCGCTGCGGGACTGGTCCGTCATCGACCGCCTCGACCAGGTGGACGTCCCGACCCTCGTCGTCGCCGGTGAGCACGACGAAGCGACCCCCGCCACCTGGCAGCCGTTCGTGCAGCACATCACGGACGCACGCCAGCACGTCTTCCCCGGCGCCAGCCACTGCACCCACCTGGAGCAGCCGCAGGAGTTCCGTCGCGTCATCGGCGCCTTCCTGGCCGAGCACGACGCCCAGCCCACCGGCTGACCCGCCCATCCCTGCACCGTCCCTCCTCCCCGAAACGGAACCCGACATGTCGCAGCAGCACAGCGAGCTCTCCGCACAGCAGCAGCTCGAGGCCTACGGCTACAAGCAGGAGCTCAAACGCTCCGTCTCCACCACCGACCTGCTCGTCTACGGGCTCGTCTTCATGGTGCCGATCGCCCCGTGGGCGATCTTCGGCACCGTCTACAACGCGTCGTCCGGCATGGTGCCGCTCGTCTACCTGGTCGGCCTCGTCGCGATGATCTTCACGGCCCTGGCCTACGCCCAGATGGCGAAGTCGATCCCCCTGGCCGGCAGCGTCTTCTCGTACGTCGGCCGTGGTATCCACCCGACGGCGGGCTTCTTCGCCGGCTGGGCGATCCTGCTCGACTACCTGCTCGTCCCGACCCTGCTCTACGTGTTCGCGGCCGAGAGCATGGTCGGCATCTTCCCGGGCACCCCGCGGTGGCTGTGGGCGCTCGTCTTCGTGGCGATCAACACCGTCATCAACCTGGCCGGGGTGTCGTCCCTGAAGCTGGCGAACCGGATCTTCCTGCTCATCGAGCTCGTGTTCGTGGTCGTCTTCGTCGTCATCGCGATCGTCGCCCTGACCGGTGGCACGGTTCCGGGAGCGTCCTTCAGCACCGACCAGGTGTTCGACCCGGCGAAGGTGTCGGCTCCACTGATCGCCTCCGCGCTGTCGATCGCGGTGCTGAGCTTCCTGGGCTTCGACGGCATCTCCACGCTGTCCGAGGAGTCCACCGGCCGCCGCGGCGGCGCCGGTCTCGCGATGATCCTGGCGCTCGTCATCGTCGCGTTCCTGTTCGTCGTGCAGACCTGGCTCGCCAGCGCCCTCGCCGCCGGCCGTGACTCCTTCTCGGACAGCGAGGCGGGCAACGCGTTCTTCACGATCGTCGAGCAGGCGTCGTCGAGCGGGTGGGCGACGGCGTTCTTCGCGGTCAACGTCCTGGCCGTGGGCATCGCGAACGCCATGGCCGCGCAGGCTGCGACGAGCCGCCTGCTGTTCTCGATGAGCCGTGACCGGCAGCTGCCCGCCTTCCTGCACAAGCTCAACGGCCGTCAGGTCCCGCAGAACGCGATCCTCGTCGTCTCGGTGCTGTCCGCGATCCTGGTGCTGTTCTTCGTCGGGCAGATCGACACGATCTCGTCGCTGGTGAACTTCGGTGCCCTGTTCGGCTTCATGCTCCTGCACGTGTCGGTGTTCGTGCACCACATCGTGAAGGGGAAGTCGCGCAACTGGCTGCAGCACCTGGTCGTGCCGCTGATCGGGTTCCTGATCATCGGGTACGTGCTGCTCAACGCGGCCGTCGAGGCGAAGGTCGGCGGCATCGTCTGGCTCATCGTCGGCGCCGGCGTCTTCCTGTACTACCGCTCCACCGGCCGTTCCACCGATGTCGGTTCCGAGGAGCCGGGCACCCTGGGTGAAGGCGACCCCACCGGCGCGCCCGCCAGCAGCACGACCGCCAGCCCGATCTCGACGGACGAGGACCACCGATGACCGCCGACCACCACCTGCCGAACACGCTCGGCCGTCCCGGGTACTCCGCCGACCGGGAGCCCGTGCTGACGATCGCCCCCGGCACCGGCGAGACGATCGGCTTCGAGACGACCGACGCCGTCTACGCCGAACTCGACGAGCACCACGACATGGCCCAGCTGCAGGCACCGATCAACCCGGTGACGGGTCCGGTGTACGTCGAGGGCGCTGAACCGGGCGACACCCTCGCGGTGACGATCCACGACATCGAGCTGACCACGCACGGCTGGTCGGTCTCGCTGCCCGGCTCCGGAGCGTTGCAGCACGTGATGGGCGACCGGGTGTTCACCCGCCGCTGCCCGATCGAGGACGGCGTCGTACGGGTCTCGAACAGGCACGCCTTCCCGGTCCGGCCGATGATCGGCTGCATCGGCACCGCACCGGCAGAGGGCGAGAACTCCACGATCATGCCCGCGTACGCCGAGGGCGGGAACATGGACGTCACCGAGGCCCGCCCCGGCTCGACGGTGTACCTGCCGGTCCGGGTACCGGGCGCGCTGCTGTCGATCGGCGACATCCACGCGATCATGGCCGAGGGCGAGTCCTCGTTCGTCGCGATCGAAGCGCAGGGCACCGCCGTCGTCTCCGTCGACCTGGTCAAGGGCGGCCCCGCGCTCCGCGCGCCACGCATCGAGACCGACGACGAGTGGCTCTTCGTCGGGCTCGGCGAGCCGGTGCAGGAGAGCATCCGCCGCGGGTACGAGGACGCCTTCGCGTTCCTCGTCGACGAGCACGGCTGGACCCCGGACGACGCCTACGCGGTGCTCAGCGCCGTGGGCGACTCGAAGCTCGGCGGGCCGACGGGGTCCGGCGCTCCGGACCCGCTGCACCCGTTCGATGCGGTCGGTGCCGTCACGCTGCACCGGGTGCCGAAGGCGGTGCTGACCGCCGCGGACTGACCCGGCGCCGTGCCGGACGGGAGGCCCGGATCACGTGACCGACGTCGGTCACGCGGTCCGGGCCTCCCGTCCGTCGGCGCGCTACCGCACCCACGTCCCACCTCACCGCCGCGCGTCACGTGATGTCGCAACTCACCGCACGCAGATCGTCCGGGTGCCGAGATGCTGGCGTCTCGACCCGCGAGATGCCGGCATTTCGGCATCTCGGGCCGGACCCACGCGCACGACGCGAGGCGACGTGCGCGACGCGACGCGACCCGCCCGTCGAGCGCCGCGCACGCGCGTCAGGACACGTGTGCCCCGAGCAGGGTCCCGGCGCCGTAGGTGGCAGCGAGTGCGAGTGCTCCCCCGAGCACGACGCGGACGGTCGCCCGACCGCGGGGTGCGCCACCGAGGGTCGCGCCGGTGGTGCCGGTGACGGCGAGCGCGATGAGGACGGCGACGACGGTGACGAGGATCTGGCTCGACGCCGGGGCGAGCAGCATCGCGAGGAACGGCAGGGCGGCACCGACGGTGAAGGTCGCGGCGGAGACCCAGGCGGCGCGCCAGGGGCTGACGACCTCGTCCTCGGCGTCGCGGAGGGCGGCGGCGGCACGGCGGCCCCGGACCTCGGGGCGCACGAGTTCGGCGGCGACGGTGTCGGCGACGTCCGGGGAGACCCCGAGCCCGCGGTAGTGCGCGGCGATGGTGGCCTGGTCCTCGGACTCGGCCTCGAGCTGTGCCTGGTGTGCGGCCTGCCCGGTGCGCTGGGCGTCACGGGCGCCGCTGACGGACACGTACTCGCCGAGCGCCATCGACACGGCGCCACCGACGAGGGCAGCAGTACCCGCGGCCAGGACCGGTCCGGCGGCCGCGCCGGTCCCGGCGACACCGACGAGGACGGCGGCGACGGACACGATGCCGTCGTTGGCGCCCAGGACCCCGGCGCGCAACCAGTTCAGGCGGGCGGCGCTCGTGGCGTCGTCGTGCCCGGTGACGGGGAGCGCGAGGTCAGCAGCGGTCGACATGAGGAAAGGAAAGCACTTGTCAGCTGATCGCACCAGCAAGGGAAGGCTGCCCTGACCGGGCATTTCGTGGTGAGGGCAGCCTTCCCTCAGCACGGCCTGCGCATGAGGAGCACGATGGATGACGCCACGACCGAGTCTCACCGAGGAGGACCATGTCCGCCGTGCCCGCCCGCACCGATCCCGTCCGCTACGTCGCCATCGGGGACAGCTTCTCCGAGGGTGTCGGCGACGACGGGGACGTCCCGTTCCCCGGCTGGGCGGGGCGCCTGGCAGTCGGCCTGGCGGACCACCTGTCCCGGCCGGTGTCGTACGCCAACCTGGCGATCCGCGGTCGTCTGCTCGCGGGGGTCCTCGACGGGCAGCTGGACGCCGCCCTCGCCCTCGACCCGGCACCGACGCTCATCACCTTCTGCGGCGGCGGCAACGACATGCTCCGCCCCGGCTACGACGTCGACGTGCTGCTCGGACGCCTGGCCGAGGCCGCGGACGTCGTCGCCGCCCATGGGATCCGGCTCGCACTGCTCAGCCCCGCGGACCCGAGTGCACGGCTGCCCCTCGGACGGCTCATCAACGCCCGCGGTGACGCCTGGGCCGAGGCGCTGACCGGGTTCAGTCGCGAGCGCGGGCTGCCGTTCGTCGACGTCTCACGCGACGCGCACCTCGGCCGCGCCGAGTTCTGGTCCGAGGACCGCCTGCACATGAACCCGCTCGGACACCAGCGGGTCGCCGACCTGGCACTGCACGCGATCGCCGACGGTCCGGAGGCCGCGGTCCCGCGCGTGCCGGACCCGACGAAGACGTCGGTGGGCGAGGAACTCCGGTACTACCGCGACCACGTCGTCCCGTGGGTCCGGCGTCGAGTGACGGGTCGGTCCTCCGGGGACGGTCGGGCCGCCGGGCAGGGCGACTGGGCGCCGGTCGTGCCGTCCCGGCCGGGAGGCGCGGGTCAGACCACGTAGGTCCGCGTCGGTCGGCCGCTCAGCGCGTGCGGGAACGGCTCGCCGACCGGCCGGAACCCCGCGCTGCGGTAGAGGCGGAGGGCGGGGGCGTTGTCCTCGAGCGCGTGCAGCATGCAGTGCTCGTGTCCGGCGGCGCGGGCTTCCTGCACCGCGGCGACGAGGAGCGCCCGGCCGAGACCGCTGCCCTGCGCCGACGGATCGACGGCGAGCAGGCTCAGGTACGCGGCGTCCGACGGGCTCGCTCCCCCACCGCTGCCCGGTGTCGTGACGAGGGCGAAACCACGGACCGCGCCGTCTGCCCCCGGCGCGACCACGAAGGCGACGCGTCCGGCGGCGAACTTCTCCGCCGCTCGTGCCCGGACTGCCGGGTCCTCGGGGCGACCGTCACGTGCGGCGACCGCCGCCACCCAGAGGTCGATGCAGGCGGCATCGAACTCCCGCGACCCTGGCTCGGCGACCCGCACGGCTGTCGTCGACTCCATCACCCGCCCACCCTACGACCGAGCCCCTGCGTGGCCTCGCCGGTCAGCCCTGCGTGCCCTCGCCGGTCGGCGGGGCGCCGGCCGGACCTCCGGCGGTCAGTCCGTCACGCCGACGCGGGCTCCCGCACCCGGAACGACGCTCCGCGGTGCTCCTCCGGCAGCCGGTCCCCGCGCCCGGACAGCTTGTTCCGCAGTGACCCCTCGCGGTACCCCTCGGGGTAGGCACCGCGGGCCCGGAGCTCCGGGATGACGAACCCGATGACGTCCTCCCACGTGCCCGGAGTCACCGCGTACGCCAGGTTGAACCCGTCGACGTCGGTCTGCTCCTGGATGTCGACGAGCCGCTGCGCGATCGTCGCCCCGCTGCCGACCTCGACCGGGCCGAGGCCGCCGATCGCCGTCTGACGCGCGATGTCGCGGACCGTCCAGGTGGTGCCGTCCTCACCCGTCGCGGCGGACAGGTTCGCGGCGGCCGACTGGATGGCGTTGGACTCGATGTTGCCGAGCGGTTCGTCCAGGTCGTACTGCGACAGGTCGACGCCCATCCAGCCGGAGTTGAGCACGAGCGCGCCCTCCTCGGACGCGTACGAGAGGTAGTCGCGGTACTTCGCCTGCGCGAGCTCGTCGGTCTCGTCGGTGATCACGGTGAGCAGCGTGTAGACCTTGGCGGCGTACCGGTCGCGACCAGCAGCCTCCAGTGCGTCCCGGATCTTGCCGACGGTCACCGCGAGCTGCGGCAGGGTGGGCGCCCCGACGAACACGGCTTCGGCGTTCTCGGCCGCGAAGCGGATGCCGCGCGGTGACGCACCGGCCTGGTAGATGACGGGTGAACGCTGCACGGAGGGCTCGGACAAGTGGATGCCCGGCACGTCGAAGTGCTTGCCGTGGTGTTCGATCGGGTGCACCTTCGCCGGATCGGTGAAGACGCCGGTCTCGCGGTCCTCGATGACGGCGTCGTCCTCCCACGAGCCCTCCCACAGCTTGTAGAGGACCTCGAGGTACTCGTCGGCGACGTCGTACCGGTCGTCGTGGCTGAGCTGGTCGGTCTGCCCCATGTTGCGTGCGGCGCTCGGCAGGTACCCGGTGACGACGTTCCAGCCGACGCGGCCCTTCGTCAGGTGGTCGAGTGTCGAGATGCGTCGGGCGAACGGGTACGGGTGCTCGTAGGCGGTGCCGGCGGTGATCCCGAACCCCAGGTGCTCGGTCACGGCCGCCATCGCCGACACGAGCAGGATCGGGTCGTTCACCGGCACCTGCGACCCTGTACGGAGCGCCGCTTCGTTCGTGCCGCCGTACACGTCGTACGTGCCCAGGACGTCGGCGATGAAGATGCCGTCGAACGCACCGCGCTCGAGCGTCTTCGCCAGGTCGGTCCAGTAGGACAGGTCGTTGTAGTGCCGGGAACGGTCGCGCGGGTGGCGCCACAGTCCGGAGGACTGGTGGGCGACGCAGTTCATGTCGAACGCGTTGAAGCGGATCTGCCGGGGCTCGCGGTTCGTGGTCACGACGCGACCGTACGACGGGTACCGGGGGTGCGTCACGGACCGTGACGCCCCGTGACGCCGACGTCCGCCGCCCCGCGCTCGGTGCGCTGCGCGCGGGGCCGACGACCGCGTCAGGCCTTGTCGTGCAGCGTCACGTGGTAGCCGTCCGGGTCGGCGAAGGTGAACGTCCGACCGAACGGCCCGTCGATCGGCGCGGCGACGATGCGGTGGCCGTCGGCCTGCAGAGCGTCGTGCATCGCCTGGACCTCGGTGCCGTGCAGCCAGAGCGCGACGCCGACGCCGGGCTGGTCCGCCGCGGCGAGGTCGGTTCCGGGGACGATGTCCCGCAGCGCGAAGGCGACCGGTGTCGTGGTGAAGACCACGGCGTGCGGGGGGCCGGCGGGCGAGCGGACCAGGCCGAGGTACCGCTCGTAGAACGCCTGCGACGCGTCGAGGTCGCGGACCTGCAGGGAGACGAAGTCGGGGCCGGTGACGGGCATGGGGTTGCTCCTTCTGTTGATGTCAGGCTTCTGACATGGACGAGCGTATGTCAGACTTCTGACATGAGTCAAGACGGACACGGCGTTGACCTGCCGACCTCGATCGGGTACCTCCTCAAGGAGACCGCGAGCGCGCTCCGTGCGTCGATGGAGGCCGTCCTCAGGCCGCTCGGCATGACCGTGACGCACTACGCCTGCCTGGAACTGCTCGCCCAGCGCCCGGGTTCGTCGAACTCCGAACTGGCCCGCGGCACGTTCGTGACCCGGCAGTCGATGAACGTCCTCCTGCGGACACTGGAGCGGGACGGAGTCGTCACGAGGCCCACCGAGGCCCGTGCCGGCAGGGTCATGCCGGCACGACTGACCGATCGTGGGCGGCGGGACCTGGCCGCGGCGACCGCTGCCGTCCGCTCCGTCGAGGACCGGATGCTCGGCGACCTCGACGAGGACGACCGCGCAGCCGCCAGACGACTCCTGCGGAGCATGGTCCGGTCGCTCCGCAGCGATGGAGCCGACCGGCAGCCCGACCCGGCTGACGTCGCCGACGTCGCCGACTGACCGGCGTCGGAGGCGGGCGCGTCAGACGGGAGACACGGCGACGGGAGGCACGGCACCCGCTGGCACCGCACCTCCCGTCCGGTGGGCTGCCGCCGATCCGCGCCCTCGGCGCGGGACGCGCCTCAGCGCGCCGCGACCGCCTGCTGCGCCGCCGTCTCGGCGGCGACCCAGGCGAGCATCCCGCACTTGACGCGCATGACGAACTTCGAGACACCGTGGAACGCGACGAGGTCCTCGAGCACGTCCTCGTCCGGCTCGCCGGCACCGCGGGAGCGCATCATCGTGCGGAACTCCTCGGTCAGGGCGAGGAGCTCCGGAACGGTCCGCCCGACGGCCATGTCGGTCAGGACCGAAGCGGACGCCATCGAGATCGAGCACCCGTCCCCCTGCCAGGCGACCTCGGCGATGCGGTCGGTGCCGGGCTCCAGACGCAGCCGCACGGTGATCTCGTCCCCGCACGTCGGGTTCCGTTCGAAGTGCTCGGCGTCGGCGTGCTCGAGCGGGCCGTCACCGTGCCGGGCCTTGGCGTGGTCCAGGATGACCTGCTGGTACAGGCTGTCGAGGCTGCTCACGAGGCGTCCTCCGCGTCGGCGCCGAAGTACCCGCGGATCTCGCTGACGGCGGTGACGAAGCGGTCGACGTCCTGCTCGGTCGTGTAGACGTAGGTGCTCGCCCGGCTGGTGGCGGTCAGGCCGAGCCGGCGGTGCAGCGGCTGGGCGCAGTGGTGGCCCGACCGGACGGCGATGCCCTGCGCGTCGAGGTACTGCGACACGTCGTGGGCGTGCACCCCGTCGACGACGAACGAGGCCAGGCCGCTGCGCGCGACCCCGGCGGGCGGCCCGACGACGGTGATGCCCGGCACCGCGGTGAGCCCGGTGAGCATCCGCTGCGCCAGGTGCTCCTCGTGCGCCTGCACCCGCTGCATGCCGATCCGTTCCAGGTACCGGACGGCCTCGGCGAGCGCCACGGCCTGGGACACGGGTTGGGTCCCGGCCTCGAAGCGCTCGGGTGCCGGCATGAAGTCGGTGTGCTCCATCGTCACGGTCGTGATCATGGACCCACCGGTGCGGAACGGCGGCAGCGCGTCGAGCAGGGCCTGGCGCCCCCACAGCACGCCGATGCCGTTCGGTCCGAGCATCTTGTGCCCGGAGAACGCGGCGAAGTCGACGTCCAGTGCGCGCACGTCGAGCGGACGGTGCGGCGCGGACTGGCAGGCGTCCAGGACGACGAGGGCCCCGACCGCGTGCGCCGCGGCGACGACCTCGGCGACCGGGGCGATCATGCCGGTGACGTTCGAGACGTGGGCGATCGCGACGACCCGGGTGCGGTCGGTGACGTGCGCGAGTGCGTCGGCGGCGCTCCAGCAGCCGGTGTCGTCCACCGGCACCCAGCGGAGCGTCGCACCGGTGGCCGCGGCGAGCTCCTGCCATGGCACGAGGTTGGCGTGGTGCTCGGCCTCGGTGACCAGGATCTCGTCCCCGGCACCGATCCTGAACCGGTCGGCCTCGGGACCACCGCGGCCGGCGCTGGCGTTCCGGATGCCGTACGCGACGAGGTTGAGGGCGTCGGTGGCGTTCGCCGTCCAGACCACTTCGGACGGGTTCGCGGCGCCGATGAAGCGGGCGACGGTGGCCCGGGCGTCCTCGTAGGCGTCGGTGCTCAGCGCGGCGAGGGTGTGTGCGCCGCGGTGCACGGCGGCGTTGTCGTGCTCGAGGAAGCGGCGTTCGGCGTCGAGGACCTGCACGGGTCGCTCAGCCGTGGCCCCGGAGTCGAGGTAGGCGAGCGGCTGCCCGTTCACCTCGTGCTGCAGGATCGGGAAGTCGGCCCGGATGCGGGCGACCTCGTCCTCGGTGAGCGGCTCGACGGAGTCGTCCGTCGGCGCTGGTGCAACGATCGTCACGGTGCTGGCCCTCCTGTGCGTCTCCGGCAGACAACCCGTCAATCGTGGTCGTTCTTCCCGGTGCAGTCCAGTCGGGCCAGCGCCGCGCCGGGCTACTCGTTGCCGACGCGCTTGTCCGCCTCGTCGCGGGCCTTGTCGATCTTGTCGTCGTACTTGCCGCCGGTGGCCTTCTTCACGGCGTCGGCGACACCGTCGAACACCTTGTCGCTGACGCCCTCGGCCTTCTCGCTCTTGAGCGCGTCCTGGACCTTGCCGTCCCGCAGGAAGGACTGGGCCTTCTTCGTGATGTCGTCGAATCCCGCCATGACCGGCTCCTCACCTCGCCGCGGTGCCTGGTGCTCCGCGTCCTGGCGCCGATGCTAACCACGGCACGACCGGTCGGTCCGGCTCGTCCACCGGATGCCCAGCAGCGTCCCCGCGAGGGCCGACGGCCGGGTCGTCAGGCCATCTGGGCGCTGCGGCGGCGGGCCAGCACGTACCCGACGGCGACCGATCCGCTGACGGCCAGGAGGGACGGGATGAGGATGTCGGTCCCCTGCTGCGTGAACTCGACGACGAGCACGAGCGCCGTGAACGGTGCGCGCATCGTCGTCGCCAGGAACGCGGCCGCCCCGATGAACGCGAACGAGGCGATGCTGCCGCCGTCCACCGGCCAGAGCAGCAGCCAGGCGGCACCGAGGAACCCGCCGAGTGCCGAGCCGATCGCGATCGACGGCGTCAGGGTGCCACCGACCGCGCCGGCGCCGATCGTCGCGGCCGTGGTGACCGTCTTCAGCAGGCCGAGCACCAGCAGCGCCAGGAGTGGTGTCATGCCGAGCAGGGTCGGACCGTCGAGGTCGGCGTTCATGGCCGCGATGCCGAGTGCCCGGCCGTTGCCCATCACCTCGGGGAACGGCACCGCGACCAGGCCGACGAGTGCGAAGACGACCGGCAGCACCACGAGGAGCTTCCACCCGGTCGGGGCGATGCCCTGCAGCCGGTTCGTCGTCTTGACGAACCCGACACCGGCGAAGCCGAGCAGCGGCCCGACGACGACCGCCCAGACGAGCAGCGACGGCGAGAGGTGCATCGCGGGCACGTGGTAGAGCACCTCGTCCGGGATCACCAGCCGCGCGACGAACGCCGCCACCGCACTCGTCACGAACGCGGGCAGCGCGGTGGCGAGGGTGAGCTCGCCGAGCAGGACCTCCACCGCGAACAGCGCCCCACCGAGCGGGACGTCGTACACCGCCGCCAGGCCGGCCGCCGCTCCGCAGGCCACCAGCACCTTGGTCTCTCGCCGGCTCAGACCGGCCCGGACCGTGAGCAGCTGGGCGGCCCAGGCGCCGATCTCCCGCGGTGCGACCTCTTTGCCGATCGAGGCGCCGAGCCCCACCGCCAGGATCTGCACGCCCGCGTTGCCGAGCGTCACGAGCGACGGCATCCGCTTGCCGGCGACCGCCGCGGGTACGCCGACGACGGGTCGTCCCCAGCGTCGGATCGCCCACCACGCGACCGCGGTCAGGACCCCGGCGGCCAGGATCGCCAGGAACCGGTTCAGGCCCGACGGTGCATCGGCGGCCTCGTGGTGGCCGGCGAAGGGGTACCCGAACGCGACGAACTGGATGAGCTGGAGCGCGAGCCACACGGCGATCCCCGCGGCCCCGCCGGCGACCCCGACGAGCCCGGTGACCACGGCGAGCTTCAGCACCCAGGCCGGGCTGGCGTGACCGTTGTGTGGCATGTCGGCAAGCGTAGTGGGAGCGCTCCGCCGGGACGGCCGGGAGGCTCGGCTCGCCCCCGCGGTCCGGTCCCGACCTGCGGATGGTGATGGGCCTCCCGGCCTACTGGTGGCGCCCTGCCGGCCGACGCGCTGTCGCGGTCAGAACCAGCGTTTGACCTTGAACACCGTGTACAGGACCGCCGCGAACAGGACCATCGCGAGGATCGACAGCGGGTAGCCCCACGTCCACGACAGCTCCGGCATGTGGGTGAAGTTCATGCCGTAGATCGCCGCGATGAGCGTCGGGGCGAACAGGATCGCCGCCCACCCGGAGATGCGCTTCGTGTCGTCGTTCTGCTTCTGCGCGGCCAGGGTCGAGTCGACCGTCAGCGCGTTCTGCAGCAGCTGCCGGAAGGTGTCGAGACGCTCGACGACCCGGATGACGTGGTCCAGGACGTCGCGGAACCGCCGCTGCAACTCGACCGGCAGGTGGTACTTCTCGGCGCCGCGGTGCAGGTCCTCGATCATCCGGATGAGCGGGCGCGCTGCCCGCTGGAAGTCGACGACCTCGCCGAACAGCTCGTAGACGCGGCGGGACACCCCGGCGCTGCCCGAGAACAGCTGGCCTTCGATCTGGTTGATGTCCTCCTCGAGACCGTCGATGACCGGGCGGTAGTCGTCGACGATCGAGTCCATCAGCGCCCAGAGCTGCGCCTGCGACCCGGCGGTGACCAGGCCCGGCTTGCCGCTCATCCGCTGCAGGGCGCGCGGCACGGTCCTGGGTCCGCGCGGGTCCGCCTGCACGACGGCCAGGAAGAAGTCCTCACCGACGAAGGCGTGCACCTCGCCGAACTCGACCTCTTCCTCGGCGTCCCGGTACACGGCGGGCTTGAGCACGGCGAAGAGGGTCGAACCGTAGCGCTCGAGCTTCGGCCGCTGGTGCCCCTCGGCGGAGTCCTCGACGGCCAGCTCGTGCAGCCCGAGGGCCACCGCGACGTCCCCGAGCTCGACGGCGTCGGGCCGGTCGAGCACGATGCACGCCGAGGCACCGTGCTCCTCGATCATCCGGAAGCTGTCGTCGAGCGTGCCGCTCGCCGTCGGCGCGATGCGGTCCACGTACACGGTGTTCAACTCGACGGTCACGGCACCACCGTACGCACCCTGGGCAACCGGTGGGCGAACGGCAGCGGGACGGCGTAGCGTCCGGAGCTGCTCGACGCGGCGTGGATCCTGTCCGTGCAGTTCGGGTACCTGTGGCTCAGCGAACCGGTCATCGTCGCGCTGCCCGGCGTGCTCGCCTGGGCGTTCGTGGTGCTGGGGCGCACGACGCCGTCCGGCCGAGTCGAGGCGATCGTCACCGACGGGACGTTCGGGCTCCACCTCGGCTGGGTGTGCGTGGCGACGGCGGCGAACACGGCCGCGGTCCTGTCGGCAGCGGGCTTCCGGGGTCTCGGCCTGGGCCAGGACGTCTGGGGTGTCGTCGTCGCCGCGGTCGCTGGGCTCGTCGGCGTCCTCGTGGCCGTCACCGGACGTCGGCGCATCTCGCCGACGCTCACGCTCGGCTGGGGGCTCGCGTGGGTCGCGGTCGCCCGACTGGACGGGCCCCTGGCGCGGCCCGCCCGGCGCGGCCCCGCCCGACGCAGACGCGAAAGCGACAGATCGACACGAGAGATCTGCGCCGATCTGTCGCTTTCGCGTCGCTGACGGGCCCGGCAGGACTGGAGGCGCGGCCCACCCCGCCCCGCCGGCGGGCCCCGGTGGGCTCAGCGTGCGGCGGCCACCAGCCCGTGCGCAGCGGCGACGGCTCCGTTCGTCACCCGGCCCGCGTGCACGTTGAGCCCGAGCGCGAGGGCGGGATCGGACTCGAGCGCGCGCTCCCACCCCTGGTCCGCGATCGCCACCGCGTAGGGCAGTGTCGCGTTCGTCAGCGAGATCGTGCTGGTGCGGGGTACCGCGCCCGGCATGTTCGCCACGCAGTAGTAGACGGCGTCGTGCACCGCGAACGTCGGGTCGTCGTGGGTGGTCGGCCGCGAGCCCTCGAAGCAGCCGCCCTGGTCGATGGCGATGTCGACCAGGACCGATCCGGGTCGCATGTCGGCGACCATCGCGTCGGTCACGAGCTTCGGTGCCGAGGCACCCGGGATCAGCACCGACCCGATGACCAGGTCGGCGTCCGCCACGGCCGCGGCGATCGCGAGCGGGCTCGAACGAAGGGTCGTCACCCGTCCGTCGAAGCGCGCGTCGAGGGCACGGAGGCGCGGCAGGCTGATGTCGAAGACCGTCACCTCGGCGCCCATCCCGAGGGCGATCGTCGCGGCGTGCTCACCGGCGACGCCGCCGCCGATCACCACGACACGGCCCTTCGGTGTCCCCGGGACGCCACCGAGGAGCAGGCCACGTCCGCCGTTCGCGCGCATCAGGTGGTTCGCACCGACCTGCGCGGCGAGCCGGCCGGCGATCTCGGACATCGGCGAGAGCAGCGGCAGGGAGCGGTCCGGCAGCTGCACGGTCTCGTACGCGATCGCGGTCGCGCCGGACTCGACGAGCGCCGAGGTCAACGGGCGGTCGGCTGCCAGGTGCAGGTAGGTGAAGAGCACCTGGCCCTCGCGGATCAGCGGGTACTCGGCGGCGACGGGCTCCTTGACCTTCAGGACCATCTCCGCCTGGTCCCAGACCCGACGGGCGTCGGGCACCACGGTGGCGCCGGCGCCGGTGTACTCGTCGTCATCGAAGGCCGATCCCGTCCCTGCTCCGGCCTGCACGAGCACCTCGTGTCCGTGCATCGTCAACTCGGCGACCCCGGCGGGGGTGACGGCGACGCGGAACTCGTTGTTCTTGATCTCGGTGGGGGTGCCGATGCGCATGACGGACTCCTTCGTGGGCAGTTGCTCGGTCCCCACTATTCAGCCGCGTGTTCGTTGCTGGTGCGGTCAGGCCGAACGATCGCCCGGGTCGAAGGTGTTCGGTGTCACGATGTTCGGCGAGGCGGCGCTCGGGAGCGCTCCCACCGAATGCTGCTCAGTGACGCGGTCGCGATCGCAGCGTGTCGCTCGGCAGCTCGCCGAAGCGGGACCGGAACGCCGCCGAGAACCGCCCGAGGTGCCCGAAGCCCCACCCGCGGGCGATGTCGGCCACCGAGGTCTCGTCCCGCTCGGCACGCCGCAGGTCTTCGCGCGCACCGTCGAGTCGCACGGACCGGAGCAGTTCACCCGGGGTCTGGTCGAGGTGGCGGCGGAGCGACTGCTGCAGACCGCGCGGACTGAGACCGGCGGCCGCGGCGATCTCGGGAGTCCCGATCGACTCGCGGGCGTGGGCGTGCACGTAGTCGAGAGCACGACGGAGGCGCTGGTGCTCCGGCCCGGTGCCGGAGACCGCGGCGCGCCAGCTGCTGCGACGCGGGAACGCGCGGACGGCGGCGGTCGCGAAGGCCTCGGCGATGTCCCGGCGGGCGATGGCGGACAGCTCGGTGTCGACCTGCAGCCACGTCGAGGAGTGTCGGCGGACGGTCTCCTGCCAGACGCGCAGGCCGTCCTGGTCCGGGCGCTCGAGCGGTTCGAACGCGAAGGTCTCGTCGCCGACCAGATCGGTCAGGAACTTCCGGTCCAGGTGCACGAGGTTCAGGCCGATGTCACGGTGGTGCAGGTCGTAGGTCTCCGACGGCAGGACCATCGGCACTCCCTGCACCAGGTCGACGGAGCGTCCGTTGAACGTGATGGTGCTGCTGCCGCTGCGGAGCCACGCGACGATGACGTCGTCGGACTGGCTCTGGCTGCGCAGGTCGACGCCGAACCGAGAGGTCCGGAGCGACATCCGCTCGTCGGTGACACCGGCGAAGTCCCACAGCGTCTCGGGGCGGGTGCGGCGGATCACCGGCGCCTTCAGGTCGTAGTCGGACGTGAAGAACGCCATCGCCTGGTCGATGTCCGTCCCGGCCAGTCGTCGGTAGGAGCGGGTGTCCTGCCGTTCGACGGGTCGTTGCCGCGTGGTGCCGGAGGAGCGGACGGCGGACGGACCGGCTTCGGGAGGGAGCACCATGCTCCGACCGTAGATCAGACCACCGACAGCCGGACCGGGACGCTCACCCCGGAGCGAGGGCACCGACCTCCGGACCGGGTGTCAGTTCTGCAGGATCGCCTGCCCCACGCTCTCGTCGAGGATGAGGTCCGTCACGAGCCCCGCCGCCAGCGCTCCGCGCAGCGACGCGGCCTTCTCCCGCCCGGCGACCACGCAGATCCGCCGCGGTGCGCGCTTGATCGTGTCGAGGTCGGGGGCACCGGCCCGGGCGTTCACCCCGATGTCCTTCCACGACCCGTCCGCCCGGTAGAACACCGTGGAGACGTCGCCCACGACCTGCGCGGTGACGAGCTCGTCCTGGTCGGCCGGGTCCAGGTACCCGCCGGAGTACACGTGCGACGGCACCGGTGCCTGCGGGGCGCCGACACCGAACACGACGACGTCCATCCGTTCGTGCAGGTCGAGCACGCGGCGGATCGAGCGTTCCCGGAAGAGCGCGGCCTTCGTGGCGGGGTCGTCGAAGAACGCGGGCACCGGGAACTGCTGCACGAGGGCGCCGTACGCCTCACCGAAGCGCCGGAGGATCTCCGAGGCGTAGACGATGCCGGTCGTGCGGGTGTTCGCCGCACCGTTCACCTGCACGATCGTGGAGCCGTGCGTCGTCTTCGGCACGAGGTACCGGCTGACGGCGCTGACCGTCGAGCCCCACGAGATGCCGATCACCATGTTCGACTCGATGTACTGCGTCAGGATCCGGGCAGCAGACAGGGCCACACGCTCCAGCCGGTCCACGTCGCTCGTGTGGTCCGGCACCGGGACGACGTGCGCGTGCACGCCGAAGCGTGCGCGGATGCTGCGGCTGAGCGCGGCGGCCTGGTCGAGTGGCGAGCGGATCTGGATGTCGACCAGTCCGGTGTCCCGTGCGTACTTCAGCAGTCGGGACACCGACGAGCGGGACGTGCCGAGCTCGTCGGCGATGGCGTCCATCGTCAGGTCCTGCAGGTAGTAGAGGTGCGCGGCCCGCAGGGCCTGCTGGGTGCGCACGGGCTGGGCGGCATCGCTCATGGATCCGAGCATGCACGGACGTGCACGCCGTCTGCAACCCCGTCCGTGCCTCCAGTCGGCGCTGGCGCACCACGGGACGGAGGCGCGACAACCGTTCTGCACGTCCGTGCACGCAGGTTGCCCAAGCGTTCCGACGAGCGCACGATCGATGGAGTACCAACGGAATCGACCCCAGAAAGCGATGCGAACGACGATGTCGAAGAAGACGCAGCCCAGGAACACGGTCACCGCCCTCACCGGACGCCCGAACGCACAGGTCCTCATCGTCGGGGGCGGGATCAACGGCATCGCCACCTTCCGCGACCTCGCCCTGCAGGGTGTCGACGTCGCCATCGTCGAGCGCAGCGACTACGGCTCCGGCGCCTCCGCAGCATCGAGCCACATGATCCACGGCGGCATCCGCTACCTGGAGAACGGCGAGTTCCGCCTCGTGCGCGAGAGCGTGCAGGAGCGCAACGGCCTGATCCGCATCGCCCCGCACTACGTCAAGCCGCTGCAGACGACCATGCCGGTCTTCTCCACCTTCTCCGGGATCATGAACGCCCCGCTGCGCATGCTCACGCACAAGCAGCGCTCCACCAAGGAGCGCGGCGCGATGCTGATCAAGATCGGCATGACGATCTACGACTCCTTCTCGCGTGACGGTGGATCCGTGCCGAAGCACGTCTTCCGCACCAAGAAGGCCGCGCTCGAGGACATGCCCGCGCTGAACCGCGACCTGAAGTACACCGGCACCTACTACGACGCCTCCGTGCACGAGCCGGAGCGCCTGGCGCTCGACGTCCTCAAGGACGGTCTGGCCGCCGGCACCGGCACCGGTGCCGACGCGACCGCCCGTGCGACGAACTACGTCGAGGCGGTCGGCGCCCGCGACGGCGGTGTCCTGCTCCGCGACCGCGAGACCGGCGAGGAGTTCGTGTTCACCGCGGACGTCGTCGTGAACGCGTCCGGCCCCTGGACCGACCTGACCAACGAGGCGTTCGGCGGCGGCACGAAGTACATGGGCGGTACGAAGGGCTCCCACATCGTCGTCGACAACCCCGAGCTGCTCGAGGCGACGAAGGGCCGCGAGCTGTTCTTCGAGAACAACGACGGCCGCATCGTCCTCATCTACCCGCTCAAGGGCCGGGTCCTCATCGGCACGACCGACATCGACGCCGACCCGTCACAGCCGGTCGTCACGACCGACGAGGAGATCGACTACTTCTTCGGGCTCGTGAAGCACGTGTTCCCGCAGATCGAGGTCACGCGCGACCACATCGTCTACAGCTACTCGGGCATCCGGCCGCTCCCCCGCCACGAGGACACCGCCCCCGGCTTCGTGTCCCGCGACTACCGGATCGTCGACACCCCGATCGCCGGCCTGCCGGACACCACCGTGCTGTCGCTCGTGGGCGGCAAGTGGACGACCTTCCGTGCCCTCGCCGCACACCTGTCGACCGACGTCACGACGAAGCTCGGCATCACCCGCAAGGTCGACACGACCGGCATGCCGATCGGCGGTGGCAAGGACTTCCCCACCACCGACGGGCAGCGAGCCCTGTGGATCAAGTCGCACCGCGACGGCCTCGCATCCGAGACCGTCGACCGTCTGCTCGACCGCTACGGCACCCGTGCCGCCGAGGTCGTCGACGCGCTGGTCACCGGTCCGGTCGAGCCGCTCGAGTCCGACGCCACGCTCACCCGCGCCGAGGTCCGGTACTTCGCCGAGCACGAGCAGGCCGTGCACCTGGTCGACGTGGTGCTGCGCCGCACGAACCTCGCGTTCGTCGGTGGCGTCACGATCGACCTGCTCGACGAGCTCGCTGACGTCATGGCCGAGACCCTCGGCTGGACGGCGGAGGACCGCGCCGACGAGGTCCAGCGCACCCTCGACGTGCTGCGCGAGTCGCACCGCGTCATCGTGCCGTTGACGTCGGCGTCGCAGCTCGCCTGACCGTTCCGCAACACGTGGACCCGGACGGGAGGCTCGGACCGGCCCCGTCAGAACCGCTCGCCGGTCGGGTCCTGCGCGCTCAGGTCCGCCAGGTCGTCGCCGCCGATCGGCTCGCCCGCCCAGTCCACGAGGCGCCACCCGTCCGTCGTCGAGCCCTCGAGCTCGACGACGCCGGTGTTCTCCAGGTGCCGGTTCCGGCCGAGGTCATTCGGGACGTTCTGCGCCGTCACCGCGGCCCAGATCCGGATCGCGGCACCGTGGCTGAAGGCCGCCGCGACCTCGGCGCCGGTCGCCTCGATCTGCCGGACGGCGTCGTCGTAGCGGCCGAAGAAGGCGTGGCCGTCCTCGGCGCCGGGCATCCGCTCGTCGAGGTCCCCCGCGGCCCAGGCGTACGCCGCGGCGAGGTAGGTCTGCACCGACACGGTGTCGCGCTTGCCCTGCAGCTCGCCGGCCTCGATCTCACGGAGGCCCGGCAGCACCACGGGCTCCAGGCCGAGCGCACGCGCGAGCGGTGCGGCGGTGATCTGCGTCCGGACCATGGTCGAGGCGAAGAGCCGCTCGATCACCCGGTCGCCGAGGGCTGCGGGCAGCGCGTCCGCCTGCTCCTGCCCGAGGTCGGTCAGGCCGGGCCCGGGGACTTCGGCGTCGAGCAGGCCGGTCACGTTGGCGGGGGTCTGTCCGTGGCGGACGAGCAGCAGTCGCATGGCCTCACCCTACGGACCGCCCTGCCGGGTCCGGTGACTGCTACGGTCTGGCCGTGGCGATCGAACCGGACACGAAGAACTGGACCTGGGTCATCGAGTCGGCCTGCCCGGACTGCGGCTTCGACGGCGGCACGACGACGATCCGCGGCGTGCCCGAGCTCATCGACGCGAACACCGCAGGGTGGCCGGAGCGGTTGCGCCGCGACGACGTCCGGCAGCGCCCGGACGACGCGACCTGGTCACCGCTCGAGTACGGCGCCCACGTCCGCGACGTGCACCGGAAGATGACCGAGCGCCTCGAGCTGATGCTCACCGAGGACGACCCGCTCTTCCCGAACTGGGACCAGGACGCCACCGCCGTCGCCGAGCGCTACGGCGAGCAGGACCCCGCGGCGGTCACCGAGGAACTGACGGCCGCCGCCCGTCGGGCCGCCCGGGCGTTCGCCGCCGTCCGTGACGACCAGCTCGACCGCACCGGACGTCGTTCCGACGGCAGCGGCTTCACGGTCGCGACCCTCGCGGTGTACTACGCGCACGACCCGGTCCACCACCTGTGGGACGTGCGGCACGCGCGCTGAGTGATCCGGGCCTCCCGGCCGGCCAGGACCACTGACGGACCGGGCCGCCGACGGGTCAGGCCAGCGCGTCGAGCAGCGCCCTGGCCGTCGCTGCGTCCGTGACCAGCTCGTTGACCAGACGGCCGCGCACGGCGCTGATGATGCTCGGCACCTTGACCGCGCCGACGGCGACGCCGACCGCGTGGGGCACGGCGGCGAGCACCTCGCGAGAGGTCCGCACCATGCGGTCGCTGCCGGGGAACTCGATGGGTTCACCGTCCGGGCCGGTGAAGTTGAGGCAGACGTCGCCGGTCGCCCGGTCGAACACGTCGTCGTCGACCGGCAGCCCGCGGGCCATCGCGTCCCGCGTCACGACCGGCGCGCCGATCCCCAGGATCGCGCCCTTCGCTCGGCTCCACAGCCCGACGACGTGCTGGAACGCGGGGTCCTCGTCCAGGGAGGCCCGGAGCGCCTCCGACGGCAGGGCCTGCGCGAACAGGAACGTCGGGATCGCACCGGACCGCTCCGCGGCCGCGCGGGTGATCTCATTGGTCTGGAACCACTGGTTCGGGTCGGCCTGACCACCGACGGTCGGGACGAGCTGCACGCCGGGCATCGCCGGCATCGCTCCGCGCGCGATCGCGTGCACGGTGCTGCCGGACGACATCAGCACGGCGTCGCCCGGGGCCAGGCGCATCCCCTCGACGGCGGCGGCGACCGGTTCGGCGAGGTCCACGCCCAGGGTCGCGGTGTGCGTGACGGCGGCGAGGTGCACGGCCTGGAGCCCGAGCACCACCTGCAGTCGCTCGGCCAGGGCGACGGTCTCGTCCTGGAACGGGTCGACGACCTCGATCCGGACCAGGCCGGCACGGCGGGCCTCGGACACGAGTCGGCTCACCGTGGGGCGGGACACCCCGAGACGCGTGGCGATCTCGTTCTGCGTGGCGTCCTCGAGGTAGTACATCCGCGCGGCCTGGTAGACGGTGTCGAGCGGGAACCGGGACCGCTGGCCCTCAGGGGCGGGCGTCGCCGACCCGGGCCGGTCCGGACTGACCGGAGTGGGAACGGCCGGCGCCGATGCGGACGGGGTTCTGTCAGACATCGAGCGCGGGCCTCCCGGGTGCGGTGCCGTCGGGCGTGCGGACGGCACCGCGATCGTAACGCCGCCCGCGCTACCGGATCGTGAAACCACCGTCGACCCGGAGGTCCGCACCGTTCACCATCGCTGCGGACTGGCCCGCGAGGAAGAGCACGGCCGACGCGATCTCGGCCGGGGTGGCGAACCGCCCGGTCGGGATCTCGTCCTGGTGGCGCAGGCCCGCGTCGTTCGCCCACGCCGAGCGCCCGAGCGCGGTGAGCACGACGGTCGGCGACACCGTGTTGACCGTCACTCCCCGACGTCCCCACTCGAGCGCGAGCACCCGGGTGAGGCCGAGGACGCCGGCCTTGGACGCGCAGTACGCGGCGTGTCCGTCGAGCCCGACGTGCGCAGCCTGCGACGCGATGTTCACGATGCGCCCGTACCCGGCGTCGAGCATGTGCCGCCCCACCGCCTGCGCCACCCGGTGGGTGCCGGTGAGGTTGACGTCGAGCGTCCGTGCCCAGGCGTCGGCGCCCAGGTCCTCGGCCGCTCCGAGGGCCACGATGCCCGCACTGTTGACGAGGACGTCGACACGGCCGGTGGCGGCCATCACGGTCGCGACCGCGGCATCCACCGAAGCCTGGTCGGTCACGTCGCAGGCCGCACCGAGGTGCCCGGTACCGACGAGGTCGGCCGCGACGGCGGCAGCAGCCTCCGCGCGGACGTCGACGACGGCGACACGGGCGCCGCGCTCGGCGAGCGCGTGGGCGATGGCCTCGCCGATGCCGGAGGCGCCACCGGTCACCACCGCCACCCGGCCGGCGAAGGCGTTGGTGTGGTCGACGCGGACCGGGCCGGAGCGGAGGGCCGCGGCGATGTCGTCTGCTGCAGGGTCGTGGTTCGAGGAGTGGGACATGAGTGGGTAACATACCCGATGTCACATAGTCCCGCGATCGAGAGCGAACATGTCAACGTCGACGGAACCCCTCCTCCCTCGCGCGCGTCCGACCGATCCGGGCGGGCTCGACCGCCTCGGGACACCCCGTCCCCTGGCCGCTGGGCTCCTCGGGGTCCTCGTCGCGGGGTGTTCCTTCGGCTGCTCGCTCGCCGGCTTCGTCCCGATGGGTGCCATCAGGCCGGCGCTCGCACCGCGGCACCGGGGCGCCGCGGTCACATGGACCTTCGTCGGCCTCTACGCCTGCGCCTTCGTCCTGGTCGGCCGACTCCGCGTGCCGCCGGCCCCGACGACCGATGCACAGCCCTGAGACAGATGACCACCACGCCACCCACCCACCCAGCCACCCACCCACGCGTCCCCGAGGAGGACCCCACCATGACCACGATCTGCGACGACCCCGAGGACTTCGCCGAGGACCAACTCAGAGGCTGGCTCGCCCTGTACGCCGACCGGGTGCGCGGCGTCACCGGCGGGGTGGTGACCCTGCCGACCGCCGGTGCGTCACCACAGGTCGCAGTCGTCGTGGGCGGAGGCTCGGGGCACTACCCGGCGTTCAGCGGGCTGGTCGGACCCGGGCTCGCGACCGGCGCCGTCGTCGGCAACCTGTTCACCTCGCCGTCGGCCGCGCAGGTGTACTCGGTCGCGAGGGCCGCCGACCAGGGCCGCGGGGTCGTGCTGTCCTTCGGCAACTACGCCGGAGACACGATGAACTTCGGGCTCGCTGCGGAGCGGCTCCGTGCGGCCGGCATCGACACCCGGATCGTCGTCGTCACCGACGACGTCGCCTCGGCCGACGAGGCCGACCGTCGCCGCGGCATCGCGGGTGACTTCGCGGTGTTCAAGGCGATGGGTGCCGCCGCGGCCGCGGGCGCGTCCCTCGACGAGGTCGAGCGGATCGGTCGGCACGCGAACGGACGGACCCGAACCATCGGCGTCGCCTTCTCCGGGTGCACCCTGCCGGGTTCGGCCGGGCCGCTCTTCACCGTGCCGGCCGGACACCTCGGCCTCGGGCTCGGCATCCACGGCGAGCCGGGCATCCGGGACGTCCCGTTGCTCCCGGCACGAGCCCTGGCCGAGTTGCTCGTCGAGCGTCTGCTGGTGGAGTCCCCGCTCGACGCAGCGGTGCGTGACTCGACGGCGCCCCGTCGGGTCGCAGCCGTCCTCAACGGCCTGGGGGACACGAAGTACGAGGAGCTGTTCCTGCTGTGGGGCCGGATCGCTCCGCTCCTGACGGCCGCGGGGGTCGAGGTCGTCGAACCCGAGGTGGGCGAACTCGTGACGAGCCTGGACATGGGCGGCTGCTCGCTCACCCTGCAGTGGCTCGACGACGAACTCGAGCGCCTCTGGCGGGCCGATGCCCACACGCCGGCGTACCGCAAGTCCGCCGCACCGGTCGCGGCGCTGGTCCCGGCGGACGTCGCGACCGAGGCGGCGACCACCGCGTCCGTCGTCCCGGACGCGGCCCCGGCCTCCCGTCGAGCGGGCGAAGCAGCACGCGCCGTGGTCCGGGCGATGGACGCACTGCTCCGCGAGCAGGAACACGAACTGGGTCGCATCGACGCGGTGGCCGGTGACGGGGACCACGGACGCGGGATGGTGAAGGGCGTCGGCGCCGCTCGCCGGGCAGTCGAGGGCATCGACGGGTCCGCCGGGGTCGGCTTCCTGCTCGGACGCGCGGGAGAGGCCTGGGCGGCCGAGGCCGGCGGGACGTCCGGCGTCCTGTGGGGTGCGGCGCTCGAAGCGTTCGGCGCGTCGATCGGAGACGACGCCGACGAGGTCACCCCGTCGATGGTGGTCGACGCCGCGCGGGCCTTCGCCGAGGCGATCGTCCAGCTCGGGCGGGCGCAGCGCGGGGACAAGACGCTCCTCGACGCACTGTTGCCGTTCGTCGACGTGCTCGACGAAGCGGTCGCGGCTGGACGACCGCTCCCCGATGCCTGGGCCGCCGCCGCCGAGGTCGCCGTCCGGCAGGCGGTGGCGACCGCTGCACTCACTCCGCGGGTCGGCCGCGCCCGCCCGCTCGCCGAGAAGAGCCTCGGGACGCCCGATGCCGGTGCCGTCTCGATGGGGATGGTCCTCACCCGGATCGGCGAGGTCCTGACCAGCCGGGTCGAGCAGCCCGACACCACCGCCAGCACCACCACCACCACCACCACGAACAGAGGAGTGCACGCATGACGTTCCGCATCGCGATCGGGTCCGACGACGCCGGCTTCACGCTGAAGGAGGTGCTGCGCGCCGACCTCGCCGCCGACCCGCGCGTGGCCGAGCTCACCGATGTCGGGGTCGACGCCGACGGCCACACCGCGTACCCGCACGTCGCCGTCGAGGCGGCCCGCCTCGTCGCCGCGGGCCACGCCGACCGGGCCCTGCTGGTCTGCGGCACGGGCCTCGGCGTGGCGATCAGCGCGAACAAGGTGCCGGGCATCCGAGCGGTCACCGCACACGACCCGTTCAGCATCGAGCGCTCGGTGCTGTCCAACGACGCCCAGGTGCTCTGCCTCGGGCAACGCGTGATCGGGTCCGAACTCGCCCGACGCCTGGTCCGGGAGTGGCTCGGGTACACGTTCGACCCCACCTCGGCGAGCGCCGGGAAGGTCGACGCGATCCGGTCCTACGAGCGCTCGGACGACTGAGACCACGGACGCTGTGCTCCGGCCGCAGGGGCGGCCGGAGCACAGCGTTCTGTCGGCTGTCGGACGTACGGTTCTGCCGACTCCGATGCTCCACCGAGGTCTGCCGTTCCACCGAGGGGATCGACCCATGAAGAAGTCCGCCTGGCTGCCAGCCCTGATCGCACCCGTCGTCGTGGCCGGTGCCGTGGCCGCTCCCGTCATCGCGCAGGCCGCGTCCACCCCGATCGCCGGCGACGACCCGACCGCGGCGGCCGTCATCGCCAGCATCGCGAAGTCGTCCGACGCGCAGTACTCGGGCAAGCTCGCACAGACGAGCGACCTGGGACTGCCGGAACTCCCCGCCGGTGCCGGCGGCTCCTCGCTCGAGGGCGATGCCTCGGACGCCCTCAGCCTGCTCACGGCATCGCACACCGCCCGCGTCTACGTCGACGGACCGAGCAAGCAGCGCGTGCAGGTCACCGAGCAGCTCGCCGAGCAGGACCTGATCCGCAACGGCAGTACCGTGTGGACGTGGGACTCGAAGGAGCGCGCGGCGACGAAGACCACGCTGCCCAGCCGGTCGGCCGAGTCCCCCGCCAGCGGCACGGCCACTCCGACGGACGTCGCCGAGCAGGCCATCGACGCGATCACGCCGACCACGACCGTCTCGAAGCCCGTCGTGGTCTCGGTTGCGGGGCACGACGCCTGGTTGCTCACCCTCACCCCGAAGTCCGCGGACACCCTGGTCGGTTCGGTCCAGCTCGCGGTCGACCAGCAGACCGGGCTCCCGCTCCGCGCGGCCGTCACGGCCACCGGCGCGGACGAACCGGCGTTCCAGGTCGGGTTCACCAGTCTCGAGTACGGTGCACCGGCAGCGCGACTGTTCGACTTCACCCCGCCGACCGGTGCCGACGTCGACTCGAAGGACTTCTCCGACCCCCGCCCGGGCTCTGGTGCGCGCCACCACGGGTCTGACGGCGCCGACCGCCCGACCGTCTCCGGCAGCGGCTGGGACACCGTCGTGGCGCTGCCCGCGGGGAGCGCCGACCAGGCCGGCCTCGGGTCGGACGCGTCGGGCCTCCTCGACCAGCTGACGACCGCGGTGGCCGGCGGTCGAGCCGTCCAGACCTCGCTCGTGTCGGTCTACCTGACCGACGACGGCCGGGTCCTGGCAGGCGCGGTGCCGGTCACGGCCCTGGTCGCCGCGGCGAAGTGACGACGGGTACGGACGCAGCCGCGGCGCCGCAGACCGGCACGGCAGCGGCGGCGGGACCGGAGACCGTCACCGACCTCGCGATCCGCACCGACGGACTCCGCAAGGTGTTCCACAAGCAGCGGGCGGTGGACGGCATCGACCTGGCCGTCCCCCGCGGTTCGGTCTTCGGGTTCCTCGGGCCGAACGGCTCCGGCAAGACCACCACGATCCGGATGCTCCTCGGGCTCTCCAGCGCGACCGGAGGCACGATCGAGGTGCTCGGCGAGTCGATGCCCGCGGCGCTCCGCTCGGTGCTCCCCCGCGTCGGTGCGCTCGTCGAGGGTCCGGCCTTCTACCCCTACCTGTCGGGCCGCGCGAACCTGTCCCGGTTCGACGCCGCCGACCCGACCTCGGACCCGCGCAGCCGGAAGGACCGGGTCGCGCACGCACTGGACCGCGTCGGCCTGACGCACGCCGCCGACAAGAAGGCGCACGCGTACTCCCTCGGCATGAAGCAGCGTCTGGGGCTGGCGAACGCCCTGCTCACCCCCCGCGAACTCCTGGTCCTCGACGAGCCGACGAACGGCCTCGACCCGCAGGGCACCCGCGAGGTCCGCAACCTCATCCGCTCCCTGGCCGACGACGGCACCACGGTGTTCGTGTCGAGCCACCTGCTCGCGGAGATCGAGCAGGTCTGCACGCACGCCGCCGTGATGCGGACCGGGCAGCTCGTCGCGCAGGGCACGCTCGACGACCTCCGCTCCGCCGGTGCCCGCACCGTCACGGTCCGCACCCCGGACGTCGGACAGGCAGCGGTCGTCCTGGGGCGCCTCGGTCTGGCACCGCGACGGGACGGCGGGTCGGACGTCCTCGTCGCCGACCTGGTCGCCGACGTCGCACCCGAGGCCATCACCGCGGAACTCGTCCGCGCCGACGTCCGGGTCCGGGGCCTCGCCGTGGGTGGCGGGACGCTCGAGGACCTGTTCGTCGCGCTCACCGGAGAGGGATTCGATGTCGCAGGCTGACCCCACCCCGACCACTGCCGAGCGACCGTCGACGGCCGGCGGCGTCCCCGCTCCCGCCCCCGTGCGGCGGTCGCGTGCCTTCGCCCTGCTCGGCTCCGAACTCGCGCTCGTCTTCCGACGCCGCCGTACCTGGGCGATGCTCGGGGCGCTGGCGGCCGTGCCGATCCTGATCGCCGTCGCCGTCCGCCTGACCACCGGTGAGGATAGCGGCGGCCCGGCGTTCCTCGGTGACATCACGAACAACGGCCTGTTCGTCGCCTTCACCGCCCTGACCGTGTCGATCCCGCTGTTCCTGCCGCTCACCGTCGGCGTCGTCGCGGGCGACACCGTGGCGGGCGAGGCGAGCCACGGCACCCTGCGGTACCTGCTCGTCGCGCCGACCGGCCGGGTGCGTTTCATCCTGGTGAAGACCGCCGGCGCGATCGCGTTCTGCCTCGCCGCGACCCTGCTCGTCGTGCTCGTCGGTGCGGCGATCGGAGCGGTGCTGTTCCCGATCGGTCCGGTGACGCTGCTGTCAGGCACGCAGGTCGGCGGCTGGTCGTACTCCGCACGCGCCCTGCTCCTCGCGCTCTACGTCACCCTGTCGATGCTCGGACTGGTCGCGATCGGGCTGTTCGCCTCGACGCTGACGAACGTGCCGGTCGGGGCGATGGCGGCGACCGTGGTGTTGGCCGGCGTCTCGCAGGTGCTCGACCAGCTGCCGCAGCTGGACTGGCTGCACCCGTACCTGTTCTCGCACCTGTGGCTCGGGTTCGGCGACCTGCTCCGCGACCCGATCTCGTTCGACTCGTTCGGCAGCAACGCACTGCTGCAGCTCGGCTACCTGGTCGTGTTCGGCGCGCTGGCGTACGGCCGCTTCGCCAGCAAGGACATCCTCAGCTAGGCGCCCGAGTACGGAGGCGCCCGAGGACGCCCTCCGCTCCACGGCGAGGGCGTCCTCGATCGGCACGTCAGCTGGTCGAGACCGCGCCTTCGGCCCCGCGGGACGCCGGCGAGCCGCTCTCGAGCGTGCCGTCGGCCTTCTCCTCGGCGTACCGGTCGCGCAGATCGCGGGCCTTCTCGGACCGGTACCAGTCCTGACGGGCTCCGGTCTCGACCGGCTGCATGCCGACGACGACCTTGCCGCGGGAGTGCATCTCGGCGAGGTCCTCGTACGCGTCCACGATGTACTCGAACGGGTAGAAGCCCGAGATGAGGATCTGCACGCGGCGGTCCTCGACGGCCTTCGCCAGGAACAGGATGAGCTCCTTCGCCTCCGGGTCGGACGCGGGAGCGCGGAGGAACCGCAGCTCGGCGTCCCGCCGGGCCTCGGACGAGACGAAGCGCTTCTCGTCCACGCCCAGGCGGAGGGCCAGTTCGTGCGCGGCGTCGTCACCGTGGTTGTCGATGAACGCGGTGACGGCCCGGCCGTTCGCGATCTCGGCGATCCGGGCCTCCTCACCGTCCCCGTAGGCGACGGGCAGGATGCCGATCTGGCGGAGGTAGTCGTGGTTGCGCGGGCTGCCGAGTCCGATCACGGTCGCGCCGGCGTCGCGGGCGAGCTGGCACTGGATGTGGCCGACACCACCGGCGGCAGCGCTGATGACGACGGTGTCGTCCGGGCCCAGGCGGAGCTTCCGGACCACGTCGACGGCAGTGCAGCCCGCCAGGTAGAGCCCGCCGGCGACCTCCCACCCGACGTGTGTGGGCTTGATGACGACCGCTTCACGGGGCACCACGACCCATGTGGCGTGCGAGCCGCCCTCAGGTGCGTGGCCCATGACCTCGTCGCCGACGCGCAGGTCCTTCACGCCGTCGCCCCGGGCGCGGACGATGCCGGCGAGGTCGACGCCCTGTCGCGCGGGGAAGTCGACCTGGACGTGGTCCTGCAACCTGCCCTCGCGGAGGAACCGCTCGATGTGGTTGAGGCCGGCGGCGATGACCTCGACGACGACCTCTCCGGGTCCGGGCTCCGGCCGTTCCTGTGGCACGACCTCGACCACGTCGAAGTCGCCGTACCGCTCGTACTGCACTGCGCTACCGGTTCGCATGAGACCCTCCTCGGGACGTCGTGCGTTCCGTCCTACTCGCCTCAGCCACGGCTCCGTCCGCGGATGTGGGGTACTCGCAGGGACCGACCCGGATCCGGGGACCGGCCCGGATCCGGGGACCGGCCGTGGACGGCGGGACGTCGGGAAGGCGGACGGGACGACCGGGAGGCGGACGGGACGGCCGGGAGGCGCCGGGCGGGAGGCGCCGGGCGGGGCCGCCACGTGCCTCCCGGCCGTCAGGTGGTTCGTCCGGACCTGCCGGTCACGACGGGCCGAACGCCTCCGCGATCCGGGTCGCGGCGGCCGCGTCGAGGTGCAGGGCCTGCTGGTCCGCGTCGGCGCGGGGCAGGCGGACGGGCGTCGACCAGAGCGAGCCGTCGGCTGCCAGGTCGACCACGAGCGCGCCGGTGCCGATGAGCGCGGTCTCCTGCTCGTACGGTCCGGCGACGTCGTTGTCGTTCGCGACACCCGGCGCCACGAGCACCGGCACCCCGCCGATCGACCCGGCGAAGTGGTGGTGGTAGTGACCGCCGAGCACGACGCGGACGTCGGTCCCCCGCAACACGTCGGCGAGGTCCTGCGGGTTCCGGAGCTTCAGGGCGTCGTGCAGCGCGGTCGGCGCGGGCAGTGGTGGGTGGTGCAGGACGACGACGGAACCGTGGTCGGACGGCTCGGCGAGCACGGTGCGCAGGTGCTCGAGCACCGACTCGTCGAGTTCGCCGTACCCCGCCCCCGGCACGCTGGTGTCGACGGTGACGACGCGCCGACCGGCGACGATCGACTGACCCCGCACCGGCACCGAGGGGTCGTGGTGCTCCATGGTGTGCATGAGCGGTTGTCCGCCCTCGCCGAGGACATGGCCGTCCACCAGGACCTGCCGGAAGCCGGCGCGCTGGTCGTGGTTGCCGGGCACGGTGACGAAGGCGGCACCGTGCCGTTCGGCCCAGCTGCCCACCGTCTGCCGGACCGTCTCGTAGGACCGGGGCGAGCCGTCCTCGGACACGTCGCCGGAGATCACCACCAGGCCGACGCCCGGAACGGTGTCCAGGTGCTCGAGCAGCGCACGGAGCGCCGCCGTCGTGTCGACCGTGCCCTGGTGCAGGGCGCCGTCGCCCGTCAGGTGCGTGTCCGACAGGTGCAGGATGCGGAGTGTTCCGGGTGCGGGAGGCTGCATGTCGCACACCGTAGCCGGGCCGTGCACCAGCGGACCGTCGGCAGGGTTACCGTTGTCCGGTGATCGACCTGCGCTCCGACACCGTCACCCGTCCGACCCCGGCGATGCGCCGCGCGATGGCGGAGGCCGAGGTCGGCGACGACGTGTTCGGCGAGGACCCCGAGACCACCCTGCTCGAGCAGGAGGTCGCGGAGCTCCTCGGGCACGAGGCCGGCCTGTTCACCCCGTCCGGCTCGATGGCGAACCAGCTCGGTCTGCGGCTGCTCGTCGGTCCGGGTGAGGAACTGCTCGCCGACGTCCAGGCCCACGTCGTCCGCGCCGAACTCGGGGCGGCGGCGGTGTTCTCCGGCATCACGACCCGGACCTGGGCGTCGGAGCGGGGCCGGCTGGTCGCCGAGTCCGTGCAGGAGATCGCCGAACCGAACGCGGGCGCCTACTCGGTGTCGACCACGGCGATCGCGGTCGAGAACACCCACAACTTCGGCGGCGGCACCGTCCAGCCGCAGCTCGAGGTGCGTGCGGTGCAGGACTTCGGTCGCGCGCACGGCATCGGGCTGCACCTGGACGGCGCCCGGCTGTGGAACGCCCACGTCGCGTCGGGCACCTCGTTCCGGGAGCTCGCCAGCGGCTTCGACACCGTGTCGGTCTGCATGTCGAAGGGTCTCGGCGCGCCGGTCGGGTCGGTGCTCGTCAGCACGGCCGAACGGATCGCGGCCGCCCGCATCTGGCGGAAGCGCTACGGCGGGGGCATGCGGCAGACCGGCATCCTGGCCGCCGGTGCCCGGTACGCCCTGCACGAGCACGTCGACCGCCTGGCCGAGGACCACGCGAACGCCCGGACGATCGCGGCAGCGCTCGACGTCGACCCGGCCACGGTGGACACGAACATCGTCTTCGCCGAGGTGTCCGACCCGGCGGCCTTCGTCACGGCTGCAGCGGCGGCCGGTGTCCGGGTGATGCAGCTCGCGCGGACGACGGTGCGGATCGTGACACACCTCGACGTCTCGGCCGAGGACGCCGAGCAGGCGGCCCGGGTGCTGGCCGCACTCCCCCGCTGAGGCGCGACCGCGTACCGCTCGCGTCAGCGACGCCGGCGGCCGGTCCGTCAGACGGCCTCGGTAGGGTCGGCACGTCGGAAGGGGTCCACCGTGGCCGGAGCAGGCATCAGCGTCCGCGACTTCGTCATGCGCTTCGGTGACCGCAACGTCGTCGACGGGCTGACGTTCGACATCGCCCCCGGTGAGACGTTCGGCCTGCTCGGCAGCAACGGCTCCGGCAAGACCACGACGATCCGCGCGCTCCTCGGCATCACCGCCCCGACCACCGGCACCCTGACGATCGACGGCGAACCCTACCGGCCTGCGACGGGCGGCATCGGGTACCTGCCGGAGGAGCGCGGGCTCTACCGGAAGGAGACGGTCATCGACGTCATGACGTACTTCGCGGCCCTCCGCGGCATGCCCCGCGGCCCGGCGACCCGGTGGGCGACGGACTACCTCGAGCGTGTGGGCCTGGCGGACAAGGCGAAGGTCCGCATCGACAAGCTCTCCGGCGGGCAGCAGCAGAAGGTGCAGCTCGGCATCACGATCATGGACCGGCCGCGGCTGCTGATCCTCGATGAGCCGACGAAGGGCCTGGACCCGGTGAACCGCCGGCTGCTCCTGGACCTGGTCGACGAGCGGAAGGCCGACGGCGCGACGGTCGTCCTCGTCACCCACCACATGGACGAGGTCGAGCGGCTCTGCGACCGGATCCTGCTCCTCAAGGACGGGGTCGCCGCCGCGTACGGCACGATCCCCGAGGTACAGGACGCCTTCGGCGGCGCCGTCGCGAAGGTCGCCCTCAGCGGGCCGGTCCCGCGGTCCGACCGCTACCGGCTCGCCCGCCACGAGGGCCACGTCGCGTACCTGGTGCCCACCGCGGCGGCGGCGGCCGACGGGTCGGACATCCTCGCCGAACTCGTGGCCGCCGACGTCCACGTGACCGGCTTCGAGATGCGCCGGATCCCGCTCGACGAGATCTTCGTGCAGCTGTACGGGCACGACGCCGACGCGGACGCTGCCCGCGCCGACGGCCGGACCGGCGGGGCCGCCGGAGCCGTCCCGGTCGGAGCAGCGCGTTGAACCGCCTGG
This sequence comes from Curtobacterium sp. MCPF17_031, assembly GCF_003234035.1. Classification (NCBI taxonomy): domain Bacteria; kingdom Bacillati; phylum Actinomycetota; class Actinomycetes; order Micrococcales; family Microbacteriaceae; genus Curtobacterium; species Curtobacterium sp. MCPF17_031. The sequence continues at coordinate 76,448 of NZ_QKSG01000008.1, read as the reverse complement.
GCACGGTCGTCCGGTTCGAGTTCGTCCGCGCGGTGAAGAAGCCGGCGTTCTGGATCGGCACCCTCGCCCTGCCGCTCGTCGTCATCGTCGTGTCGCTGCTCGTCGGCGTCGGGCAGGCCGCCGGCACGGACTCCGCGATCTCCAGCGGCTCCGCCGCCCGTACACCGTTCCACTACCTCGACCGGTCCGGGCTGGTGTCCGAGACGGTCGCGGCGAAGTGGGGCGGAACCCCGTCCACCGATCCCGCTGCGGACCGGGCAGCCGTCCGCGCCGGACACCTCGACGCGTTCATCGAGTTCCCGACGCGGCCGTCCACCACCCCCGTCACCGTGCTCGGAGCAGACCGTGGGCTGTTCGCCAACACCGGGTACGCGGCCCTGGCGGAGCGGGTGCTCGAGCAGAGCGTCGCCGCGCAGGTCGACGACGCCGAGGCCGTGCACATCCTCCGGTCGCCACCGGACGCGACGGTCACCACCTACGCCGACGGGCGGGTCGCGCCGGGCTGGCTGTCGATCGTGCCGCCGCTGCTCTACGTGGCGGCGTTCTTCGGGCTGGTGATCCTGCTCGCCGCCCGCATGGTCACCGTCGTGGTCGAGGAGAAGGAGAACCGGATCTCGGAGATGATCCTGACCACCGTCACGGCTGGCACGCTGATCCGCGGCAAGGTCATCGCGATGCTGCTCGTGGGCCTCGTGCAGGTCGGCGTGTTCCTGGTGCCCGGGCTGCTGTCGCTGGCCGTCGTGCTGCCGTTGGTCGCCGGTCGGGTCGGCACCGTCGCGCTGGACCCCTGGCGGATGGTCGCGGGGGCGCTGCTGCTCGTCGGCGGGGTGCTGCTGGCGTCGGCGCTGTTCGTGGCGGTCGGCGCGTCGGTGCCGACGATCAAGGACGCGTCGACGCTGCAGTCGGCGGCGCTGTTCGCGGTGATCATCCCGCTCTACGCGGCGTTCTTCGTGATGACGACACCCTCGTCGCCCGTCGCCGCGTTCTTCACGTACTTCCCGACGTTCACGCCGGTGACGGCCATGGTGCGGAACGCCGTGGGGTCCCTGTCGGTCGTCGAGACCATCGCGTGCATCGTCGAGGTGTTCGTCGTCGCGGGCGTGCTGCTCTGGTTCGCGGAGTACCTGTTCCGGCACTCGGTCGCCCAGTACGGGTCGAAGGTCAGCCTGAAGCAGATCGCGGGCTGGCGGCGGACCCGCGCACGCTGACGCCCGTCTCCGTGAGGCGCCCCCGGGCCTCCCGTCAGCCGACGGTGACGGGAGCGGCGGAGGGCTTCCGGCCCTGTGCCATCCAGACGAAGAACCCGGCCAGGGTGAAGGCGCCGTAGACGACGTACATCAGACCCGAGGCGTAGTACCCGGCGGAGAACAGCAGCGGCACGCCGACCAGGTCGACCGCGACCCAGATGAGCCAGAACTCGACCCAGCCCTTCGCCATGCCGTAGGTGGCCAGGAGTGATCCGACGAAGATCCACGCGTCGCTCCACACCGGCTCGTACGAGCCGAGGGCGCGGAACACCGGGGTCAGGACCGCGGTGCCGCCGACCAGCGCGACGACGAGCAGTGCGCGGGACCGCCAGGAGGCCCACTTCGGCTCGAGCACGGTGGTCGCCTCGTCCGCGCGGTGCGTCCAGCGGTACCAGCCGTAGACACTGACCAGGATGAACATGACCTGGCGCCCGGCCTGGCCGAGCAGGTTGACGGGGTTCGGGGTGTCGAAGAGCGCGCCCATGAAGACGGTGAAGAGGAGCGCGTTGCCCGCGATGCCGACCGGCCAGGCCCACACCTTGCGGCGCATCCCGCCCAGGGCGCTGAGCAGCCCGAAGACGTTGCCGATCACCTCGCGCCAGAGCACCGTCTGGTCGCCGATGACGAGCTGCGCGTCGAACAACCACCGCACGATGCCCATGTGACCTCCTCGATCCGACTCGATGCAACTGCACAGACCTCGTCGGCATTCCGGCACAGACCTCGGCGGCATTCCGGCACAGACCTCTTCGGAAGCGGGGTACAGGAGTGTCCGCCGCGCGGAGGACCGAGAACCCCCTCGTTCTGGGGTGGATGCTTTCGTACATTCTCCTGTCCGCAGTTTGGGGGACCCGGTACGTTCGTCCACAGGACAACCCAGCCCGAGCATCCCTCACTCCTGGGCACACGGGTCGTCCTCCGGCACCGGTCAGCCGCGTCCTCCCGCCAGCACGGGAGGTCGGTGACAACCGTCCCGTCGGGCTCTCCCGAACGCCCGAGACGACTGCAGCGCTGCCCAGCGCAGGAACGGACAGAACAATGCACAAGATCGTGACCGGCACCATCGCGAGCGCCGCGGGTGTCGCACTGCTGCTCGGCGGAGCGGGCTCCTTCGCCCTGTGGAACGCGAGCGCCAGCAGTGCCGCCACGGCCGTGTCCTCCGGCACCCTGACCCTGACGGCGAACGACGACGGTGCGTGGACGGACGTCACCAACGGCCGCTCGGACGCCATCGACCCCGCCTCGGTCCTCATGGTCCCGGGCAACACCTACCGGTTCACGCAGACGCTCGTGATCGAGGCGACCGGCAAGGACCTCCGCGCGGAGCTCACCTACGCGAAGCAGAGCATCACCGGGGACGCCGATCTGGTCGCCGCGACCGAGAAGACCCTCGACGTCACGTCGTCGACCGCGTCGGTCGCCGAGACCGCGGACCCGACCGTCTTCACCGTGACGCCGTCGGCGAGCACCTCGACGGTCCGTGTGACCTTCACGATCACCCTGCCCGAGTCCGCCACCACCGGCCAGGACGGCACCGTCGACGTGGGCGCCCTCGCGTTCACCCTGACGCAGACGGCCATCGGCTCGACGGGTTCCTGACCCGGCTCCGACCGACGGACGGCGGGCCCCTGATCCGCTCGTCGTCCGTCACCACGCGCCCGGCACCGGGGCACCGAACGAGGACCACGACGTCCAGGGGGACGCGCATGACGAGGACCACGCCGACGACGGGACGCCACCGCGCGCCCCGTCGACGGCGCTGGGCCTGGCCACTCGGTCTCGGACTGGTGCTCGCCGTCGCGGCCGCGGTCGTCGGGAGCGGCGGCACCTACGCGCTCTGGAACAGCACCTCCGAGACGCCGGCATCGACGGTCCGCTCCGGCACGGCCGCACTCGCCGTGGCTCCCCTGACCGCGATGTACAGGACTCCCCTGGCCCCGGGACGGAGCACGACCGGCACCTTCTCGGTCCGGAACAGCGGGTCGGTGCCGCTCGCCATCCGGACGCAGGTGACGACGCTGCACGTCGCCTACGCCTCGGTCCCGGACAGCGCGGTCCTCGACGAGCTGACGCTCCGTCTGGCCCCGGTGGCACGCGCGGCGGACTGTCGGCCAGGCCTCGGCGGCTACGCCGCCCGCCCGGCCGCGTTCGACACCGGCAGCGGGCACTTCACGCTCCCCATCGGTGCCTCGGCGACCGGTTGCCTCGAGATGGTGCTCGACGCCGACGCACCCCAGACCGTGTCCGGCGCGGTGACCGACTTCACCGTCACGATCACCGGGACGCAGGTGGCACCGTGAACGCGCGCGTCCGGTCCCTGCTGGCCGTGCTGCTCGTCGCCGTGTTCGTCGGCGGAGGGTCCTCGGTCGCCTGGGCACTGTGGACCACGACCGGGACCGCCGCGTCGAGCGCCACCAACGGCAAACTCGCGGCGGCGATCTCGGGCACCACGGCGATCACGACGACGTTCACCGCCGGGGCCCCGACGGTCACCCGGCCGGTGACCCTCACCAACGCGGGCAACATCCCCGGCACCACCGCGACGACCGCCGTCGTCGCCGACGGGTCGACGGCGCTCGCCCGGGCCGTCGACGTCGCGGCCTGGCCCGTCCCGACGACCGCCGACTGCACGGACTCGGCCGCCGTCGGCCCCGGGGGCGTCAGCGGCACCTGGGCCGCACTGCCGAGCCTGACGTCGGCGCTCGCGCCTCGGACGGCCGCCGTCTGGTGCATCCGGTCGACCCTCGTCGCCGGCGCCCCGACCTCGGCCACCACGAACATGCACCTCGCCCTCACCACGACGAACGCCAGCTGGGTGTCGTCGACGGTCTGGGGCGGGTTCTACCTCAACTCCGGCCAGGACCTGCCGTCCCTGACGTGCACCGACCCGACGCAGGGCTCCAACTACGTCGAACTCACGTGGGACCAGGGTGACCGCGCCGTGGGCACGGTCTACGCCGCCTTCGTCGGCGACGAGCAGGTGGGTGACCGGCAGACCGGGGACTACCCGCACATCACCCTGGCTCCGGAGCAGGTCACCCCGAGCGCTCGGGGCGCTGCCACCGTCACCGTCGTCGTCCGCGCGCTCGACGCAGCCGGGCAACCGACCGCGGACGTCGTCGGCAGCGGTCAGGTGACCCTGTTCACGCTGGACACCGGCCCGAAGATCCGGTGCGGCGCATGACCATGCTGACCTCGGACGCCCCCCGCCGGACGGGAGGCACGTCCCACTCCCGCCACGCGGCCCGCCCGGTCGCGCCACCCGCCCGGAGCGGCCTGCTCGCGGCCCTCCGCGCGCTCGGGATCGGAGTCACCACGGGCCTGGTGCTGCTGGTCGCCGGGCTCGCCGTCGTGCTCGTGGTGCTGCCGAAGGCAACCGGTTCGGTGCCGCTGTCCGTGCTCACCCGGTCGATGGAACCGACCCTGCCGCCCGGCACCCTCGTCGTCGTCCGACCGGTCGCCGCCGCGGACGTCCGGATCGGGGACGTCGTCACCTACCAGCTCCAGTCCGGTCGACCCGAGGTCGTGACGCACCGGGTCGTCGCGATCGGCTCCTCGTCCGACGGCAGCCGACGGTTCGTCCTCCGTGGCGACGCGAACGACGCCGTGGACCCCGACCCCGTCATCCCGGCACAGATCCGCGGCGAGGTCTGGTACAGCGTGCCGTGGCTCGGGACGGTCAACCAGGTGGTGAACGGCTCGCGGACCTGGCTCCTGCCGACCGTCGCCGGCCTGCTCCTGGCGTACGGCATCGTGATGATCGCGGCCGGCACGGTGTCGGCGGTGCGCCGACGACGCCGTCGGGCCCGCCGTCGGGAGCGCGGGGTGGACCACGTCCGCCGTCCCGCTCAGCAGGCGGAGACGGCCTCCCGCGCCGGATGACCGGCCTCGGCGAGCGCCGCCTGCGCGTCCCGGAAGGACGAGTATGGCACGTGCACGCCGCGGACGTCCCGGTAGTCGGTCAGTCCTGGTCCCGCCCAGTAGACGACGCCGTCATCCCCGACCGCGGCCAGGGCATGGCGGATCGCCTGCGCCGGGTCCGGCAGTTCCACGACCCGTGCCGTTCCCGGGACACCGCGCGCACCGCGGAGGATCGCGGCACGGATGCCGTCCGGGTCCTCGAACCGCGGGTGGTGGTCGGCGACCACGACGACGTCCGCCAGTGACGCTGCCACCGTGCCCATGGCCTCCCGTTTGCTCGGGTCACGGTCGCCGTCGGCGCCGAGGACGATGCCGACCGGCCCGGTGGCGAAGGCACGGATCGCCTCCAGGCTCTTCGCGAAGGCGTCCGGGGTGTGGGCGAAGTCGACGAAGACCCGCGGTCCGGTCGGGCTCGACGCATCGGCCATCCGCCCTGGGACGACGACGTCGAGCGAGCCACCGGCCGCCGCCACGAGGTCGGCGGCCGGGATGCCCGCGGCACGGAGCATCGCGACGGCGAGACCGACGTTCGCCGCCATGTGCCGGCCGAGCAACGGGACCACGGTCGTCATGCTGACGTCCGAGCCGTCGATCCGGAACCGTGTGCCGTCGGCGTGCTGGTCGAGGACCGTCACGTGCCAGTCCGCGACCGTGCGGGGTTCGCTGGTGATCGTCTCGACCGGGATCCCGGCCTCGGCGACGACCGCGCGACCGGCGGCGGAGTCGAGCGAGACGACACCGCGGGCGGCACGGTCCGGGCGGAACAGCCGCAGCTTCGCGCGGAGGTACTCGTCCATGTCGGCGTAGTCGTCGAGGTGGTCGTGGCTGAGGTTCGTGAACCCGGCGACGTCGAAGTGCACGCCGTCGACACGGTGCCGCGAGAGCCCCTGGGCGCTGACCTCGATCGCGGCGCCGTCGACGGAACGCTCCCGGGCCCGGGCGAGGAAGGCGTGCAGCTCGGTGGCCTCGGGGGTGGTCAGGCGGCTCGCAACGACCTCGTCCGCGATCCGACGCTCGGCCGTGGACGTCATCGCCGTCGTCCACCCGAGGCGCCGCATGATGGCGTCGAGGACGGAGACGGTGGAGGTCTTGCCGTTCGTACCGGTGACGCCGAGCAACGGGAAACCGAGGTCCGCGGTGACGGAGACCGTCCGGGCGACGGCTCCGAGGACGGCTCGTGGGTCGCGGACGACCACGGTCGGCAGACCCGAGCGGGTCGCTTCCCGGGCCCCGGTCTGGTCGGTCAACACCGCGACCGCACCGCTCGCGCGGGCTGCACTGACATGACGGACCCCGTGCCCGTGCCGACCGGGCACCGCGACGAAGAGCCACCCGGGGCGGAGGTCCTCGGTGGCGACGGCTGCCCCGGTGACGTGCACGTCCGCGAGCACCGACGGCAGCGGACGGGCTCCGGCCGCCGCAGCGACGTCGGTGAGTCGGATCAGCTGCGGGCGGACGGGATCGAAGGCGTGCGACACGGGGTCCTCCTCGTCGGGCTCCACGGCCGTCGGGACGGCGGTGGTCGGGTCGACGAGCATCGGGTCCGACGGACGTCGCGGGTGCGGATCGTCAGGGTGCCGATCTACCGGGCGACGACGTCGGCTGTCGCAGCGCGGCCGTGACCCGGAGGACCAGTCAACGCGCTGTGCACCGAGCGACACCACAGGCACCCGTACCCCGGTGGTGCGCGGGTGGTGGCGGGTCGATCCCCGGCCGGTCGCGGTCTAGGCTCTGGCGGGTGACGGACGGTCGGGTGGACGGGGTGCAGCGCGCACGCTCCCTGCTCGACGACGCGACGGCACGACTCGCGGCGGCGCGTGCCCGGGACGAAGCGCTCGGGGAGTACGTCGAACCGAAGCCGGTGCTCGGCATCCGACGGGACCCGACCATCCGCTCCCTCGGACGGGTCTGGCGGGTCGGTGCACTGCTGCTCGGGTCCTCACCCGAGACCGCCGGCCAGGTCTGGGCGACGGGATCGATCACGCGGGTGACCGAGGCCGGGCGGTCCCAGTTCGTCTCCGTCTCCGCCGAGGTCCGTCGCGCGTACCGGGCGGCTGCGGCGAAGGGGCACTTCGCGCCCGGGGACACCGTGAACCACAGCGTGACGCCGATCCCGCTCGACGCCACGCTCGTCGGTGCGGACACGGCGCTGTTCGTGCGTGACGACGAGCCCCGCGTGCGGTGGTCCGCGACCGCCGGCACCGACGTGCCACTGGCCGACTACCTCGCCGACCGGGTCGGCCTGCTCGTGGACCCGCCGCCCGGCGCGACGGACTAGCGGCGCCCGCCACGGCGCGTGGCTTCCGGGCGACACACCCGCAACGACTGGTCACTGACACACGGCCCTGGACATCAGAGCCAGCCGCTTCCAGCGCGGACTGGAGGGACGGTGCAGGGCCGCTCCGTTCCTCCAGTCCTGTCGCTTGCTCGCTTGCTCGCTTGCTCGCTCGCTCGCTACGGGACGATCACCGCGCGCCCGCGGATGGTGCTGGCGGCGAGGTCCTCGTACGCCTTGGGCCCGTCGTCGAGGGAGTACGTCTGCACCTCGACGTCGACCTTGCCGGCACGGGCGAGGTCGAGCACTTCGATGAGCTCGCTCCGCGATCCCCAGTACGGCACGCGGACAGCCGCGTCGTAGGCGATCGATCCGAAGCCGAACGAGGCGGTGCCGCCACCGATCCCGACGATCGTGACGTCGGAGTCGAGTCCCGCGACCGCGATGGCCGTCGCGATCGTCGGGTCGGCGCCCACGAAGTCGAACACCGCGTTCGCACCGAGGCCGCCGGTGATCTCACGGATCTTCCCGGCCGCGGACGCGTCGCTGATCAGCGTGACGTCGGCGCCGACGTGCTTCGCGAGCTCGAGCTTGTCCTCGTTGACGTCGAGCACGATCACGGTCGCGCCGGACAGTGCCTTGAGGATCTGGATGCCGACGTGGCCGAGCCCGCCGGAGCCGATGACGACCGCGTACGTGCCCGCACCGAGTTTCGGCAGGGACCGCTTGATGGCGTGGTACGGCGTGAGTCCCGCATCGGTCAGCGACACGTTCTGCACGGGGTCGAGGTCGCCGAGCGGCACGAGGTGCCGCGGGTCGTCGACGATCATGTACTCCGCCATCGAGCCCTGGTTGCCGAGACCGGGCGGACGGATGCCGAGGGCGTCTGCGTTCGTGCAGTAGTTCTCGCGTCCCGTCGAGCAGTTGTGGCAGTAGCCGCATCCCCACGGACCGTAGACCGCGACTGCGTCGCCGACCTGCAGGGCCGTGTCGACGCCCTCGCCGAGCTCGTGGACGACACCGGCGCCCTCGTGGCCGAGGGTGAGCGGCAGTGGGTAGTGCTGGTCGCGGTAGGCCTGTTCGGGCAGGCTCATCACGTAGTCGTCTGAGTGACAGACGCCCGCGGCAGTGACCTTGAGCAGCACCTGGCCAGGGCCGGGGGTGGGGATCGGGATGTCGACGACCACCGGCGGCTTGCCGACCTCGACGTATCGCAGTGCCTTCATGTGGGGACCTCCTCCGCGGGAGCGAGTGGCCTCCGTTGACCGACACGTGTCGCTCGACGCGCGGATCCCATGATGCTCCGCCCCGGTGCCTGAGGCTCGGAGGTGCACCGCTCCGGAGCGTTCCCGCCATCACACGGGTCTCCCGGGGTGTGGATGCGGCATGCCCGCTGTCCCCGGCCGGCTCCCCGGTAGGGTCTGATCGTGGCTCTGATCAACGACGAATCCACCGACCGCTACGACCTCCGCGAGTTCCGCCCGCAGACCGACGACCAGGGGGCGCCGGACGCCACCACCCGCGCCTGGATGGACGCCGTGGGCGTCGGTTTCCACGAGCCTCCGGAGTCCGACGAGGGCGCCGCCCGGATGGTGTCGCACTTCGTCGCCGACCAGGAGACGTTCCTCGGCGTGTACGTCAACCGGCCCGTCGCCGGGTCCGTCGACGAGACCTGGCCCGCCGGCACGTTCACCTGGTTCCCGAAGGACCTCAGCTGGGGCGATGGGACCGCGATCCGGACCCAGGCCGTGTCCGCCGTGACGGTCCGCCCGACCGAACGTCGCCGCGGGATCCTCCGCCGGATGATGACGCGTGCGCTCGAGCGCGGGGTCGAGGAGGGCTACGCCGTCGCCTCGCTCACCGCCTCCGAGGGCACCATCTACCGCCGCTTCGGATTCGGCTGCGCCATCCGTGAGCGCGCCGTGCACGTCCGCCGTGACCGGGCGCTGCCGTTCCTCGCCCCGACCACCGGCACGGTCGTCATGGTCACCACGCAGTGGTTGGCAGACGGCGTCGGCCAAGAAGTCTTCGCCCGCTTCCATGCCCGCACGCCGGGCTCGATGGTGCGCAACACCGGCACCTGGCCGATCGTGTTCGGGGAGCTCGGTCCCGACGGTCAGAAGGCCAAGGACGTCCGGGCCGCCGTGCACCGCCCCGACGACTCCGACGAGGTCGACGGCTACGTCACCTGGCGGGTCGTCGAGGGCAAGACCGGCGAGGACACCCGCGTCGAGATCGTCGACCTGGTGTACACGACCGACGCCGCGTACCTGTCGCTGTGGGAGTTCCTGCTCTCCATCGACCTCAACGACGTCGTCGTCTACAAGCGGTCCCGCTCGGACGACCCGATCGTCGCCGCTCTGGCGGACGCTCGCTCCTACGACGTCGACCACGAGGAGGACCACGTCTGGCTCCGCGTCCTCGACGTCGCCGCGGTGCTGCAGTCCCGCCCGTACGCGGCCGACGGCTCGCTCACCATCGCGGTCACCGACTCGCTCGGGCACGCGTCCGGCACGTACCGGCTCGACGTCCGGGAGGCCCGTGGCACCGTCACGCGCCTGGCATCCGACGCGGACGTGGCCGGCTCCGACATCGCGCTCGACGTCGCCGACCTCGGGGCGCTGCTGATCGGGTCGGTGTCGCCGGTGACGCTCGCGGCGGCGGGGCTGCTGCGTGCGGCAGACCCGGCGGCGCCGATGCTCCTCCGCGCGATGCTCACCCCGCCCCGGACCCCGCACGGCATCACGTACTTCTGACGCGCCGGGGGCGGGCCGCCGCCGCACGGCGTCGCGTGCCGTCGCACAACAGGAACCGACCCGAACCACGGCATCTCGTGGTTCGGGCCGGTTCCTGTTGTGCGGGTCCGGCCTGCGCCACGGGCAGGCAAGGAGGGACGGGAGGCTCGCCCTACGTCCGGCGGCGCACCCGCGGGTCGACGACGGCGTAGACCAGGTCGACGACGACGTTCGCGGTGACCACCAGGAACGCCGAGAACACCGTGAAGCCGACGACGACCTGCAGGTCCAGGGTGTGCACCGCGTCGATGAGCAGCGCCCCGAGCCCCTGCATCGAGAACACCTTCTCGGTGATGACCGCGCCGCCGAGCAGGGTCCCGAGGTCCAGGCCGAACAGCGTCACCACGGGCAGGATCGCCGTCCGCAGCCCGTGCCGCACGACGACCTGACGCTCTCGCAGGCCCTTGGCACGGGCCGTCCGGACGAAGTCCTGCCCCATCGCCTCGAGCATCTCGCCGCGGGTGAGCCGGGCGTAGATCGCGGCACTGATGAACGCGAGCACACACCACGGCAGCACCAGGTGCGTCAGCCAGCCGACCGGGTCCTCCGTCAGCGGCACGTACCCACTCGTCGGCAGGATCCCGAGCACGAACCCGAACAGCAGGATCGACAGCAGCCCGATCAGGTACGCCGGCGAGGACACCCCGGCCACCGCGATCGTCATCAGGGTGCGGTCGAGAGCCGAGCCGGGTCGGAGCGCCGAGGCGGTCCCACCGAGCACACCGGCGACGAGCCAGAGGAGCGCGGCACCGATCGCGATCGACGCCGTCACCGGCAGCCGGTCGACGATGAGCGTGGTGACGCTCTCGTGCAGCTGGAACGAGTACCCGAAGCAGGGCGCGGCGCACTGCACGGCCGAGACGCCGCTGCCGAACGACCGACCGGTGAAGATCCCGCCGAGGTAGGCCGTGAACTGCAGGATCCACGGCTTGTCGGTTCCGAGGAACGCCTGCACCTGCGCCAGCCGGTCGGGGGTGCAGGGCTTGTCGCAGATCGCCCGCGCCGGGTTCGTCGGCAGGAGCATGAACAGGGCGTAGGTGATCGCAGCGACGACGAGCAGCACGACGACGGCGCCGAGCACGCGGAACAACACGAAGCGCAACGCGGTCATCGGGTGCCTCCTCTCGGGTCCAGTGCGTCGCGGAGGGCGTCGCCGAGCACGTTGAACGCCAGGGTGACGAGGAACAGGGCGGCTCCGGGGAAGACGAGGTACATCGGGTCGGTCTGCACCCATCCGACGGCGTCGCCGATGCTCCGCCCCCACGACGGCGTCGGCGGGGTGACACCGACGGCCAGGAACGACAGCGCCGCCTCGGCACCGATCATCGACGGGATCGAGATGGTGGCGTAGACGGTGATCGTCGCGGCCAGGTTCGGCAGGAGCTGGGTCCGGATGACGTGCCAGCGGCCTGCCCCCATCGCCGTCGAGGCGACGACGTAGTTCCGCTCGCGGAGGGACAGGGTCTGCCCGCGGATCACGCGAGCGACCGCCGGCCAGCCGAAGAACCCGATGACGAGCACGACCAGCACGGGCTTCGGGAACGAGGTCGGCACGATCGCGGTCAGGGCGATCATGAACACCAGCGACGGGAAGCCGAACATCACGTCGACGACCCGGCTGAGCACCCGGTCGTACCAACCGCCGAAGAAGCCGGTGGTGACGCCGACGAGCACGCCGATGACGAGCGACACCACGGTCGCGGCGAGCCCGATGCCGAGCGACGTCCGCGCGCCGTAGGTGACGATCGCGAAGAGGTCCCGACCGGTCAGCGGTTCGACGCCGAACCAGTGCTGCGCACTCATCCCACCGAGGGGACCGCGGGGTGCGCCGAAGTCGTTGAGGGCGTCGACGTGGTAGCCGTACGGGTCCTGCCCACTGATCCGGGCGATGAGCGGCGCGGCGAGGGCGACCACGACGAAGACGGCGATGACGACCGCGGAGACCACGGCCCACCGGTCACGACGGATGCGGCCGACGAGGGCACGGAAGCCGGTGCCGGAGCCCGGAGCCAGACGGACCGGACGGTCGACGACGTTCGCGGTCATGCGACCACCCCTTCCCATCCGCGCCAGGCGCGGCGGCGTTCCGCCTGCCGGGCGGGGTCGGCGACGGGTGCGGCGGCGAGCAGCATGCGGGTGTAGTCCTCCTGCGGGTCATCGAGGACGGCCTGGGTCGTACCGTGTTCGACGATCCGCCCGTGGTGCAGCACGGCCACACGGTCGGCGAGCTGTCGGACGACGGCCAGGTCGTGGCTGACCAGCAGGCACCCGAACCCGAACTCGTCCTGCAGGTCCCGGAGCAGGTCGAGCACCGCTGCCTGCACGGTCACGTCGAGCGCCGAGGTCGGTTCGTCAGCGATGAGCAGGGCCGGCCGGAGCGCCAGGGCCCGTGCCACGGCGACGCGCTGTCGCTGCCCGCCGGAGAGCTGGTGCGGGAACCGCTCGGCCCACGACGGGTCGAGCTGCACGGCCTGGAGCAGTTCCCGGACGCGTGCCGGTCGGTCGGCGCTCGGCTCGTGCACCAGGAGCGGCTCGGCGATGCTCCATCCGATGCTCTGCCGGGGGTTCAGCGACGAGGCCGGGTCCTGGAACACGATGCCGACGCGCTTCCGGATCTCGCGGAGACGACGGCCGCGGGCGGTGCGGAGGTCCTGCCCGTCGACGTCCACCGTCCCCTCGACCACCGGGACGAGGCCGGCCAGGGCACGACCGATCGTGGTCTTGCCGGAGCCTGACTCCCCCACGAGCCCGAGGGTCTCGCCGGCGTGCAGCTCCAGGTCGATGCCCGAGACGGTGGGCTCGCCGCGGCGCGAGTACCGCACGCCGACGTCGCGCAGGCGGGCGACCACCGGCCGGGAGGCGCGCCCCGCGTCCTCGATCGGCACCGCGCCGAGTCTCGCGTCCGCGGACAGATCGTGGCTCCCCGGGGCCGCGTCGTGTCCGCCAGAGCGAGTCTCGGCCGAGGTGCCGTCCGTGGCGGAGGTGGGACGCGCCTCTCCCCGCGAGCTCGGCCGCCCCGCCGCTCCGCGAGCTCCGCGGCGCGGCGGGACCGGCACGAGGGGGCCCAGGGCGGGCACGGCGGCGAGGAGCGCACGCGTGTACTCGGCCTGCGGGTGCGCGAACAGCTCGACGACCGGGCCGTGCTCGACGGGGTCGCCACGGCGCATCACGAGCACCTCGTCGGCGACGTCCGCCACCACACCCATGTCGTGCGTGATGAGCAGCACCGCGAGCCCGCGGTCACGGCAGAGGGTCCGGAGCAGGTCGAGGATCCCCGCCTGCACGGTGACGTCGAGCGCTGTGGTCGGCTCATCCGCGATGAGCGCGACCGGGTCACCGGCCAGTGCCATCGCGATCATCGCGCGCTGCAGCTGCCCGCCGGACAACTCGTGCGGGAAGGCCTTCCGGATCCGCGCCGGGTCGTCGAGGCCGGCGGACCGGAGGAGCTCGTCCACCCTCGCAGACACCCCTGCGCGGTCGAGGGACGTCGGGTGCGCCCGCACCGCTTCGGCGATCTGGGTCCCGATCGACAGCACCGGGGTGAACGAGTTCATCGGTTCCTGGAACACCACGCCGATGCCGGCACCGCGGACCTGGCGGAGTTCCTCGACGGGTGCACCGACGAGCTCCTCGCCGCGGAACCGGGCGCTGCCCTCGACGCGCGCCTGCGGTGGCAGGAGTCCGAGCACGCTCATGGCACCCACGGACTTGCCGGAGCCGGACTCCCCGACGAGCGCGAGCACCCGTCCGGGCGTCAGGTCGAAGGAGACGTCACGGACGACGGGCTCCGCGTCGCCGAACGCGACGCGGAGCCCACGGACTTCCAGGATGGGACCGGTCACCGCTTGAGCGAGACCTTGAGGTAGTTCGGGTACGCCGGGAAGTCGGCGATCTGGAAGTTCTGGACGTCCGAGCCGGCCAGGAACGACTGCTTGGCGTACATCAGTGGCACGACCGGGGCGTCGGCCATGATCGTCTTGTCCGCCTTCGCCCAGGTCTTCTGCGCGTCGTCCTGGTCGACCGTGGCGCTGGCCTTCGCGATGAGCGCGTCGACCTCCGGGTTGCTGTACTTCGAGACGTTGTAGCCACCGCCACCGATCTGCGACGAGTCGTAGAGCGGCTGCAGGTTGGCGTTCGCGCTCGGGAAGTCGGGCTGCCAGCTCGACAGCGACAGGTCGAAGTCGGTGCCGTTCGTGGTGGCCTGCGTGAACGAGTCGTAGTCGAGCGGCTTCAGCGTGACCGTGATGCCGGCGCGCTTGAGTCCGGCCTGCAGGGCCTGTGCCTGGGCGAGGAACGTCGGGTCGTTCTGCGTGACGAGCGTCAGCTTGAGGTCCGAGACACCGGCCTGTTCGAGCAGGGACTTCGCCTTGTCGACGTCACCCGTGGCGCTCGTCTTGTAGAGGTCGTAGTCCTGACGTCCGGCGATGCCCGGCGTGATCAGCGTCGAGGCGTACGTGCCGGCGAGGGCACCGCCCGCGGCGATCCGGAACGACTTCCGGTCGACCGCGTACTGCAGGGCCTGACGGACCTTGAGGTCCTTGAGTTCGCCGCGCTGCGTGTTGATCGCCATGTAGCTGATCGGCCCGGCTTTCGACGTGGCGAGGCGGTCCTGCGCGGACGGGTTGCTGCGGACCTGGTTGAGCTCGGCGGCACCGAGGTAGATCGCACCGAAGGAGCTCTTCGCGTCACCGTTGTCGGCGATCAGCGTCTGCGTGACCGTGGACGGGTCCTGGCTCTCCTTGAAGACGATCTTCGAGGGGCCGGCGGTGCGGACCTCGTCGGTCTTCGCGGACCAGGCCTTGTTGCGGACCAGGGTGACCTGCGAGCCCTGCTGGTTCGACTGCACCTGGTACGGGCCGGACGCGACCGGCTTGAGGTCGTACGCACCGGTGTCGGTGCCCTCGCCCTCGGGGACCGGGGTGAACGCCGGCATCGACGCGAGCCACGGCCAGTCGCCGTACGCGTCGTTGAGCTTGAAGACGATGGTCTTGTCGTTCGGGGTCTCGATGCTGTCGAGGCTCTTGCCCTCGAACGGCCCCCGGTAGTCGCTGCCGCCCACCAGGAGGGACTTGTGGTAGCTGAGGCCACCGGACAGAGTCGGCGCGAACGAGCGCTCGATCCCCCACTTGATGTCCTTCGTCGTGATCGGCGTGCCGTCCTGGAACTCGACGCCGTCCTTCAGCGTGTACGTCCAGGTCTTGCCGCCATCGCTCGCGACGCCGGTGTTCGTGGCGAGGTCCGGGACGACCTTCGCGGTCTTGCCCGGCTCGACGTCCCACGTGGTGAGGCGACGGGCGACGAGGCCCATCGAGGTGATGCCGAGGCTCTGGCTCGTCGCGGGGTCGAGGTGGAACGCGGTCTGGGACGTGAGGATGTTGAGCGTGCCGCCCTTGTCCGTCCCGCCGCTCGCGTCGTCGGAGGCGTCGCCGCCCGAGCAGCCCGTGAGGACCAGGGCCGCTGCGGCGGCGACAGCCGCGGTGATGGTCAGGCGCTTCGGACGTCTCATGACGACGGGTCTCCTTGTTCGGGGGTGCCGGGTGGGCGGCGTCCATCCTGGCACCGCGCCCGGATCCGTTCCGAATCCCGCGCGTGCGGGACGACGCACGACGAAACACTCCAAGTCGTCGGCGTCGTCCGCCATTCCCGAACGGTGGTCGCGATCTGGGGACCGTGCGGTCTCCAGAGACGGCTCAGCGGTCGAAGAAGTCGCCGATCCCGGGCCACTGGAAGCCCTCGCCGAGGTTCCCGACCTGTTCGCCGAGACCACCGAGCGCCTGCTCCCCCTGCGCTGCGACACCCTCGACGCTGCCACCGAGGTCGCCGAGGTCGCCGAGGTCGCCGAGACCGCCGCCGACCGTGTCGCCGAGGCCGGCCGCGACACCCTCGAAGTCCACGCCGAGGTCCGCCGCCTGTGCCAGCACCGGTCCCGCGGCCGCGCTGATGACCGCACCGCCGGCGACCGCGACCGCGAGACCGCCGACCGCCAGAGCACCGCCACCGATCGCTGCGCCACCGAGCACCTTCCGCATCGTGCCCGGTCGGCTCGTCTCGCCCCGGGTCGCGGCTCGGGCGAGGCCAGCCGCGGACGCGTCGGTCGACCGGTCGTGCTGCGGGACCTCGGCGTTCAGCCGCTGCAGGACCTGCTGCCGCTGCTCCGGGGCGAGTCGGGCGAACGCGTCGTGGTGCGCCTGCTCGAGGCGCTCGGGGTCGGCGGTCTTCAGCAGGTAGTCGTACTTCGCGATCGCAACGCGGTCGGCCTCGTTCGCGTGGGCGCGGCCCTGCCCTGCGCCCGGCTGTTGCGGCGCGGATCGCTGCTGCTGGCCGTACGGCTGCTGCTGGCCAGAGCGCGGGTGGCCCGACTGCTGGTGCTGCTGGCCCCCGCGGTCGTCGCCCGTCAGCTTCTCCGCCGCGGTGCGCACCAGCCCCCGCCAGTCCGTCCCGCCGGGTCGGCCGGGTTGCCGGTACTGCTGCACGCCCCCGGGCTGCTGCCCGCTGCCGGGCTGCTGGCCGGAGCGCTTCTGGAGCTGCTTGTCGATGACCTTCGAGGCCATGCCGAGGATGCGGTTCAGGTTCGCCATACCTGACCTTTGCGTTCTCACATGTACGGTCCCGGCGACGACCCGGTGGACCAGCGGTGCAGTCCCCCGACATCCCCTGTGAGGACCGCCGCGGTCCCACTCGTGAACCTCCTCACTCCGTGTCGACGTCTTCCGGCGCCGTCAGTCCCACGCTGCCGGCCTCGTCCCGGCACGGTCGCCGGAGCGGCGCGGTGAGTTGCCAGGCGAACACGCCGCAGAGCCCGACGGTGCTGAGCAGGACGAGCGCGAGGAACGGTACGAGATGCGATCCGATGACGTCCATGCCGCTGTGCCCTCCGAGCCGTGATGCCACTGGAATACGTGTATCACGCCGGTAGGCTTGTCGTCGAGCGCGCGACCGCCGGACCGCGCTCAGAGCGGACGAGTGAAGCCCGGGACTGCGACAACAGTCCCGGGCTTCGGTTCGCTCTCCGAGTGGAGGGCCAGGGGAAGCGCACTTCCCCCGAGTTCAGCACTCGGGCGCAAGTGTAGCCGAGCCCGCTCGGCGGCACACCCCTGGCCTGACGCTCCTCGTGTCCGCCGGCGATGACACCAGGAGGTCTCGATGTCCCACGACGACGAGCGCCGGCCCAGGCGTCAGGTCCCGTGGCTGGGGATCGCGAGCTTGCTCGTGACCCTCGCGCGGTTCCTGCACGACCTAAGCCGCAAGGGCCAGTGACGAGGGCGCCCCGCACCGCACCCAGCGGCGCGGGGCGCTCCCGTCCGACGGGGTCAGCCGAGCACACGCTCCAGGAACGGGTTGCGGAACCGCCCCTGCGGATCGAGGTCCCGCGCCAGCGCCGCGAACGCGCCGAGCTGCGGGTAGACCTGGTGCAGCCGCTCCGAGCTCGCCGCGGTGACCTTCCCCCAGTGCGGGCGGGGAGCGAAGGGCGCGAGGGCGTTCTCGATGAGGGGCAGCGCGACGGCCACGTCCTCGGTCCGCCGACGGAACGTGAAGTGGAACGCGACGGAGTCCTGCCCCGAGCTCGGCGCGAGCCAGGCGTCGTCGGCGGCGATGCGCCGGATCTCGGAGACGAACAGCACGGGTGCGATGGCGTCCCCGATGCGCCGGAGGGCCTGGATCGCGGGCACGGCGGCGCTCGCGGCGATCATGTACTCGGCCTGGATCTCCTGGCCCGCGGACGGCGTGAACGACGACCGGAAGTGCGGCAGTCGCTCGTGCCAGGGTCCGGGCACGCCGCCCTGTTCGGTGACGCCGACGGTCTCGCTGCCGGGCACGGGGTGGATCGGTTCGGCGCCGGCGACGGCACCGAGGGCGGCGAGGTCGATGACCGCGTCGTCGCGGTCCTCGCGTCGCTTCGTCCAGATCTGCCGGATGCCGTCGTCGGTGTACCCGGTGAACATGCTGACGCTGTAGCCGGCCGACATGATCGACTCGAACTGCGCGTCGACGACGTCCCAGCCGACGCCGGTGTGCACGGTCTGCGCGACGCGGTAGGTCGGTTCGATGGCCAGGTGCACCGCGACGACGACTCCGAGTGCGCCGAGGGCGACCCGGTGCGCGTCGAGCCGCGGGTCGTCCGCACCGACGACCTCGACGTCGCCGGAGGCCCGGACGATCTCGAGTCCGACGACGGACTGGGCGAGCGACGCGTTGCCGACGCCGGAACCGTGGGTGCCCGTCGCGACGGCGCCGGCGACGGAGATGTGCGGCAGGGACGCGAGGTTCGCGAGGGCCCAGCCACGGGCCTCCAGGCCGACGGCGACCTGCGCGTGCGTGAGACCGGCGGCGACGCGGGCCACGCGCCGGTCCGAGTCCACGTCGAGTTCGGGCGGGAGGCCCGTGAGCGTCACCTGCACCGCGTCGGTGTCGGCGATGGTGTTGAACGAGTGGCGTGACCCGAGCGCCGTCAGTCGCGCGGTCGAGGCGACCAGCCGCTGGAGTTCGTCCACGCTCGTCGGTTCCGCCAGGCGGCTCGCCGAGTAGGTGACGTTCCCCGCCCAGTTGGTGCGGGTGGGGGCTGCAGTGGTGGTGTCGTCGTCGATCACGTCGCTCATCGTAGGCCTCCCGACCGGCTCAGAAGCCCCGGTCGAGCCGGTGCCAGGTCTGCTGCGTGCGGACCTCGTCGCGGAAGCCGCGCAGCGTGGTGTGCTCGTCGATGACCAGGAACTCGGTGCCGATCATGGTGGCGAGGTCCTCGATCACCTGGATGCCGACGGACGTCGTCATCACGGTGTGGTGCGCGGCACCGGCGGTGAGCCAGGCCTCGGCGGACACGGGGAACGAGGGCTGCGGCTCCCAGACGGCCCGGCCGACGGGCAGGTTGGGCAGCGCCTCGGTCGGCGGGACGACCTGGACGACGTTGGCGGTGAGGCGGAAGCCGTCGCGGGTGTCGCTCAGTGCGGCGACGACCGCGGGGCCGGCGTCCGCGGTGAAGACCAGGCGCACCGGGTCGTCCTTGCCGCCGATGCCGAGCGGGTGGATCTCCAGCGTCGGCGTCGCGCTGGTGAGCGTCGGGGAGACCTCGAGCATGTGGGCACCGAGGATCTTCTCCGCGCCCGGCGTCAGGTCGTACGTGTAGTCCTCCATGAGCGAGGCGCCGCCGGGGAGTCCGGCGCCGGCGACGTTCATCGCGCGGACGAGGACGGCGGTCTTCCAGTCCCCCTCGGCACCGAAGCCGTAGCCGTCCGCCATCAGCCGCTGGACCGCCAGGCCGGGCAGCTGCTTGAGCGTGCCGAGGTCCTCGAAGTTCGTGGTGAAGGCGGCGGAGCCGTTCTCGGCGAGCAGGGCGCGGAGGCCGAGCTCGATCGCGGCGCCGTCGCGGAGGGACTGGCGTCTCCCACCGTGGGCCCGGAGCTCCGGCACCAGGTCGTAGGCGCTGTCGTACTGCGCGACGAGCGCGTCGACGGCGGCGGTGTCGGCGGTGGCGGTCTCGACGGCTGCGACGAGGTCGTTGACGCCCCAGGTGTTGACCTGCACGCCGAGTTCGATCTCGGCCTCGGTCTTGTCGCCCTCGGTGACGGCGACGTAGCGCATGTTGTCGCCGAAGCGGGTGAGCTTGAGCTCGCGGATGGCGGCGGCCCCGGCAGCGGCGCGGGTCCAGTCGGACACCCGCTGCTGCACGCGCGGGTCGGACACGTGCCCGACGGCGGTGGCGTGCCGGACACCCATCCGTGCCAGGGCGTACCCGAACTCACGGTCGCCGTGCGCGGCCTGGTTGAGGTTCATGAAGTCGAAGTCGATGTCCGCCCACGGCAGCGCGACGTTCGCCTGCGTGTGCAGGTGCAGCAGCGGCTTCGTCAGCGCGTTGAGCCCACCGATCCACATCTTCGCCGGGCTGAACGTGTGCATCCACGTCGTCACACCGATGACCTTGTCGTCGGCGCTGGCCTCGATCAGGGCTCGACGGATCCCGTCGGCGTCCTTGAGGACGGGCTTCCAGACGAGCGTCACCGGCAGCGCTCCCGCAAGGGCCTCGTGCACGGCGCGGCTCTGCTCCTCGACCTGGCGGAGGGTCTCCTCGCCGTAGAGGCCCTGTGAGCCGGTGAGGAACCAGACCTCGTAACCGTCGAGCGTGGCCTGGGGGTCGACGTTGTCCTGCGTCATCGCATGGCTCCTTCGGGGTTCTGTCCGTAGACGTTCTGGTATCGGTCGAACAGGCGGTCGATGTCCTCGGGCGCGATCGGCACGAGGTCACCGCCCTGCTTCGCGATGTGGACCGTGCGTGCGACGTCCTCGCACATCACGGCGGCCTTGACCGCGTCCTTCGCGTCCTTGCCGATCGTGAAGACGCCGTGGTTCTGCATGAGGACTGCCCGGGAACGATGTCCGCCGAGGGTGTCGACGATGCCGCGGCCGATCGAGTCGTCGCCGATGATCGCGAACGGGCCGACCGGGATCGGCCCGCCGAACTCGTCCGCCATCGCGGTGATCACGCACGGGATCTCCTCAGCGCGGGCGGCCCACGCCGTGGCGTACGTCGAGTGGGTGTGCACGACGCCGTTCACCTCGGGCATGTTCCGGTACACGAAGGCGTGCGCGGCCGTGTCGGAGGACGGGCCGTGCTCGTTGCCCCAGCCCTCGGCCGGAACGCCGTCGAGGGTGCAGACGACCTGGTTCTCCGGGGTCAGGTCCTCGCTGACGACGCCGCTCGGCTTGATGACGAACAGGTCGGTGCCGGGCACGCGCTCGGAGACGTTGCCGCCGGTCCAGATGACCAGGCCGTAGCGGACGAGTTCGCCGTGCAGTCGGGCCACGCGCTCACGCGCTGCGGCGACGGCCGCTCGGGTGGTGTCGTCGGTCATGAGTTCACGTCCTGTTCCTGCTGGTGTTCGGTCGGGAGGCCTGGGCCGGCTGCCGTCGTCGGCTCGCCGCTCGACGTCGCCGCGTCTCGGGCGCCGGGGACCGCGGCGGCGATCGCCTGGATCGGCAGCGCCGCGCGGAAGCGGTCGAGGTACACCGTGAACCCGTCGACGTCGCGCTGGTCCGGGTCGACGACGTCCGAGGCCGCCGTCCCGAACACGGTCGTGTCGAGGTACTCGGCGAGGGAGGTGCCGGCGGCGTGCTCGAGGTAGGCGGCGAGGACGGCGATGCCCCACGCCCCGCCCTCGCTGGCGGTCGCCTCGAGGGCCACGGGCACGCGGAGTGCGGCGGCGAGCTGGCGCTGCGGCAGCCCGGGCGTCCGGAAGAGCCCGCCGTGCGCGGTCATCCGGTCGACGGTGACGCCCTCGCCGTGCAGGACCTCTATACCGATGGCGAGCGTCGCGAAGGCACCCATCAGTTCGGCGCGGACGAGGTTGCCGAGCGTGAAGCGGGCGTCGGGCGCGCGGAGGAGCAGCGGGCGACCGTCCTCGACACCGGTGACCGGTTCGCCGGCCAGGTAGTTGACCGCGAGCAGGCCGCCGGCGTCCGGGTCGGCGGTGGCGGCCTCGTCGAGGAGCGTGCGGAACACGGAGTCGGCGTCCGCCGGGCTGCCGGCGGCCTCCGCGAAGCGGCCGAACACGCGGGCCCAGCTGCCGATCTCGCTGGCGCCGTTGTTGCAGTGCACCATCGCGACGGCGTCGCCGGCGGGGGTGGTGACGACGTCGAGCTCCTCGTGCGGGGTGTCGAGCGGGCGCTCGAGCACGACCATCGCGAAGATGCTCGTGCCGACGCTGACGTTGCCGGTGCGCTGGGCGACCGCGTTCGTGGCGACCATGCCGGTGCCGGCGTCACCCTCGGGCGGGCAGAGCGGTGCACCCGGCTGCAACGTGCCGGTGGGATCGAGCCAGGCGGCGCCCGCCGGGGTCAGGGTGCCGGCGTCCTGGCCGGCGACGCGGACCTCGGGCAGGAGTGCGCGGAGGTCGGGGACGCCGATCAGGTCCTGCGCGGTGCTGAGCATCCCGGCGTCGTAGTCGCCGGTGGCGGGGTCGATCGGGAACATGCCCGATGCGTCGCCGACCCCGAGGACGTCCTGCCCGGTGAGCTGGCGGTGCACGTACCCGGCGAGCGTCGTGATGCCCGTGGTCTGCGCGACGTGCTGCTCGTCGTCGAGGACTGCCTGGTACAGGTGCGCGATCGACCAGCGGAGCGGGATGTTGAAGCCGAGGGCGTCGCTCAGTGCAGCCGCAGCGGGGCCGGTCGAGGTGTTCCGCCAGGTACGGAACGGCACGAGCAGCTCACCGTCGGCGTCGAACGGCAGGTAGCCGTGCATCATCGCCGAGACGCCGACGGCGCGGAAGGTCGTCGGCACCGAGCCGTGCTGCTCCTGCAGGTCGGAGACGAGTGCGGCGTACGCGGCGCGGACGCCGGTCTCGACGGCGGCCAACGGGTACGTCCAGCGGCCGTCGACGAACTCGTTCTCCCACTCGTGGGAGCCCGCGGCGATGACCGTCAGGTCCTCGCCCACCAGACACGCCTTGATCCGGGTCGACCCGAGTTCGATGCCGAGGGTCGTGCGGCCGTCCGCGATCTCGCGGGTCCGGTCGTCGCTCATGGTGGGCCTCCTGCTCTCGCCGTCGAGTGAGCGCTCACACCGTAGCGCGTGAGCGCTCACCCGACAACTCGTCCGGCCGTGTCGCGGCGGGAGCGACCCGGGTCAGGCGACGGGCAGGAACACCCGCATCGTGGACGGCCCGCGGTTGCCCCACGTCGCGTACGGCACGAGCCGGACCGTCTCCGGCTCGGTCTCCTGCACGTCGGGGTCGCCGTACGGCAGCGGCCCGACACGGTGCACCGTGCGCTGGCGCACCCGCATGCGCACCGCGTCCGGTCCGTCGTCGAGCGGGTCCGACCCGGGCTGCACCACGACGTCGCCGACGTCCCGACCGAGGTCCGTGGACTCCAGGGCGTACACGAGCGGGCCGCGCTCGACCGCGACCGTGCCGCGGACCGCATCGATCCGCGGGTCCGGCACCGTGAGCCGAGCGGCGACCGGCACCGTGAGGGTCACGCGGTCCCCGACGGCGAAGGTCCGCACGACGGTGACGGTGTCCTCCCCGTGGACGGACCGGGTGCCGTCGACCGACCGGGTGCCGTCGGGGGTCTCGAGGACGGCCTCCGACGCCCAGGACGGCACCCGGAGGCGCAGCGCCACCGGGGTCCCGCTCGCCGCGGTCACCTCGACCGAGACCGTGCCCGCGGCCGGCCACCCCGAGCGCACCCGGAACGCGGCCGTGGCGCCGCCCGGCAGGGTGGTGTCGACGTCGTAGTCGCCGTACTGGTGCAGCTGCAGGCCGTCGTCGGTCATCGTCGCGAAGACCGACTCGACGCTGGCCAGCGTCCGGGCCAGGTTCGTCGGGCAGCACGAGACCTCGAACCAGGGCGCCCGGAGGCTCGACAGTGCCCGCGCGCTGAGGTCGTCCTCCGGCGGGACCGCACCCTCGACCCGCTGGTGCATGGTGTTGGCGTAGAAGAACGCCCGCCCGTCCTCGCGCGGTGCGACCATCATCGCGTTGTACAGGGTCCGCTCGATCAGGTCCGCGTACTTGGACTCCCCCGTCTCGAGCAGCAGGCGCCAGGACACCATGTTCGATGCGATCGCCGCGCAGGTTTCGCCGTACTCACGGTCCGGCGGCAGCTCGAAGTCGGTGCCGAACGACTCGTCCTGGTGGTGCGACCCCATCGCCCCGGTCAGGTAGGTGCGGGTCGCCACGGTGTTCGCCCACTGCCGCTCGACGGCCGCGACGAGTTCCGCGTCGCCGGTCTCCACAGCGACGTCGACCGCGCCGGCCGCCAGGTACATCGCCCGGACGGCGTGCCCGCGCCAGACGTCCGCCTGGCGCACCGGCAGGTCGTCCTGGAAGTACTCCGGTCCGAACGCGATCGGGCGGAGCAGCCCGTTTCCCCGGCGGTCGATGAACAACTGCGCCAGCCGGACGTACCGGTGGTCGCCGGTCGCCCGACCCAGCTCGACGAGCGCCGGTTCGATCTCCGGGTGGCCGCACACCGCCTCCCGTCCGCCGTCCCCGAACACCTCGACCAGGTGGTCGGCGACGCGGACGGCCACGTTGACCAGCCGGCCGCTGCCGGCGGTGCGCAGCCGCGCGACGGCGGCCTGGATGAGGTGCCCCATGCAGTAGAGCTCGTGGCCCCATTCGAGGTCGGACCAGCGCGGACGCTGCCAGGGGCGACCGAACGCGGTGTGCAGGTAGCCGTCGTCGTCCTGTGCGGCAGCGACCCGGTCGACGAGCCGCTCGTACCGCTCCGCGAGCTCCGGGTCCCCGGTGCGCCCGAGCTCCCACGCCATCGCCTCGAGCAGCTTGTAGACCTCGGAGTCGACGAACTCGATACCGGCGTGCGTGAACTCCTCGCCGGTCGCGGCACCGTCGAAGTTGCCGGCCCAGCCGATCCGCTCGATCCAGTCCTCGCAGTGCCGCAGGACGACGCTGCCGTTCCGCTCCTGCCACTCGCCCCAGTAGCCGCCGGTGAGCCGCAGCGCACCGTGCGGCAGCGGGCGGAGCCGGGAGGTCGAGGGCGATACCGGGCCGGTCGAGGGAGACGTCGTCGTCATGGCGAGAGGCTACGCCGGGCGGCGCTGTCCGACGCCGGACAGCGTGGCCACGCGCGCAGGCGACTTGCCGGATCACCGGTCATCACCCGCGCCACGGGGTTGCACTTGTAAGTGCAACCCCGTAGCGTCAAGGGGAGTTCCAGCACTCGGGAGGCACCATGACACCGTCGACGACGCTCGCGATGACGCAGGGCCTCGCTGCCGACCCCACCGTCCGACGCGATGCGGTCCAGGTCATGGAGGACACCGCAGACCGCGTGGTCGAAGCGGTCCTCCTACAGCTTGACGACGGGACGAGCCCACGGGTGCCGGCGTCCCTCACCGGAGCCCTGGTCGCGTTCATGCAGGCCGCAGCCGATGGATCCGAGATCAGCATCCGCCTGATCGCATCGGAACTCACCACGACCGGCGCGGCGCAACTCCTGGGCGTCTCGCGGCCGACGGTGATGAAGATGGTCACCCGAGGGGACCTCGCCGCGCATCGCGTCGGCACCCACACACGGCTTCGTCGTGACGACGTCCTGGCACTCCGGGACCGGCGCCAGGCGGACCGAGCGGCCGCGGCGGACGAACTGCTCGCGGCAGGCGAACCCTTCGACTGACATGTGACATGGGGGTATCGTGGGAAGATGCCCAAACGCGTGTTCGTCGACGCCAACGTGCTGGTCAGCAGGACGCTCCGCGACTGGGTGTGCCTGCTCCGCGCCGAGATCCCGTGGATGTTCCAACTCCACACCACAGAGGACGTCCTCGCCGAGACGATCGCCACGCTCCGAGCCCTCCATCCGCAGCGGGACGGCGGCGCCACCACTCGCCTCCGGGCAGCGATCCTCGGGAGCATCGACGAACTCGTCGCCGACTTCCCGGGAGACGTGCCGTGGAGCGGAACGGACCCGAAGGACCGCCATGTGCACGCCGCGGCGCTCTCCGCCCGAGCAGAGGTGTTGCTGACGGAGGACCGCGGATTCCATGCCCTCGACGACCTCCCGTACGAGGTCATGTGCTGCGACCACTTCTTCGTCCTCGTGGACGACACGTTGCCGTGGGGCGTCCGCGCGACCGTTCGCCGGATGAACGGGTACTGGGCGAGCCGACCCGGACCGCACGCCGGTCTGGTCACGGCGCTCGTCCGGGCGGGTTGCCCGGCCTTCGCCCTCAGGGTGGCGGACCATCTCCGAGCAGACGACGGCGTGCCAGGTGGACGATCGGATGTCGTCGTCATCGACTGACGCCGATCACGCCGAGCGCCGCACCACCAGCTCGGGCTGCAGGAGCGCGTCGTCGTGCAGCCCGCCCTCGAGCAGCGCCCGCGCCGAGGCCAGCACCCGCTCCCCCATCGCCTGGAAGTCCTGCCGCACGGTGGTGAGCGGCGGCGTGAAGTGCGCGGCCTCCGGCACGTCGTCGAAGCCGATGACGGCGATGTCGTCCGGCACGCGGAGCCCTTCTTCCGCGAAGGCGTGCAGGACCCCGAGCGCCATCTGGTCGTTGCCCGCGAACACGGCGTCGACCGTCGCGCCGTCCATCGCCCGGCCGGCCGCGAACCCGCTGGCCGGCGTCCAGTCCCCCTCGTACACGACCGGCGTCAGGCCCCGGGCGCGCATGGTCCGCTCGTAGGTCGCGCGGCGGACCTCGGCCTCCTGCGAGACCGTCGGCCCGGCGATGTGCACGATCCGACGGTGGCCGAGGTCGAACAGGTGCTGCAGCGCCAGGGTCGCACCGGCCGCCTGGTCGATCGCGACCGCGGAGATCGTCGCCCCGCCGCTCCCGGGCACGACCAGATCGGTCGGCAAGGCGTCCCGTTGCACCGCGTTCGCGACGACGACGGGCACCGTGACCGGAAGCGTCAGCGACGCGAGGGCGTCGAGCACCCGGTTGTCGGCGGCGACGAGGACCACGGCGGCGACGTCCTGCGCCAGCAGCGTGGACAGCGCCTCGGACAGGTCGAGGGGCTTCGGGTCGTCGGGCAGCGTCGAGAGCAGCACGTGGTAGCCCGCGGTCCGGGCAGCACGCTCGAAGCCGATGGCGGTGCTCGACGGTCCGTAGAGCGCATCGCCCGCGCTGACCAGGCCGAGGGCGCGGCTCCGTCCGCCGGCGAGTGCCCGCGCAGCAGCCCGGGGCCGGTACCCGAGGGCGGCGACGGCGTCGGTGACCTTCGTCCGGAACTGCTCCCGGACCGTCGGGTCCCCGTTGATCACCCGGGAGACGGTCTGGTGGGAGACGCCCGCCCGCTCGGCGACGTCGAAGATCGTCGGGGCCTTGCGTCCCCTGCCGTTCGGCGTCGCGGTCGTCGTCATCCGGTCACCGTACCGCGACACCAGTTCGGGGACGCGACATCCCGATCTGGTCTCGACGAGTTGACACCACCCCACCGAGCCCACATGATGTGAGCGCTCACTTGGAGCATCACATCCCCAGCGGGACACAGCAGCCCCGCACCTGAACGCGTCGATGCCGACGCGAGAGGAACAGAGGTACTTCGATGAAGAAGCGCAGGATCGTCGCGGGCGCAGCAGCTCTCGGTCTCGCCCTCTCCCTGGCCGCCTGCTCTGCCGGCGGCCGTGCCTCCACCGACAACGGTGGCGGCAGCACGGACAACAAGGGTGCCCTCGTCGGCGTCGCGATGCCCACCAAGGTGTCCGAGCGCTGGATCAAGGACGGCAACGCCGTCAAGAGCGACCTCGAGAAGGCCGGCTACAAGGTCGACCTCGAGTACGCGGACAACAAGATCCCGCAGCAGGTCCAGCAGGTGAGCAACATGATCACCAAGGGCGCGAAGGTCCTCATCGTCGCCTCGATCGACGGCGGCTCGCTCTCCGACCAGCTCGACGCCGCCGCCAAGGCCGGCATCAAGGTGATCTCCTACGACCGCCTGCTCACGGGCAACAAGAACGTCGACTACTACGTCTCGTTCGACAACTACAAGGTGGGCGTCGACCAGGCGAACTCGCTCCTCACTGGTCTCGGCCTCCTCGACGAGGACGGCAAGAAGACCGACGAGAAGGGTCCGTTCAACATCGAGGTCTTCGCCGGCTCGCCCGACGACAACAACGCCACGTTCTTCTTCAACGGCGCGATGGACACCCTCAAGCCCTACCTCGAGGACGGCACGCTGAAGATCGGCTCCGGCCAGGACGGCTTCACCCAGGCCGCGACGCAGCAGTGGGACCCGGCGAAGGCCCAGTCCCGCATGCAGAACCTGGTCGCCAAGTCGTACTCCGGCGGCACCAAGCTCGACGGCGTCCTCTCGCCCTACGACGGCATGTCGATCGGCATCATCTCGGCCCTCCAGGGCGCCGGTTTCGGTTCCGGCGACCGCCCGCTCCCGACCATCACCGGTCAGGACGCCGAGGCCGCCTCGGTGAAGTCGATCGTCGACGGTCAGCAGTACTCGACCATCTACAAGGACACGCGTCAGCTGGCCGAGAAGTCGGCGAGCATGGCCGAGGACCTGCTGTCGGGCAAGAAGCCCGAGGTCAACGACACCAAGACCTACGACAACAAGGTCAAGGTCGTCCCGACGTACCTGTTCCAGCCGACGGTCGTCACGAAGGACAACTACGAGAAGGTCCTGATCGACTCGGGCTACTACACCGAGGCCGACCTCAAGTAGTCGCAACCCCCTGACGGACCGGGAGGCGCGGTGCACGCCCGCACCGCGCCTCCCGTCCTGTCTCCCCTCCACTCGCGCGCCGTCCCGGCGCCCCAACGGAAGGCGGTCCCGTGGCGGACACCATCCTCGAGATGCGCGACATCACCAAGACGTTCCCCGGCGTCAAGGCCCTGCAGAACGTCTCGCTCCAGGTCGAACGGGGCCAGGTCCACGCGATCTGCGGTGAGAACGGCGCGGGCAAGTCCACGCTCATGAAGGTCCTGTCGGGCGTCTACCCGACCGGCACCTTCGACGGCGAGATCCTGCTCGACGGCGAACCGGTCCGCTTCTCGAACATCAACGACTCCGAGGCAGCCGGCGTCGTCATCATCCACCAGGAGCTCGCACTGAGCCCCTACCTGTCGATCGCCGAGAACATCTTCCTCGGCAACGAGCGCTCCAAGGGCGGCTTCATCGACTGGAACAAGACGAACCTCGAAGCCGCCAAGCTCCTGCAGCGCGTCGGCCTCAAGGACAACCCGATCACGAAGATCGTGGACATCGGCGTCGGCAAGCAGCAGCTCGTCGAGATCGCGAAGGCGCTGTCGAAGAAGGTGAAGCTCCTCATCCTCGACGAGCCCACCGCAGCGCTGAACGACGACGACTCCGCGCACCTGCTCGAGCTCATCCGCTCGCTGCAGGACGAGGGCATGACGGCGATCATCATCAGCCACAAGCTCAACGAGATCAAGGCGATCGCCGACAAGGTCACGATCATCCGCGACGGCCAGACCATCGAGACGCTCGACATGCACGCCGGCGAGGTGTCCGAGGACCGCATCATCCGCGGCATGGTCGGCCGTGACCTCTCCACGCGGTACCCGGAGCACGAGTCGAAGATCGGCGAAGAGCTCCTGCGCATCGAGGACTGGACTGTCCACCACCCGCTGGACGCCTCCCGGGAGATCATCCACCAGGCGAACCTCAACGTCCGTGCCGGTGAGATCGTCGGCATCGCCGGCCTGATGGGCGCCGGCCGCACCGAGCTGGCGATGAGCGTCTTCGGGCACTCGTACGGCACCGGCATCAGCGGCACCGTCTACAAGCGCGGGACGCCGATCAAGACGAACACGGTCACGGCCGCCATCGACAACGGCCTGGCCTACGCGACCGAGGACCGGAAGCGCTACGGCCTCAACCTGATCGACGACATCAAGCGGAACGTCTCCGGCTCGGCGCTCGGCAAGCTCGCCAACTGGGGCTTCGTCAACGGTTCCGAGGAGACCACGATCGCGCGCAAGTTCCTCAAGGACCTGAACATCAAGGCCCCGACGGTCAACGCGATCACCGGCAAGCTCTCCGGCGGCAACCAGCAGAAGGTCGTCCTGTCGAAGTGGATGTACTCCGACCCGGACGTGCTCATCCTCGACGAACCGACCCGAGGCATCGACGTCGGCGCGAAGTACGAGATCTACACGATCATCAACGCGCTCGCCGACCAGGGGAAGGGGATCATCGTGATCTCGTCCGAACTCCCCGAGCTGCTCGGCATCTGCGACCGCATCTACACGCTCTCCGAGGGCACCATCACCGCCGACGTCCCGCGCGCCGAGGCGTCGCCGGAAGTCCTCATGCAGTACATGACCCAGGAACGGGAGACCCCAGTCAATGAACGCGCTTAAGTCCGCCGCCAGCTACCTCACCGGGCAGCTCCGACAGATCGGCCTGTTCATCGCGCTGATCGTCATCGTCATCTTCTTCCAGGTGACGACGAACGGCATCACGCTGGCCCCGATCAACGTCTCGAACCTGATCGTCCAGAACAGCTACATCCTGATCCTCGCGATCGGCATGGTCATGGTGATCATCGCCGGCCACATCGACCTCTCCGTCGGTTCGGTCGTCGCGTTCACCGGCGCCATGGCCGGTGTCATGATCACCCAGTGGGGCATCCCCTGGCCGATCGCCGTCGTCCTCTGCCTGGTCCTCGGCGCGCTGGTCGGTGCGTGGCAGGGCTTCTGGATCGCCTACTTCGGGATCCCGGCGTTCATCGTGACCCTGGCGGGCATGCTCGCCTTCCGCGGTGCCGCCCAGATCGCCCTGCAGAACCAGCAGATCTCGCCGTTCCCGGACGGCTTCCGCTCGCTCGGCTCCGGCTTCCTGCCCTCCTTCGGTACCTCGGGCTACGAGCCGCTGACGATGGTCCTGGGGCTCGCCGCCGCGGCGATCCTCGTCATCACCGGCTTCCGTGGTCGTGCGACCCGTCGCAAGTACCAGCTCGAGGACGAGCCCTTCGCCTGGTTCATCACCAAGATGGTGTTCACCGTCGCGCTGGTCATCTTCATCGCGCTGCTGCTCGCCAGCTACAACGGCACCCCGATCGTCCTCGTGATCCTCGGCGTCCTGGTCATCGTGTACTCGATGGTCATGCGCAGCGCGGTGTTCGGTCGACACATCTACGCGATCGGCGGCAACCCGCTCGCCGCGCAGCTGTCCGGCGTCAAGACGAAGCGCGTCACCTTCCTGCTCTTCGTCAACATGGGTGTCATCTCGGCCCTGGCCGGCGTGGTGTTCACGGGGCAGCTCAACCTGGCCTCCCCGAGCGCGGGCAACGGCTTCGAGCTCGACGCCATCGCGGCCGTGTTCATCGGTGGCGCTGCGGTCACCGGCGGCATCGGCACGGTGCCGGGTGCGATCGTCGGTGGTCTCATCATCGGTCTGCTCAACAACGGCATGTCGATCCTCGGTGTCGGGTCCGAGTTCCAGCAGCTCATCAAGGGCCTGGTGCTCCTGGCCGCCGTCGCGTTCGACGTCTTCAACAAGCGCCGCGCGGCCAGCAGCCGCAAGTAGGACGGGGTCGGTCGTACGACCGCTCCCCGAAAGCGACAGATCGCCGTCGGAACTCGACGGAGATCTGTCGCTTTTGCGGTCGCGGGCTGCGGCTGGGGCGCTGCGGGCTGCGGGCTGCGGGCTGCGGTCGCGGGCTGCGTCAGCGGGACAGGACGGCCCAACCGGCGGCCGGGAGGCGCAGGGTCCCGTCGCGCAGTTCCCCCGCGCCCGCCTCGAGCCGCGTCGCGTCGGCTGCGGGCAGGACCACCGGTTCGGGCGAGAGGTTCAGGGCGGTGACCACGGCCTCCCGATCGGTCGCCGTGCGGAGGACGAGCGCCGTGTTGTCCAGGTGTACCACGTCGGTGTGGGCGCGGTGCAGCCACGGGTGCCGTCGGCGGAGTGCGACGAGCGCCTGGTGGGCGTGCAGCACGTCGGCCGCCGTGCCGGTGACCTCCGGCGGACCGGCGGGGAAGGCGGGCCGCACGGCGTCGTCGCCGCCCTCGCGGTCCTCCTTGACCCCGGCCCAGGCGAACTCGTCGCCGGCGTAGACCGACGGGGTGCCGGCCACCGTGAAGAGGACCGCGATCGCGTGTCCGACGAACTCCTCCCCCACCGCCGAGGCGATCCGCGTCACGTCGTGGTTGCCGACGAACGTGCTCGGGGCGAACGTGGCCAGCAGTTCGTCGTGCCGTTCGATCGCGTGCGCCAGCTCGTAGCAGTTGCGGTCCGCGATGCCGTGCCAGATGCCCTGCCAGAGCTCGTACTGGGTGGTGGAGTCCATCGTCGACGCGCGGACGATCGCGGCGGTGTCGCCGTGGATGACCTCGCCGGAGAACCACGCCTCGGGGAAGCGCTCCCGCACGCGCGGCAGCACGCGCGCCCAGAACGCCGGCGGGACCGCGTAGGCGGCATCGAGCCGCCACCCGTCGATGCCACGCTCGAGCCAGTGCGTCATGACCTGGACGACCAGGTCCTCGGCCGCCGACGAGGAGTGGTCGAGCGCCACCAGGATGTCGTGCCCCTCGAACGAACCGACCGGCACCGGCTGCCCGGGCTGCCAGCCGTCCCAGTCGACGGCGAACAGCGGAGCGGTCTCGGCGTCCGGGCCCTGCTCGGCGAGTGCCCGGAAGGCCGGGTGCTGGCGCCCGACGTGGTTGAAGACGCCGTCGAGCAGGACCCGGATGCCGCGTCCTCGAGCTGCAGCCACCAGACGGTCGAAGTCGGCGTCGTCGCCCAGGCGCGGGTCGATCCGGAAGTGGTCGACGGTGTCGTAGCCGTGCGTCGAGCTCGCGAACACCGGCCCGAGCAGCAGCCCGTTGAGCCCGAGGTCGACGACGTGGTCGAGCCAGGCTTCCAGGCGCCCCAGGCGGTGCTCGACCGGGCGGTGCTCCACAGCGCTGTCGGGGCTGCTGCTCGGTCGGATCTCCGCACCGACGAAGCCGAGCGGGTAGACGTGCCACCACATCACGTGCTCGACCCAGGCGGGCTCGCCTGTCCTGGTCGTCGGCTCCGGGGTGCGGTCGGCGTCGTGGTCCATCCCTGCATGCTGCCAGCCGGCCCTGGTCGGAACCGCCGATCGGGGTACCGCCAGCCTGGATGCGCGTCGGTGGCGCGGACGATCATGAGCCCATGGGACGAGCCATCCGCACCGAGGACGACGCACGCCGACTCGACGCCGCACACGCTGAACGCACCTGCGCATCCTGCGGGCGGCGCATGCCCGCGTCGGCGGACACGGACACGGACACGAAGTGGTGCTCCGACGCCTGCCGTCGGCACAAGCTCGATGACACCGACCGGACGCTCGAGCGCACCATCGACGAGCTGCTCGACGCCCGGGCCACCACGTCGAGCATCTGCCCCTCCGACGCTGCCCGGGCGATCGGCGGCGAGGACTGGCGTGACCTGATGGAACCCGCCCGACGTGCTGCCCGACGCATGGTCGCCCGTGGCGAGGTCGAGATCACCCAGGGCGGGAACGTCATCGACCCGTCCACCGCCAAGGGGCCGATCCGGATCCGACGCCCGCACTGAGCGACCTGTCTGGACCGCCGCTCGGGATCGTCGGGGTACAGCACGATCGACCCTGCCGTGAGCCCGACCGACGCCATCGTGGATCGGTCAGCGGCTCGGGTCGGTCTTCTGCCGCATCGCTGCGATGAGGCGTTCGAGCGCGAGCACGAGACGACTCGTCTGCTCGCGGGTCACGCGAGCAGACGAGTACTGGAAGTTCGTCTTCTCGTCGGTCAGACGTTTGTGTTGGTTGCCTGGCTGTCGGTCAGGTGAGCAAGCCGTGTCGAGCAGGCGTCGGGCCTGCGCGTGGTCCTCGCCGACGTG
Source organism: Curtobacterium sp. MCPF17_031 (assembly GCF_003234035.1). Lineage (NCBI taxonomy): Bacteria > Bacillati > Actinomycetota > Actinomycetes > Micrococcales > Microbacteriaceae > Curtobacterium > Curtobacterium sp. MCPF17_031. Next base: position 42,925 of record NZ_QKSG01000008.1, on the reverse strand, counting down.
GTGCTGCCCGAGGACGGCCCCGCAGATCGCGTCGGCCGCCGCGATCCCGCCGAGGACGGCGTTCGAACCGGCGGCCTTCCAGTCGGCATGCGAAGTCGAGCCGGCACAGAGAACCGCTACCTCGTAGTACGCCTCAGCCTCGTCTCGTCGCATCCGGACTGCTGTCGCATCCATCACGCGCGTCCGGAGGGGCATCAGACGAGCGATCGGATGTCGGACCCGTACACGGTGTGCGCGTCGGTGCGCCACGAGCCCACGAGTGGATCCCCTTCGGTGGCGTACCGTTCGAGGTCAGCACGAGTGACGTCGAAGACCTGGCAGTCGTTGCCGGTCCAGCGCTGCACGAGATCGCCGAGACGGACGACCACATCGACGTTCGTCTCCGCAGCGAACACCACGAGCAGGTCGACGTCCGATTCGTCAGTGGCCGTTCCCCGGGCGAGCGATCCGAAGATCGACACGGACAACACGTCGACTTCGCTCCCCGCGATGAAGTCGTGGATGCGGCGCTCCAGTTCCGTTCGCGCGCCGAGCACGAGCTCGACTGCTGGCCACAGCAGGTGCTCGCGGTTGACCTGGTAGGCGGAGTGCTGCAGACCGCGCTCCACACGCACGAGTCCGGAGTGCTCGAGTTTGTCGAGTGCGCGCTTGATGCCGGTGTGCTGTGCCGCCCCAGCGACCCTGGCGACCTGGCGTCCGGTCATGGCCGCGTCAGTCCGAGCGAGGACGCGGAGTGCGTCGGCCTGCGTGGGGCCGACGAGCGTGGCGAGGGGAGCGGCGAGTTGCATTCACCGAGTGTACCGCAGATCGGTACACGTGTACACAGACCGTGTACACGTCAGAAGGCATACCGGATCCGGCAGGACGGCAGGTCGTCGGCCACGAGCTGTCGGAAGCGCTCGATGTGCTGCGCTTTCATCGCTGCGCGGTACCGGATGTTGACGGCACCGTTCTGGGAGAGCTTCTGCTCCTGCAACTCGGGCCGCCACAGCAGGTCCTCCGCCTTCGGGTGCCAGCCCAGGTTCACCTCGTGCAGCTGCTCGTTGTGGGTGAGGAAGATGACCTCGGCTGCGAGCTGCGCCTTCGCGGCCGGGGACAGCACGTCGTCGACCTCCCGCAGCATCGCGGCCCAGTCCGCTTCCCACGTCGGGGTGAGGATCACGGGCGAGAAGTTCAGGTGCACTTCGTACCCGGCCTCGACGAAGTCGTTGACCGCCGCGATCCGTTCGGCGATCGGCGAGGTGCGGATGTCGGTCACCTTCGCCGTCTCGTGCGGCATGAGCGAGAACCGGATCCGGGTGCGGCCCATCGGGTCCCAGTCGAGCAGGTCGCGGTTGACGTACTTCGTGGCGAACGACGCCTTCGCCGTCGGCGTCATCCGGAAGAGATCGCAGAGGTCGCGCACGTTGTCGCTGAGCATCGCGTCGACCGAGCAGTCGCTGTTCTCGCCGATGTCGTAGACCCATGCGTCCGGGTCGCACTGGTTCGGTTCGGTCTTCGGACCCTGCTTGTGGATGTTCCGGGCGAGGTGCTTCGTGATCTGCTCGATGTTCGCGAAGACCGTGATCGGGTTGCTGTAGCCCTTGCGTCTGGGGACGTAGCAGTACGCGCACGCCATCGCACAGCCGTTCGCGGTCGAGGGAGCAATGAAGTCCGCCGAGCGACCGTTCGGGCGCGTCACGATCGACTTCTTGACGCCGAGCACGAGCGCCTCGGTCTTGATCCGGACCCACCGGGCGACGTTGCGCTCGTCGCCGTGCACCTCGGGAATCTGCCAGTGCGACGCGACCGGGACGATCTCGGCGTCCGGCCAGCGCCCGATGATCTCCTGTCCGCGCGGCAGTTCGAGCGCCGCGGCCTCGGCGTAGATACGCGTGACGTCGAGCAGGGGGCGCACGCGGGAGTCGGTCATCGCCCTCCGTTCTACCCGTCACCACCGACACCTCGGACGTCGCTCGGGCAGACTCGGAGCATGACCGCCGGTGTGGAGGACGACCACTTCTTCGTCGTGGGCGGTCGGCGGTGGCGGCGGACCGACCCGGCGCTCCCCGAGGACCTCGCCGCTCGGCTCCGGTCCCACCTCGGCCGCGGCCGGAACGGGGTGCGGCAGGCGAAGCAGGCCGGGGACGAGGACGCCGTCGCCCGGACCCGACACCGGAACGGCCTCGCCAAGCACGGACTCGGCGAGCGTGGGCCCGAGTGGTGGTCCCGACCAGTGCCCGAGCGGATCGCGCAGGCCGAGCAGGCCCTCGCCGACCTCGACCGGCTCGACGAGTCGCCGTGACCGACGACACCCGTCAGCCGAAGTCGCACGACGGCCGGCGGAAGGTGCGACCGCCGGTCACCCGTCCGATGGACGTGGCTCGGACGGTTCCCCACCTTCCGGATGAGGCGCGAGGGATCCTCGCGGCCGTAGGCTCGTCGCGGCGAGGACGCCGAGGAACGAGGGGGACCATGAACGACATCGTCACGCACACGGGCGCACTGGTGGGGCTGCGCACCGGCACGAGCACGGCCGGCGGCCCGGCCGGCGCCAGGGTCGGCGTCCTGCTGGAACTCTGCTCCGAGGACAGCGCCGGGGTCCGCCGCCCGTGGGAGTTGCTCGTCACGCCGGCCCAGGCGGCCGCGCTCGTCGAGGCCGAGCGGACCGAGCCCGGCGTGCTCGTCCGGTTCGCCGGCGAACGACAGGGCGACCGCGGCGGTGTCCCGGTCGTGCGGGTCGGCCGGATCGCGGTGCTCGTGCCGGAGCCGACCTGCTGACCGACATCGGCTGACCACGACGTGACGAACGGCCCCGGGCACCCCCGGGGCCGTTCGCGGTGCAGGCGGGTCAGGCCTCGGTGTGCCCGAGCGCCGGCTCGACGCACATGCAGACGGTCCGGGACGCCGATGCGTGCACCTCGAAGACGACGACCTCGTTCCGTCCGGGCCGGAGCACGGGGCCGGGGACGGCGAGCGTCGCCTGTGGGCCTCGTGACCAGTACCGGCCGAGACAGAACCCGTTGACCCAGGCGACGCCCTTCCGGAACCCGTCGAGCGCGAGGTAGCGGTCGAGGTCCGCGCCGCTCTCGGCCAGGTCGAACGACCCCATGGCGTACGCCGGACCGGCCAGGGTCTCCCCCGCCGACGTCGCCGCGGTCCGCAGGGCGTCGAGCGCGTCCTCCGGCACCGGGTCGAGTGCCAGGGGCGAGACGGTCCAGCGGGACAGGACGTCGTCGTCGATCCGGACCGCTCCGATCAGTCCCTTCGGCTCGCCGATGCGCGGCCCGTAGTCGACGCGTCCCTGGTCCTCGACGAGCAGTTCCAGGAGGCCCGTCACCGGTGGCAGGGCGATGGCACGGTCGTGGTGCTCCCGCTCCAGGACGCCGACGGTCCGACCGTCGACGCGGACGAGGGCACGGTCGCGGACCTCTTCGGCGACGGTCAGCACGCCACCCTCGGGCAGGTCGACCTCCGTCCGGTACAGGACGAACCCGGAGGCGGCGCCCAACTCGTCGAACGTCGGCGGCGTCTCGTGCGTGGTCCAGGACGTGATCGTCGGCAGGAGGCCAGCGAGCGGGAGGACGCGGTCCAGGCGGACGGCGACGTCCCAGGCGGGGGTGGGGCGTGCCTCCAGGCCGGCGACGGCGTCCGTCGTGAGCCGACCGGACCCGCCGGGCTGCATCGACGCGGGCAGGTCGGGGACCGGAGCGTGACGGGCGATGACCTGCCGGAAGGCGTGGAACTTCTCGGTGGGGCGACCGGCCTCGTCGAGCGGGGCGTCGTAGTCGTACGACGTCGCGATCGGCCGGTACACGCCCTTGTCGTTCGCGCCGTTGGTGAACCCGAAGTTCGTGCCGCCGTGGAACATGTAGACGTTCACCGAGCCGCCAGCGGCGAGCAGGTCGTCCAGGTCCGACGCCGAGGCTGCGGCCGAGGTGGTGTGATGGTGCTCGCCCCAGCTGTCGAACCAGCCGTCCCAGAACTCGGAGCACATCAGCGGACCGGTCGGCTGCGCCTGGCGGAGGCGTGCGAGACGTTCCGTGGAGCGGGAGCCGAACGAGCCGGTCTTGTGCAGCGACGGCAGCGACCCGTCCTCGAGCATCGAGCCCATCGGCTGGTCGACGCTCGTGAACGGCACGGTGAGCCCGATGTCGCGGTGCATGCGCTCGAGCTTCTCGAGGTAGACGGGGTCGGACCCGTACGCGCCGTACTCGTTCTCCACCTGCACGAGCACGATCGGGCCGCCGGCGTCGATCTGCCGCGGAACCAGGATCGCGGCGAGGGCGTCGAGGTAGCGGCCGACCGCGGCGAGGAACTGCGGTTCGTCGCGGCGGATCCCGACCGTGCGGTCGGTGAACAGCCAGAACGGCAGGCCGCCGTTCGTCCACTCGGCGCAGATGTAGGGGCCGGGCCGGACGATGGCGTGCATGCCCTCGGCGGCGACGAGGTCCAGGAACCGGCCGAGGTCGAGCCCTCCGGTGAAGTCGAAGGTGCCTGGGGTGGCCTCGTGCGCGTTCCACGCGACGTAGGTCTCGACGGTGTTCAGACCCATGAGCTTGGCCTTGCGGATCCGGTCGGCCCACAGGTCGGGGTGGACGCGGAAGTAGTGGATCGCACCGGAGAGCACCCGGTGCGGCTGCCCGTCGAGCAGGAAGTCGGTGTCGCCGATGGCGAAGCGCATGTCACGTCTTTCTGGTGGGAACACGTCTGGTGGCGACGCGTCTCGTGGGAACGCGGCCGTGCGGAGAACCCGCACGGCCGCGTCGATGTGGTGGGGCTACTTGGTCGAGACCGTGAAGCCCTGGTCCTTGCCGTACTTCACGAGGGCGTCCTGCCAGGCGGACAGACCCGACTCGAGCGACGTGCCCTTCTCGTACGACTGCCCGACGGTGTCGGCGTAGACGCTGTTCGCGTACACCTGGTACGGCAGGTAGGTGAAGTCGTTGTCCGACGCCTTGGACGCGTCGACGAGCACCTTGTTGATCTGCTGGCCACCGAAGTAGTCCGGCTTCTCGTCGAGGAACGCGGACGACTCGAGGTCGGCGGTGGTGGACGGGAAGCCGCCGGACTCCATGAAGACCTTGGTCGAGGCCTTCGACGAGTTCAGCCACTTGAGGAAGCCGGCGGCGAGGGCCGGGTTCTTCGACTGCTTCATGACGACCTCGGCGCTGCCGCCGTTGTTCGCGGTGGCCGCGGTGCCGCCGTCGTAGGTCGGCATCGGGGCGACGCGCCAGTCACCCTTGGCGTCCGCGACGCTGGCCTCGAGGTTGCCGGGCATCCAGGCGCCGGTGATCAGCGTGGCGATCTGGCCGTTGCCGAGCTGCTTGTACCAGTCATCCGTCCAGCCGACGGTCTTGGACAGGAGCTTCTGCTCGACGAGCTCGTCCCAGGTCTTGGTCCACTTCTTGGTGCCCTCGTCCTGCAGGTTGATCGTCACCTCGTCACCGTCGGTGGTGAACGGGGTGCCGCCGGCCTGGGCGATCATGCTCGTGGTGAAGCCCGCGTCCCCGGAGTCGGCCGCCAGGTACTTCTCGGGGTCGGCCTGGTGCAGCTTCTTGGCGGCTGCGACGTACTCGTCCCACGTCTTCGGCACCTCGATGCCGTACTCGTCGAAGACCTTCTTGTTGTAGAACATGGCCATGGGGCCCGAGTCCTGGGGCAGCCCGTAGACCTTGCCGTCCATCGAGACCGAGTTCCAGGTGCTCGCCGCGAACTTGCTCTTCAGGTCGCCGAAGCCGTAGTCGGACAGGTTGAGCAGCGACTCGGAGAGGGCGAACTGCGGGAGCGCGTAGTACTCGACCTGGGCGACGTCGGGGGCGCCCGAGCCGGCCTTCACAGTGTTCTGCAGCTTCGTGTACTGGTCGGCGCCGGTACCGGCGTTGACGAGCTTGACCTTCACCTTCGGGTAGGCCTTCTCGAACGCGGCGACCTGGTCCTTCGCGGAGGGGGTCCACGACCAGTAGGTCAGGGTGCCGCCCTGATCGAGGGCCTTGTCGATGTCCGAGGCCGAGCCGCCGGAGCCGGAGCCGCCGGACGCGCAGGCGGCGAGGGCCATCGCGGCGGTGACGCCGATGGCGAGGGCGCTGAGCCCGCGCCGGAGACGCTTCTGCATGGTGGTGCCTTTCACTTCATCGTGAAGAAGGTGCTTCTTCGTGGAGGAGGGACTGCTCGGTGCCGGTGCGGTCCCCGCGGGGCCGCGCCGTGCCTCCCGGCCGGGGTCCGGTGCTGCTGACCGGGGCCGGAGGGCGGGATCAGGCCTTGACGGACCCGGCCGCGAGGCCGGACTGCCAGAAGCGCTGGAGGAAGAGGAACGCCACCACGATCGGGATGATCGTGAGGAGCGAGCCGGTGACGACGAGGTTGTAGATCGGCTGCGCACCGGAGCCGGTGGCCTGCGCGTTCCACTGGTTCAAACCGACGGTCAGCGGGTACCACTTCGGGTCGCTCAGCATGATGAGCGGCAGGAAGTAGTTGTTCCAGGTAGCGACGACCGCGAACAGCAGGACCGTGACGACACCGGGTGCCAGGAGCTTCAATGCGATGGTGAAGAAGATCCGGAACTCGCCGGCACCGTCCATGCGGGCGGCCTCGATGAGTTCGGTGGGGATCGCCTCGACCGCGTAGGTCCAGATCAGGTACATGCCGAACGGGCTGATCAACGAGGGCAGGATGATCGCCCACGGGGTGTTCGTCAGGCCCACCTGCGAGAAGAGCAGGAAGGTCGGGACGGCCAGGGCGGTGCCCGGGACGGCGATCGCGCCGAGGACGATGGCGAACACCGCGCGACGGCCGGGGAACTGGAACTTGGCCATGCCGTAGCCGGCGACCGTCGCGAGCAGGGTCGCTCCCCCGGCACCGACCACCACGTAGAGCAGTGTGTTGCCGAGCCACTGGACGAAGATGCCGTCGTTGTAGGTGAGCGTGTCGACGATGTTCTGCCACAGGTTGAAGTCCCCGCCGAACCACAGGCCGAAGGTGGAGAGCAGTGACGCCTGCGTCTTCGTGCTGTTCACCAGCAGGTAGAACAGCGGCGCGAACGAGTAGACGACGAACACGACCATGACCGCGGTCAGCAGACCGGAGCGCTTCACCTTGCGTCCGTCGACGGGCTGCGCCGCCTTCCGGGAGGCTCGGGTGCGGCGTTCGCGCGGGTCACCCTGCGTCGTGGTCGCCTCGGTCACCGTGGCCGGCCCGGCGGGACCGGTGGCGGGGTGCTGCAGGGTGCTCATCGGTTCTCCTGTCGGGTGCCGCGGACCTGCACGACGTAGGCGATGACTGCGGTGATGACGCCCATGACGATCGCGACGGTGGCGGAGTAGTTGAACTGCTGGCCGCTGAAGGACAGCGAGTAGGCGTACATGTTCGGCGTGAAGGCGCTGCCGATGACGTTCGGGGCGAGGGTCTTCAGCAGGTTCGGCTCGTTGAAGAGCTGGAAGCTGCCGATGATCGAGAAGATCGTGGCGATGACCATCGGGCCGCGGAGAGCCGGGAGCTTGATCGAGAAGACGGTGCGCATCGGGCCGGCGCCGTCGAGCTCGGCGGCCTCGTACAGGTCGGCGGGGACGGTGCGGAGGGCGGCGTAGAAGATCAGCATGTTGTAGCCGAGGAACTCCCACGTGACCACGTTGCCGATGCTCGTGAGGACCCACGACGAACTGAACGGCTGCAGCAGGTCGATGCCGAGGGCGTCGTTCGCCGCTCCGGTCAGGCCGAACTGGTTGCCGTAGATGAAGCCCCAGATCAGGGCTGCGACGACCCCGGGGACGGCGTAGGGCAGGAACACCGCGATGCGGAAGAACCCGGTGCCCCAGAGGCGGGCGCTGTCGAGGGCCAGGGCGGCGACGAGGGCGAGGCCCAGCATGATCGGCACCTGCACGACGAGGAAGATCGCGACCCGTCCGAAGCCGGACCAGAACTTGGCGTCCTGGAAGAGCTGGACGTAGTTGGCGAACCAGACGAACTGGTTGCCGCCGATGAGCTGGTCGCGGAACAGGCTGAGCCAGAGGGCGTAGCCGATCGGGACGATGAGCATCAGGACGAGGACGGCGACGAACGGGCCGACGAAGAGCCAGCCGGTCATCCGCCCCCGGGGCTTCCCACGGCGACGCGGTGCGGGCGTGGTGCCCGTGCGTCGCGGCGCCGCCTCGGGGCTCCGCGCGGTGAGCGTGCTCATGTGACTCCTTCGTCGTGTCCTGACTGACGTCGACGGGTCTCCCAGCGCCGGTGGTCGTGCTGCGACCGGCCCTGATGTTGACGTCAACATCGAACGCTGGCGACCATAGCATGGCAACGTCAACATGCACTAGCGTTCGCAGGAGTGGCCGTGCGCAGGCGCCGACCCGAACCGTTCCGAGGAAGGCAGCGCGTGACCATCTCGACGACCACGGACGCTGCGGCTTCCGCCCGCCGCGCCCCGTCGCTCGCCGCCGTGGCCGAGGCTGCCGGTGTCTCGATGCAGACCGTCTCCCGGGTCGCCCGCGGCTTCGACAACGTCAGCCCCGAGACCCGCACCCGCGTCCAGCAGGCGATGGCCGAGCTCGGCTACCGCCCCAACCGTGCCGCGCGGGCCCTGCGCTCCGGACGGTTCCGGACCATCGGCGTGATCATGTTCACCCTGGCGTCCTACGGCAACATGCGCACGCTCGAGGCCATCGCCGACGCCGCAGGGGTCGCCGACTTCACCATCACGCTGCTGCCGATGGCATCGCGGACCGAGGAGGGCGTCCGCTCCGCGTTCTCCCGCCTGCACGAACAGGCCGTCGACGGCGTGGTCATCATCATCGAGTCCCACGTGATCGACACCGCCGAGGTCGAACTGCCCGACGGTGTCCCGATGGTCGTCGTGGACTCCACCGGCACGACCGACCACCCGGCGATCGACACCGATCAGGCCGACGGCGCCCGACTGGCGACCCAGCACCTGCTCGACCTCGGGCACGACACGGTCTGGCACGTGGCCGGCCCCGCGTCGTCGTACTCGGCGGCGAGGCGACAGGCCGCGTGGAGTGCCACGCTCACCGCAGCCGGACGGACGGTCCCACCCGTGCTCGAGGGCGACTGGAGCACGTCGTCCGGCTACCGCTCCGGCCTCGAGATCGCCCGTCGCCCCGAGATCACCGCGGTGTTCGCGGCGAACGACCAGACCGCGCTCGGGGTCCTGCGTGCCTGCCACGAGCTCGGCCGCGCCGTCCCGTCCACGCTCAGCGTCGTCGGCTTCGACGACTCCCCCGAGTCGGACTCGTTCTGGCCGCCGCTCACCACCGTGCACCAGTCCTTCGACGAGGTCGGGCGCCGCGCGGTCGCCACCCTCCTGCGCCAGATCGAGGGCGGTGCCGCCACGGCGGCGACCGACCTGGTGCCGGTGCGGCTCGTCGTGCGCGCGAGCACGGCCGCGCCGGCGCCGCGCTAGCCGCGCCGGCGGCCGCTGGCGGCACGGCGGCGGGCCGGCGGCCGCCGGTCCAGTCCGCGAAAGCGACGGATCACCGCGGTCCTCCGGCGCCCATGTGTCGCTTCCGCGCCCATGTCGCTGCCGGGAGGCGCGGCGCGGACCCGCCACGCGCCTCCCGGCTGGCCGACGGAGCGGCAGGCGGGGCAGGCGGTTGTGCGCGCGAAAGCGACAGAAAGCGGCCGACGAGACGCGCACATCTGTCGCTTTCTCGAACCGGACTGCTGCGGCACCACACGAGAAGGACGCCGGGCCCCCGAAGGGACCCGGCGTCCTCTGCTCACTCGACGCTCGCCGCACGCAGCGCGCGCCGAGGCGTCTACCCGATCGAGAGCGCCGTCCAGGAGACCGGCGGCAGCTCGATCGTGATCGTGTCACCCTCGCGGCGGACGGACTCGTTGGTCCGCAGTCCGACCCGGGAGGTGTTCGACAGGTCGTTCACGGCGTGCAGGTCATCGTCCCAGATGCCCTCCGCGTGCACGTCACCGTCGACGTCGAGCCCGGACAGGTCGATGGTGACCGTGGTGCTCTCGGTCTGGTGGCGGTTGACGAGGAACACCGCAGCGCGGCCGTCCTCGACCGTGGCGGCCGAATCGACGACCGGGACGGTGCCGTGCTTCCCGCCGTCGACGGTGTCACCCGAGGCGACGACGTTGAGCGAGGTCCCATGGGCCAGGCGCGAGGTGACCGAGAACGGGAAGAACGTGGTCTGCCGCCAGGCCTCGCCACCGGGCTCGGTCATGATCGGGCCGATCACGTTGACGAGCTGCGCGATCGACGCCGACGCGACTCGGTCGGCGTGCCGCAGGAGCGAGATGAGCAGCCCGCCGAGGACGACGGCGTCCGCGACGGTGTAGACGTCCTCCAGGAGGCGCGGGGCGACCGGCCAGTCCTCGAGCGTGAACGTCTTGGCCATCGCCTCCCACTTCGTGATCGACCAGACGTTCCACTCGTCGAACGAGATGTCGATCCGCTTGTCGGAGCCCTTGTGCGCCTGCACGTGGTCCGCGGCGGTCGTCACCGTCTTGATGAAGTGGTCCATGTTGGCGCCGGAGGCGAGGAACGAGGTGAGGTCCTGGTCCTCCTCGTAGTAGGCGTGCGCCGAGATGTAGTCCACGTCCTCGTACGCGTGCTCGAGGACGGTGCGCTCCCACTCGCCGAACGTCGGCATCGACGCTCCGGAGGACCCGCAGGCGACGAGCTCGAGGTCGGGCTGGATCTGCCGCATCGCCTTGGCGGTCATCGCGGCGAGCTTGCCGTAGTCCTCGGCGTTCTTGTGGCCGAGCTGCCACGGGCCGTCCATCTCGTTGCCGAGGCACCACATGGTGATGCCGAAGGGCTCCTCGCGGCCGTTGGCCTTGCGCTCCTCGGAGCGGGCGGTGCCACCCCGGATGTTCGCGTACTCGAGCAACTCGATGGCCTCGGCGGCCCCGCGGGTGCCGAGGTTCACGGCGAGCATGAGCTCCGAGCCCACCGAGTCGAGCCACTGCTGGAACTCGTGCAGGCCGACCTCGTTCGTCTCGGTCGAGTGCCACGCCAGGTCGAGTCGGCGGGGACGCTGCTCGACCGGGCCGACGCCGTCCTCCCACTTGTAGCCGGAGACGAAGTTGCCGCCGGGGTAGCGGATGGTCGTGACGCCGAGCTCCTTGACGAGTTCGATGACGTCCTTGCGGAAGCCGTGCTCGTCGGCCGACTCGTGCGCGGGTTCGTGGATGCCGTCGTAGACGTGGCGGCCGAGGTGTTCGACGAAGCCGCCGAACAGTCGGCGTCGCACGGGGCCCACCGTGAACGCGGAGTCGAGGACGAGGTGTGTGCGGGGCATGGATCTCCTTCGATCAGGCTGTGCGTCGAGCACGGGTGTTCCGCGGTGTCACGGAAGTGAGCGCTCACCTACGGGAAACGGTATCGGGTGTCGACACGGGACGGAAGGGCTGGCGCGCAGGTCGGCGCGGCGCTAACGTGAGCGCTCACGGGGCACCGACGCCCCGCGATCGGGACGACGTCCACCCGGATGGAGTCCCGCTTCGGCCCGTCCCGATGGAGTGATGCCATGCCGAACCGATCCGTCCCACCCCTCCGCGGGTCAACGTTCACCCGCAGGAGCCTGCTCGCCGCCGGAGCGGCGGCCGCAACGGTCCTCCCCCTCGCCGCGTGCTCGAGCCCGCTCTCGGCCGGTCTCGCCGGCAGTGCCCTCAATCCCGAGACCCTGGTCTTCTGGAACCTCTTCGGTGGTGGCGACGGTGTCCGCATGCAGGCGATGGAGGACGGCTACGCCAAGCAGCACGGCGGCTCGTCCGCCCTGCAGGCGACCACGTTCGCCTGGGGCAACCCGTACTACTCGAAGCTGACACTCGCGACCGTCGGGAACAAGCCGCCGGACGTCGCGATCGCCCACCTGACCCGGGCGAAGCCGCTCTGGGACGGCGACCTGCTCGACCCGATCACGGCAGAGGACCTCGCCGGCGTGGGACTGAAGGCGAGCGACTTCAACCAGAAGGCCTGGGCCGCGCAGAAGACCGACGGCGCCAACATCGCGATCCCGCTCGACACGCACCCGTTCGTGCTGTTCTACAACGTCGATGTCTGCCAGAAGGCCGGGCTGCTCGACAGCAACGGCGAGCTGAAGAGCCTCGACGGCATGGACGCGTTCGAGAGCGCGCTGGCGGCCGTGTCGAAGGTCACCGGCGGCACCGCGCTCAACGTCGCGAACGTCGTTCCCGAGACCGCGACTCCGTGGCGGTTCTTCTGGACGATGTACAACCAGATCGACGGCGCGACACCGTTCATCAGCGACGGCGGCGGGAAGCTCACCGTCAACGAGGACGCCTACAACGAGGTCACCAGCCGCACGCAGAAGTGGGTGAAGCAGGGCTGGATGAACAAGGCCCTGGACTACGCCACCGCACAGTCGCTGATGTTCGACGGCAAGGCCGGCTTCTTCATGCAGGGCGAGTGGGAGATCAGCACCGCCCAGTCGATCAAGGGGCTGAAGTTCGGCATGGCGCCGATCCCGACGCTCTACGACAAGCCCGCCACCCAGGCCGACTCGCACACGTTCATCCTGCCGAAGAAGGACCGCTCCCCGGCGCAGAAGAAGGCCGCCATGCTGTTCATCAAGCAGATGCTCGAGCAGAGTCTGACCTGGGCCGAGGGCGGGCACGTCCCGGCCTACATGCCCACGTTCGACAGCACCCAGTACAAGGACCTCAAGCCGCAGTCGAACTACGCCGCCGCCGCCGAGACCGCGGTCTTCGACGACGCCGCCTGGTACGGCGGGTCGGGCTCCACCTTCGAGGGCACGGTCGGCGCACAGCTCGCACTCGTCCAGCAGGGCAGCTCGAGTCCCGCGCAGGCACTCAGCGCGATCAAGAGCCAGCTGGCCACCTACCTGAACACCCCGAGCCCGCTGTGACCGGGCACGCGACCACCGGCCACCTGCACACCACGAACGACGTGAACACCGCGCGAAAGGCACGATGACGTGACCACAGCACCAGTTCTCGACCGGCCGACGGACGCGACCCTCGCGCCGCGGCCGCGCCGCTCATACCGGACCAGCCTCACCCGCGGGCAGGGCCGCAGCGGGTGGCTCTTCCTCGCCCCCTTCGGCCTGTTCTACGTGGCCTTCCTGCTCGGCCCGACGATCTGGATGATCGTCACGAGCTTCTTCAACACATCGACCGTGCGCACCGGCCTCGGCAGCTTCGCCGGGTTCGCGAACTACGCCGAGATGCTCGGACGCTCCGACTTCTGGTCCTCGCTCTGGCACACGCTGCAGTTCACGCTGTACACGACACCGCCGCTGGTGATCCTGGCGTTCGTCTTCGCGGTGCTGACGAACCGGATGAACAAGGGCCAGTGGTTCTTCCGCCTGGCGTTCTTCCTGCCGTTCATCCTGCCGTCCGCGACGATCTCGCTGATCTGGGTGTTCATCTTCACGCCGGCCACCGGCCTGTTCGCGACGATCCAGTCCGCGATCGGTCTGACCCCGGGTTCCGGCATGCTGTCCAGCCCGAACACGGCGATGATCGGCGTCGCCATCGCCACGGTCTGGTGGACGCTCGGCTTCAACTTCGTGCTGTACCTGGCCGGCCTGCAGGAGATCCCCCGCGAGCTGTACGAGGCCGCCGCCGTCGACGGTGCCTCGAACTGGCAGCAGATCAAGTCGATCACCCTCCCGCTGCTCGGTCGCACGACGACGCTCGTCATCCTGCTGCAGATCATCGCGAGCCTGAAGATCTTCGACCAGGTGTACCTGATGACGAACGGCGGCCCGGGCATCTCGACCCAGGTCTCGCTGCAGCTCATCACCGGTGTCGGGTTCACCGACAACCGGCTCGGCGCCGCTTCGGCTGCGTCGGTCCTGCTGTTCATCGTGATCGTCGCCATCGCGGTCATCCGGCAGCTCGTCGAGCGCGCTGCCGCCAAGCGTGAGATCGGAGCCTGACATGACCGCCACCGAGAGCATCACCACCGGACGCGCCAAGCTCCGCACCGGCGTCTCCTCGGCCGCTCCGACGAGCGCCGCGAAGATCGGCGTCAGCGGCCGCGGCTTCACGATCGCGTCGGCCGTCGTCCTGACGGTGTTCGCGATCATCTGGCTCATCCCGAGCCTGTTCGCGCTGAAGACCTCGCTGTCCGACAACGGCGTGGCAGCGCTCGGCGCGAAGTCGATCCTGTCGAACTGGAACCCGACGCTGCACTCCTACGCGTCACTGTTCCAGTCCGGCGACATCTGGAACTGGTACCTGGCCAGCGGCATCACGAGCGTCGTCACCGCGGTGCTCACGGTGATCTTCGCGTCGATGGCGGCGTTCGCTCTGTCCCGGCTCGTGTTCCGCGGTCGGAACATCGCGTTCCTGCTCATCATCCTGGGCATCATGATCCCGACGCAGGTCCTGATCATCCCGATCTTCCAGGAGCTCAACGCGGTCAACCTGCTCAACACCTACTGGTCGGTGATCTTCCCGCAGGTGCCCGCCGTGATCGCGGTGTTCATCTTCAAGCAGTTCTTCGACGGCATCCCGAAGGAGCTGGAAGAGGCAGCCCGCATCGACGGCGCCGGCATCTGGAAGATCTACTGGTCGGTCATCCTGCCGCTGTCGCGTCCGGTGATCGCCGCGGTGACGATCCTGACCTTCGTCGGGGTCTGGAACAACCTGCTGCTGCCGCTGTTCGTGCTGTCGAACCCGGACCTCATGACGATCCCGGTCGGGCTCGCCACGGTCCAGGGCAGCTTCGGTCAGCGCTACGCGGACATCCAGGCGGGTGCGATCCTGGCGGCGCTGCCGCTGATCATCCTGTACCTGATCTTCCAGCGGCAGATCGTCGAGGGTGTCACCGGCTCGGGTCTGAAGGGCTGAGGTCCGGCCCGGACGACGCGTCCGGACCACGTGACGGACGGGAGGCTCCCCACCAGCTGGTGGGGAGCCTCCCGTCCGTCGTGGGTGCGGTCCACGCCTGGTGGAACCGGTTCCGTCAGCCGGCGAGCGGCGCGAGCCGTGACCGCAGGAGGCAGAACTCGTTGCCCTCCGGGTCCTGCAGCACGTGCCACGACTCCTCGCCGGTCTGCCCGACGTCCGCCGGGCGGGCACCGAGCGCGAGCAGCCGTTCCAGCTCGGCGTCCTGGTCGCGGTCGACCGGGTTGACGTCGATGTGCAGGCGCAGGGGCTGTGTCTTCGCGTGCGGCACGCGGGACAGGATGATCGTCGGCGTCGCGCCGCCGAAGCCGGAGGCGGGGCCGATCTCGATGCCGTCCTCGTCCTTGCCGAGTTCGACGTAGTCGAGGACGGCGCACCAGAAGCGGGACAGGGCCTCGGGGTCGTCGCAGTTCAGGACCAGTTCGCTCAGGCGGCAGCTCATGGCGAGAGGATACGCGGGGCGGGGTCGGTCCGTCAGGCGAGGACGGGCTGGCGCGCCTCGTGCTTCCAGAACCCCGAGAAGGTGATGCGCGACTTCGGCAGCCCCGCTCGGTGCAGGTGGCGGCGGCCCTCGGTGGCGAGCCGGGACTCCCCCACGACGAACGCGTAGCCGAGGTCGTCGCAGGGCACGTGCCGCTGCAGTTCGGCGAGCGCCGCACGTCCGGGCACCGCGTGGGCGTCGCCGCGGACGAGCCAGGTGACGGTGACCCCGACGGGCGCGTCCAGGTCGCGGATGTCGAGCGCCGAGGGGACCTCCTGGATGATGCGGCCGATGGTGTCGCGCGGCAGGGACCGGGCGATGCCGACGACGGCGGGGAGGCCGGTCTCCTCGGCGGCGATGACGACCTCGCTGGCGTCGTCCGGGCAGTCGAAGATGCAGCCCTGGTCCAAGAGTGCGAGTTCGTCGCCGGGGCGGGCGGCGCAGGCCCAGATCGCGGCGCGGCCCTCGAGCTGGCCGTCTGCGGTGGTGTGCACCACGAAGTCGATGTCCATCTCGCCGAGTTCGGGCCGGTGCCCGGCGACGGTGTAGTTGGCGCAGTGCGGGCGCGAGGCCTCGGGGATGCGCAGGTACTGCGGCCACCACTTGGCGCCGTCGATCTCGGGCATCACGAAGGTGTCCTGCTCGGGGCGCTGCAGGAACAGGCGGAACCAGTGGTCGAAGCCCAGGAACGGGAAGGCGCGGATCTCGTCGCTCGCGATGGTGACGCGTTGGATCGACGGGGTGTGCCGTCCGGTGCGGACGACACTCGCCCGGAACAGCCGCGGGTTCTCGGGCATCAGCCTCGGGATCTTCGCCATGAGGGAAGGCTAACCTAATATGGCTTCCGTGCCACCCCCTCCCCTCGCTGTCCCGACCGCGCCGGCCGCCCTGCCCGGAGCGGTGATCGGCGCCTCCGGGGTGCACCGACGGACGGCCCGACGTCGTGTGGCGGTGCTGCTCGGGCTGGCCGTGCTGGTCCTCGCCGCGGCGGTCGCGAGCATGCTCCTCGGCAGCAACCACATCGGTGCCGACCGGGTGTTCGCCGGCCTGACCCGGACCGGATCGGGGACCGACGAGGCCATCGTCTGGGGCTCCCGTGTCCCGCGCACCCTGATCGGCGCGAGCGTCGGTGCCGCGCTCGGGATCGCGGGCCTGCTCATGCAGGGGCACACCCGGAACCCCCTCGCCGACCCCGGCCTGTTCGGCGTCTCCGCGGGCGCCGGCCTGGCGGTCGTCCTCGGCGCGTTCGTGTTCGGCGTGACGAGCACCAGCGCCTCGGTCTGGTTCGCTCTCGTCGGCGCGGTCGTCGCGAGCGTCGTGGTCTTCTCGGTGACCGTCGCCGGCAGCGGGACCGCCAGCCCGGTGCCGCTCGCCCTGGCGGGGGCCGCCGTGTCCGCCCTGCTCGGCGCGCTGACGTCCTTCATCGTGCTCACCGACCAGGATTCCCTCGACGCCTACCGCCTGTGGGTCGTCGGGTCCCTGTCCGGTCGGCAGCTCGACGTGCTCGCTGCGGCATGGCCGTTCATGGCCGTCGGCCTGGTGCTCGCGATCTGGAACACCCGCGCCCTCGACGCACTCGGCCTCGGGTCGGAGCTGGCGAAGGGCCTCGGCGAGGACCTGCTCACCGCGCGGCTCGTCGGCCTCGGCGGCATCACCCTGCTGGCCGCCGGCGCCACCGCCGCGGCCGGTCCGATCGCCTTCGTCGGCCTGACCGTGCCGCACGTCGCCCGCGCCGTGGTCGGGACCGGTCACCGGTGGACCCTGCCGGCGTCGGCACTGCTCGGGGCCGTGCTCGTCCTGGCCGCGGACGTCGTCGGGCGGCTGATCGGCGGGTTCGCCGAGGTCGAGGTCGGCATCGTCCTGGCCGTCATCGGCGGTCCGGTGTTCGTCGCCGTCGCCCGCCGCCGATCGCTGGTCTCACTGTGAGCGCCACGACGCGGGTCGACACCGGCACGCCCACGAACGCGCCCGCGCCGACGCCGGGTCCCACACCGACCGCCACCGCCCCCCGTCGCGGCATCCGGATCGGCCCGGTCGGCCTCGCCTGGCGCCCCCGCGTCCTCACCACCTCCGTCATCGCGGTCGTCGCGGCACTGCTGCTCGTCGTCCTCGGTGTCGCGATCGGCTCGACGTTCATCGCCCCGGGCACCGTCGTCCGCGCCCTGCTCGGCCTCGAGTCCGGGCCGGACCAGTTCATCGTGTCGACCCTGCGCCTCCCCCGCGTCCTGACCGGTGCACTCGTCGGCCTGACGCTCGCGGTCGCCGGAGCCCTGACGCAGACCTTCACCCGCAACCCGCTCGGGACGCCGGACATCATCGGCGTGACCTCCGGCGCGAGCGTCGGCGCGGTGGCGGCGGTCGTCCTCGGCGGCGGCAGTTCCTCGGTCAGCGCGCTGGTCCTCGGCGGCGGCATCCCCGTCGCCGCGACGATCGGTGCCCTGGTCGCGGCGACGATCGTCTACGGTCTCGGCTGGCGCGGCGGCGTGCAGAGCCACCGGCTGATCCTGGTCGGCATCGGGGTCAGTGCGACGCTCGACGCCGTGACGAGCTACCTGCTCGTCCGCGCGAAGATCACCCAGGCCACGGCCGCGTCACAGTGGTTGGTCGGCAGTCTGTCGAGCACCTCGTGGACGACGGTGTGGCCGCTGCTGGTGATCGCCGCGGTCGGGGTGCCGATCGCCCTGGCGACCTCGGCCGCACTCGGCATCGGGCAACTCGGCGACGAGGTCGCCACCGGCGTCGGCCTGGGCGTCCAGCGCCACCGGTTGCTCGTGATCGGGCTGGCGGTCGTGCTCACCGCCGCTGCGGTCGCGGCCGCCGGCCCGGTCGGCTTCGTCGCCTTCGTGGTCCCGCAGATCGCGCTGCGGATCGCGGGGACGAACCGGCCGCCACTGCTGCTGTCGGCAGCGCTCGGCGCGGTCCTGGTCCTCGGCGCAGACCTGCTCGCCCGCTCGGCCTTCCCCTGGCAGGTACCGGTGGGCATCGTCACGACCGTGATCGGCGCCCCCTACCTGATCTGGCTCCTCATCCGTCACCGCAAGGAGATGTCCCGATGACCACGACGACCCCCTCGGTCGCGCCCGCGACGCCAGCCGCTGCTCGCGAGCACGCCGCCCCCGTCCTGGAGGCCCGTGCTCTGTCCGTCGGCTACGACCGGACCGCGGTCATCCGGGACCTCGACCTGACGATCGAGCGTGGCACCGTGACCACGTTCCTCGGTGCGAACGGGTGCGGCAAGTCGACGCTCCTCAAGGCGCTCGGCCGCGTGCTCAAGCCGCAGGCCGGCGAGGTGCTCCTGGACGGCTCGCCGATCCGGAAGGAACCGAACCGGGCCGTCGCGCGGAAGCTCGCGATCCTGCCGCAGTCACCCCTCGCTCCGGCCGGGACGAGCGTGCTCGACCTGGTGATGCGCGGCCGGAACCCGCACCAGTCCTGGGCCCGCCCGTGGACCGCCGAGGACGCTGCCGTGGCCGAGGACGCCATCGCCGCCACCGGCCTGACCGACGTGGCGCACCGCGACGTCGCGAGCCTGTCCGGCGGACAGCGCCAGCGGGCCTGGATCGCCCTGGTGCTGGCGCAGCGGGCGGACACGCTCCTGCTCGACGAACCGACGACCTACCTGGACCTCGCGCACCAGCTCGACGTCCTCCGGCTCGTCCGACGGATCAACCGGGAGCAGGGCTCCACGGTCGTGATGGTCCTGCACGACCTGACGTTGGCCGCGCGCTACTCCGACCGGCTCGTCGTCCTCCACGACGGCGGTGTCGTGGCCGACGGCACACCCGCCGAGGTCCTCACCCCGGCCGTCCTCGAGCGGGCGTTCGGCCTGCACGCCCGCGTGGTCCCGGACCCGGTGACGGGGGCGCCCATGGTGGTCCCGGAGGCCGACGAACACGACGTGTGACGCGCCTCCCGGCCGGGAACCGTCCCGGAACTGGTGGATCCACTCAGGTTAGGTTAGGCTCACCTAACGTGAACACTCTCCGCCGCGGCACGGTCCGTGCCGCCCTCCTGACCGCCGTCACCGCGACGGCCCTCATCCTCACCGGCTGCTCGAGCACCGGTGGATCCGACGACGCCGGCGACGGCACGAGCGCGTCCTCCCGCGCCTGGTCGTACGAGGACGCCACCGGAGCGACCGTCAAGGTCGACCACACCCCGAAGCGCGTCGTGGTCCTCAACGACATCGCGATCTCGTTCATCGAGTACGGCCTGCACCCGGTCGGCACCTTCGGCCAGCTGACCATGGCGAAGGACCAGCGCTTCGAGGGCCTGGCCACGAAGGGCATCACCCAGCTCGGCACCGGCTACGGCGACATCGACCTCGAGAAGCTCGCGGCCCTGAAGCCCGACCTCGTCGTCACCTCGGTCTACCCGACGGACACCAAGGGCACGCTCGACACCACGCAGCCGGCCTACGGCTTCAAGGACAAGGAGCAGGAGGAGCAGGTCGCGTCCATCGCACCGATCGCCCAGGTGAAGTGGGGCGGCGAGGGCGAGGACGTCATCGAGCACATCGCCGACCTGGCCGAGTCGCTCGGGGCGAAGGAAGACACGGTCGAGGCCGCCGAGCAGGACTTCGACACCGCCAAGGGCGCCCTGCAGAAGGCAGTGCAGGAGAACGACCTCTCCATCGTCTCGATGTACGCGGACGGCGACGGCGCCTACGTCACCCGCCCGTCCGACGAGCCGACGCTGCAGATGTACACCGACTTCGGCGTCGACTTCGTCGTCCCGAAGCCGAAGGGCTGGTACTGGGGCATCTACAGCTGGGAGAACGCGGGCCAGATCTCGGGCGACATGATCCTGCTGTCGCAGCAGGGGTACCAGGTCTCGGACCTCGAGAAGCAGCCGACGTTCGCGGGCAACGCGGCCCTCGAGGCCGGCCAGGTTCACAGCTGGACCTTCCCCGCCCTCGACTACGCCTCGCAGGCCGACTACATGACGAAGCTCGCGGGCTGGATCCACGACAGCAAGCCGGTCTCCTGACGCAACCGCACGACGCAACGGGAGGATGCCCACCAGCTGGTGGGCAGCCTCCCGTCCGTCGTCCGCGCCGGCGTCAGCCGCGCAGGGCCGCGACGGCCGTCCGGGTGGCCGCGGCGACGAGCGCGTCGTCCGGCTCGGCGTCCGCCGTCGACCGGCTGGTCATCACGACGAGGACGATCGGGGCCCCGCCGGGTGGTGTGACGATCCCGACGTCGTTCCGCACCCCGTGGGAGCCGGTGCCGGTCTTGTCCGCGACGGTCCAGCCCGTCGGCACCCCGGCGCGGATCGTCGCGTCGCCGGTGGTGGTGCCCGCCATCGTGTCGACGAGCAGCTCCCGGTCGTCCGGCTGCAGGGCGTCGCCGAGCAGGACCGTCCGCAGGTCCGCGGCGAACTGGGCCGGCGTGGTCGTGTCACGGTCGTCGCCCGGGGTGGCCTCGTTGAGGTCCGGCTCGATCCGGACGACCTGTGTCACCTGGTCACCGATCCCGCGGAGCCACTGCTGCACGACCGACGGGCCGCCGACCCGCGCGACGAGCAGGTTCGCGGCCGTGTCGTCACTGGAGCGGAGCATCGCGTCGAGGAGCGCGCGGACGGTCATGCCCGAGCCGACGTGCTGCGAGGTCACCGGGGCGTACGAGAGCAGGTCGCGCTGCTCGATCGGCACGACGGCGTCGAGGTCGGCGGGTGACGCGTCGTCGAGCACGGTCGCGGCGATGAACACCTTCGCCGCCGATGCGAACGCGAAGCGCTCCCCGGCCCGGTGCGTGACCGTGGCCCCGCTGCCGGTGTCGATCGCGACGACACCGAGGCGGGCGTCGTGCGCGCCCTCGAGCCCGTCGAACGCCCGCCTGGTTGCGGCACTCATGGTGGCTGCCGGCGCCGGCGAGGCACTCGCGCTCGGCGTCCGGTCCGCGACACCCACCGGCGCCGTGGCTGTCGGCTGGCACCCGGCGACGCCGAACGGCAGACCGAGCGCGAGCCCTGTGACGACGGCGAGCGCGACGGAACGCCTCACGGTCGCTCCGGCCGGGTGGTGGTCCGCAGGGCCAGCGACCAGGGAGCAGTGGGCGCCGCGGTCACCTGTCCGAGCGCGAGCAGGGCGCACTGGGTGCCCTGCTCCTCGAGCGCCTGGTGCACGCTCGTCAGCCCGTGCTGCGCAGCCTCCGGGGAGTCGTCCCAGCCGCTCACCGCGACGTCCCCCGGTGTGCTCCGGCCGGTCTCGGTGAGGACGTCGAGCACCGCGAGGGCGAGTTGGTCGCTCATCGCGACGACGGCGTCCGGCGCGGACTCCTGGGCGTCGGCACCGCCGAGCAGTTCCTCGATGACGGGTCGGGCGTCCTGGCGGTGGTTCCGTCCGACGACCGCGACGGGGACGTCGGCCCAGCGGTGTCCCGCGGCCTCGACCGCGTCCCGGTAGCCGCGGAGCCGCTGACGGGCCCCGGGGAACCGGACGTCGTCGAGGGCGGGACCGTGGACCACCGTGGCCTCCTGCTCGTCCTCGAGGGCGAAGCTGACGACGGCCGGACGTGCGGCGCCGGCGAAGGTGGCGGTGGCGACCGCTGCCGCCGCTGACCGGTCGTCGATCGTTACGACGTGCACCCGACCCGCGACCTGGTCGACATCGGGCCGCGCTCGGAGCGAGTCCGGCTCGGCGCCCTGGATCGCGACCCGCCGCCCGGAGGCGACGACGGCGTCGAGCAGGGGTCCGTCGGACACGCCGGTCCAGAGGACGAAGGCGTCGGCGGCGGACTCACGGATCCGATCGGCGTCCCGGGCGTCACCGTTCACCGGCACCAGGGTCAGGCTCTGCTGGAACTCGACGCACACCGACGCGACGCCGGCCAGGAACCGGCTCGACTCCGGGTCGTCGAAGGCGTAGGTCAGCCCCTCGCCGACGACGACGGCGATGCTGTTGCTCCGACCCTGGCGCAGGGAGCGGGCGGCCGGGTTCGGTCCGGCGTACCCGAGGGCCGTCGCGGAGGTCTCGACGCGGGCCCGGGTCCCCGGGGAGACCCGGTGCGGGGCGCTGTAGGCGTAGGAGACCGTCATCACGGACACGCCCGCAGCACGTGCCACGTCGGCCATCGTCACCCTCGTCCGGTCCGGCACCTTCCCACGATAGTGCGGGCCGCCTGCCGGTCCCCCGTGGGCTGTACCGCGTGCCGGAGCGGCACCTGCCGCCGGACCGTCGGTCCGGCGGCCGGTCGTCACTCGTCCCCGCTGCCCGGGGTGGCGCCCTCACCGCTCATCCGGCGCCGTCGGACCACGGCCGCCGTCAGACCGGCGGCCAGCAGGACGGCTGCGAGCACCGACAGGGGCACCAGGAGGTCGCTCCCCGTGAAGGCCAGTGATCCGGGCCTCCCGTCGGGGACCGTGCCGCCACCCGTGCCGGCACCCGGGCCGGTCCCGTTGCCCGCGCCCGGGTCGGTACCGCCGCCGGCGCCGCCGCCGGCGCCACCACCACCGGCACCGGCGCCACCACCACCGGCACCGGCGCCGTCCGTCGCTCGGGTGATCGTGACCGACCGCGAGGTCGCGGTGCCGTCCTCGGAGCCGGGACGCGACGCGGTGACCCGGACCGCGATCCGGTGACCGGCGTCGGCCGCGGCGACCAGGTAGGTCGCCGGCGACGACGCCGCCCGCGCCCGCGCCGCGGCGACCGGCTCGCCGTCACGGAGCCACTGGTACCGGAACGTCAGCCCGTCGGTCGACCACGTACCGGGGTGCGCGGTGAGGGTGCTGCCCACGGTCGGCTGACCCGAGATGGTCGGCAGCTCGGTCGCCGTGGGGGCCGGTGTCACAGTGGCTTCTCCGAGACCGATCGTGACGGACTCCGTGCCCTTCGGCAGCGTGACCGTGCCGGCTGCCCGGTCGACCGTCGCGCCCGGGACGTCGACGCTGGCGATGTTCCCCTCGAGGGCGAGGAGTTGCACGCTGATGCTCGGGACACGGTCCAGGTCGCCCGAGAACGTCAGGTGCACGGAGTCGTCGTCGGCGGTCATGGCGTACCCGACACGACCGCCGTCCTGCACCGGGAAGCGGTCGAGCGCGACCTGCTTGCCCGTGGAGACCCAGTCGGCCGGGACTCCGCGGCCGACGATGAGCGAGCCGTCGGACTTCAGCGAGAGGAGCGAGTCGAACAGGACCTTCGTGCCCATCGCCTGGCCCCACATGTGCTGGTCGGACCCGCCGCCGCCGGACGCGTGGTCGATGTCCCACGGGGAGTCGGCCTTCGGTTGGTCCACGCCCTCCCACCAGCCGAACGGGCCGCTCTGGGAGTGCTCGATCATGAACTGGTAGGCCTTGATCCCGATGTCGCGGTGGTCCTCGCCGCGCAGTGCCGCCCCGCCGTACCCGGCGTTGTACGCGCTGGAGTAGTAGCCGTGCGGGTACCCGCCGAAGTTCGCCGGGGAGTCCGACACGTCCTTCCGTCGGTCGATGCCGTAGGCGTAGGTCTCGTCGATGCTGTCGAGCATCGTGCCGGACTGCGGCATGTCGTAGAGGTAGCTGTCCCACGCCCAACCGCCGAACAGGAACATCGACGCCCAGTTCGCGTCCCGCGGGTCGCTCCGGGGGCCGGTCTCGTTCGGCTCGTCCATCGCCATCGGCATGTAGTCGATGCCGAACTCGCTGCGGGTCGCGTCGAGTCGTGCGTTCGCCGCCGCCATCAGGCTGTCGTACTCGGACTGCGCCCAGCTCGCCTCGGCGTCGTCGCCCAGCCGCTCCGCGAGGTAGCGGTAGGTCGACAGGCCGTAGAGCGCCGACCAGTTGTCGACCGTCCAGTGGCCGTCGGAGTCGATGGCGTTGGTGATCTTGATGATCCCGGTGCCGTCGTCCTCACGGTCGCTGGCGATCGTGTGGGTGTTCTCCCGGATCGTGGCGAAGTGGTCGCGGACGAAGGTGTCGTCCCCGGTCCGCTCGAGGTACATCGCGTACGGCGCGCTGTACTTCCACTTGGCGTCCTGGTACTGCAGCTCGGCGGGCAGCGTCGCGAGGTAGTCCTTCGCGTACGCGAAGTCACCCATGTTGAGCAGGTTCGAGACGATGCCGATCGTGTCGTGGTCGAACATCTCGTCGTACCCGTTCTCGCCCACGTGCAGCTGCTTCTGCCCGTCGACGTCGTCCCGGATGATCAGCGTGTAGATGTAGCCGGCCTTGTAGGCGTCGATGAGGCCCGGGTCCGGCAGCGCCGTGATGTCGGCGACGGTGGCGAGCCGGTCGTTCCAGTAGGTCCGCATGTGGGCGTAGTGGTCGTCGTAGCTGCCGAGCCCGGCGATCTGCGCGTCGGTGGGCCAGGCGTACGTGCCGCCGAACCGGTCTGCTCCGACGGCGTAGTCGCGGACGACGGTGGCACCCGGGTCGACGGTCGTGGCGCGGCTGGAGCCGTCGAGCGGCACCAGCGCGGACGAGACCCGGGGCAGCGTGGCGGCGGTGTCCGTCGTGTTCGTCACGGTCATCCGCGAGTACGCGACCTCGTACCGGTTGCCGCCCACGGTGACCTCGTCCGCGAAGCTCTGCACCGAGATGTCGAGCCCGGCCTTGGCGTAGCGGCTGACGAATGCCGGCAGGTAGCCCTCCGCGTTCTCCCAGCTGATCTTGCCCGGGATGTCCGGCACGCCGA
The DNA here is from genome assembly GCF_003234035.1 of Curtobacterium sp. MCPF17_031. Classification (NCBI taxonomy): domain Bacteria; kingdom Bacillati; phylum Actinomycetota; class Actinomycetes; order Micrococcales; family Microbacteriaceae; genus Curtobacterium; species Curtobacterium sp. MCPF17_031. The sequence continues at coordinate 17,987 of NZ_QKSG01000008.1, read as the reverse complement.
AGGTGATCATCGTGTCGCCGTGGTCACGGAGGCGGTAGCTGCCGTCGATGAACGCGATCGGAGCGTCCACGTCCCCCTCCCACCCGAACGAGCTCGTGAGCCCGGGGTGGCTCTGCCAGGTGTACCGGGCACCACTCGCACTCGCGGTGACGGCGGCCAACGCCGCGCGGAGCAGGTGCGTCGCACTCTGGACGTCGGCGTCGCTCGAGCCGGCGTCGTCGAGCAGCGCCGAGGCCGTCGCGGTCTCCGCCTCGAGCTGCGCGACGCTCGGCTCGTCGGCGGTGGCCAGGTCGACCGCGCGCGCCTGCTGCACCAGTCCGGTCAGTTCCGCCCGGTGGTCCTGCGGCGCGAGGGCGACCCCGGCCAGGGTGACGTTCCCGTTCCCGCCGGACTCCGTCGTCGCGGTGAGCTGCGCGCTGACGCGTGCCGCGGCCCCCGCCGGGATCGTCAGCGTGTACAGGTGGCTCACCGCGGAGCCGCCCGCCGTCAGTCCGGTGTCGGTGAGGACGGGCTCGGCCGTGTCATCGAGGGTGACGCTCAGCCTGGCGCTGGCCTGCCAGACACCGGCGACGAACTGCAGGGTCCGCGGTGCCCGGTCAGCCCGCACGGTGAGGTCCCAGCCGGACGGCTTCGTGGCGTCGTCGCCCGGAGCGAGGAAGACGCCACCGGTCCGGGTACCGTCCTGCGTCGCCGTCGGGACGCCGTTCGTCCAGCTGTACGTCGTCGGGTTGTCGCCCTGCTGCTTGATCGTGCCCGCCGGGTCACGGTTCACCACGCCCAGGGAGCCGTCGCCGTCCCGAGCCCGGTCCACGGTGGCACCGTCGAGGTGCAGCCAGTCGCTGGTGCCGGCAGCCGTGAGGTCGAGCCGCTGCGGTGTCGGTCCGGCCGTCAGCTGCGGCCCGTCGTCCAGCGAGCGCAAGGCCGCGCCCATGAACGAGACGTTGCCGTCCCGCCCGGTGATCGTCCGCAGGGTCGCGGTGACGACCGCGCCCTCCCCCGGCCGCATGGTCACGGTGGTGCGCTGGACCGCGGCGGACCCACCGGCCGACAACCGGCTGGTCTGGACGGTGGCGCCGTCGGTGGTCGCGACGGTCAGGTCGGCGTCGGCCTGCCAGATCCCGCCGACCAGGGTCAGCTGGCGGGTACCCTGGCCGCTCGGCACGGTGAGGCGGAAGCCCGCGTCGTGCTCCGTGGCGTCGCCGACCGTGGTCAGGTCGTAGCGGTACACGGCTCCGGTGGTCACCCCCGTCGCGGTCTCCTGCCGCGCTCCGTCCGACCACGCGAAGGCGACCGGGCTGTCGGAGAGCGCCACCGTCGGTGTCTCGGGACGGAGGCTCGCCAGCGTCATCGCGTCGATGCGGTCCCGCTTCGTCTCGGTCGCACCCCCGTCGGCGTGCACCCAGTCGAGCCCACCCTGCGCGGTCAGGTCCGTCGTGCCGGCGGCGCCGGCTCCGCCGGGAAGTCGTTCCGCGCCGACGACGAGGGGCTGTGGCGGCTGCGCTGCCGCCGTCGCGGTGAGGGCGGGCGACGCGATCGCCGCCACCACCGCTGCCGCCGTCGTGATGGCCGCGAACGCGCGTCCACGTCTGGTCGTTCTCATCGTCATCTGCTCCAACACCGTCGTCGGGGACTGGCGAGGCAGACGTCGTCGTCCACCCTCCCGGCCCCTCGACGGGGGTCGGCACCGTCACGCTAAGCGGGTCGGAGGCCGGAAGGCAAGCGATTTGTGTATCGATACATGGCGGGCATGAGAACGGGCCGTTCCGGATGGGATCGGAACGGCCCGTTGCCCGGAGCACCAGATCCGGGTTCACGAGCATCAGCTCGCCGGTGCGCCCCTCCCGGCCGAGGACCGGGAACGGCGGGCGACGTCAGGTCAGTTGGAGCGCCCGTTGCCGTCGCGACGGTCGTCGTCGTCCTCGGGCTTGCGCACGCCGGCCTTCGCGATGCCGCGGCTGAGGATGTAGGCCATCGTCACGAGCGCGACGTAGAACCAGGCCTGGTCGGCACCGAAACCGGTGTGGCCCTCGTCGGCGTTGTCGACGACCGCCGACGCGATGAGGATGGCGAGCGACACCACGATCCACGCGTAGAACTCCGTGGTCTTCAGTGCGGACTTCGTCTCGTTCCAAGTGCGACGGACGACGTTGTCGTGTCGTGCGGGGTTTCCTGCCGTGTTCGACATGGGTGTCTCCTTCACATTCTGTGCCACCGGACCCCGGCGGCATCGTTGCGGTCCACACTTGTCTCGCGTCGCTGATTACCAACCCAGTTCCACTTCCCAGGGACCGGTGGGAGCATCGACGGAACGACGAGGGCGGTGTGCCGATGGGTACCGACGACAGGACCAGCAGTTCGCAGCACCTCTACGCCGCGCAGCCGCGGACCGCTGCCGGTGCGGCAGCGCTCGCGAGTCTGCAGTCGCTGAGCGACAGCGTCCACGACGCCGACGAAGGCGCCCTCCGCGCGCTGCAGATGCGCCCGATCGACGCCTTGGCACTGATGCACCTCGTCGACGCAGGCCGGATCGAACGGTTCCTCAGCCCGACCGACCTCGCGCTCAGACTCCGCTTGTCCACGGCGGGAGTCACGAAACTCGTGGACCGCCTCTTCCGGGACGGCCGCGTCGAGCGCCGTCCCCATGTGCACGACCGCCGGCGCGTGGTGCTCGTCCCGACCGCCACGGCGAGTGCCGACCTCGCGAGGGCCTACGGTCACATCCACACGCCCGTCACGGCCGTGATCGACGAACTCAGCGACGACGAAGCCGCCGTCGTCGGGCGCTTCGCCGCACGTCTCGCCGATGCACTCCGTCGCGAGAACACGCCGTCCACGGCGGCGCTCCCGCCCGTCTGAGCCGGAGCACGCGGTCAGTCCAGCCCGTTGGTCGTCTCGAACCCGATCCCCAGGACCTCGGCGAGTCGTCGACCCGACTCCTCGGCTTCCGCACGGGTGTCCACCCGGATCAACGGCGTCTTCCCGACCGACAGCAACCACTGTGTCCCGGTCGACCGCGCGCTGATCGAGTTCCGTCCCACGGCTACGCCACCCCTCGGAGTGCCGTCGGGTGGTACCCGCCCACTCCGCGGAAGCAGGACTCACCCAGGTCCTGTGCCAACGGCGAGGAGCGGAGGCGCCGGACGCGGAGGCCCGCGGACCACTCCGGGAGACCGAGCGAGCGGTCGGAGACGGGAGCAGGGGCGAGATGGGAACTGTCGACTTGGAACACGGGTGCCTTCCTGAGGCTGTGTCGTGCGCATCGAACCGGAGTCAACAGTGCTCGATGTGGCTGACGGGGGCTGGGCCAGCTGTTCCAGGGTACGGATCCACACGCCCCCGACCAGGGGGTGGACGGATCCGCGATCATGTGTTGTCATCCACGCCTCGGCGAGCCTCGTGCTCGGCCATCGAGGGTCGAACCTGTGGATCACCCCGGTCTGGATGCACCCAGTGCATCGTTGCACCTAGTGTCTTCTCGTGACCCTCTCACCCGACCGCCGTGCTGCCCTCAAGGCGCGACACCGGGAAGCGATCCTGCAGGCTGCCCGCGATCTGATCGAGGAGCGCGGGGAGTTCAGCGTCGACGAGCTCGCGGCCCGCGCCGACGTCGCCCGCCGCACGGTCTTCAACCACTTCGCCTCGCTCGACGAGATCCGCCTGTCCGTGTGCGAGGAAGCCCTGTCGGTGATCATCGACCGGTTCCTCGCGGAGATCGCGAACACCCCGATGGGGGACGGCTCACGCGCAGCGATGTTCGACGAACTCGAGTCCGCCGCCCGCGGTACCGACCTCGCCGGCGCCATCGTCCGGCTCCACCGGATCCTCGGCGAGCCGGAGGAGGACGACCCGAAGGCGGCTGCCCTCACACAGACCGCGTTCGCCCGGGTCACCGGGCGCCTCCGGAGCGAGGTGGCCCGACGGCACCCCGCAGCTGATGCCCTGGACACCGCACTCCTGGTGGACTCGCTGATGAGCGGCATCGTCGTCATCGCCGAGCACTGGTTGGTGACCACCGGCCCCCGCCTGGACGAACAGGCCCGGGACGACTGGGACGCCCTGCTCGGACGGCTCGTGCACAGCGTCCGCAGCGGGTACCTGCCCGACCACTGACCACATCGACGTCCTCCCTGGGGTCCACCGGCGCACCCCGTTCGACAGCACACCCACGACGAAAGGAACGGGGCCCAGCATGGCCGGTCTCCTCTACCGCCTCGGTCGCTTCGCGGCCCGCCGACACTGGACGGTGATCATCGCCTGGATCGTCCTCCTGGCGATCGCCGGTGTCACCTTCAGCCTGTTCTCGGGCACCATCTCGTCCTCGATCACGATCCCCGGCACGAAGACCAGCCAGGTACAGGACGAGCTGGCCGACAAGTTCCCGAGCGCGAACGGCGGCAACGGCACGCTGGTCTTCCAGACGACCGACGGCAAGGCCTTCACCGACAGCCAGCAGGACGAGGTCAAGTCGTTCCTCACCGACCTCGAGGACCTGCCCGGCGTCAAGGGCACCACCGACGGGTTCGCCACCCAGCAGCGGCTCGACGACCAGCGGCAGAAGATCGTCGACGGTCGCAAGGAGATCGCGGACGGCCGTCAGGAGCTGGAGGACGGACAGAAGGAGCTCGACGCCCAGAAGGCCCAGCTCGCGTCCGGCCAGCAGCAGATCGCGGACGCCCAGGCCCAGCTCGACGCACAGAAGGCGCAGGCACAGGTCCAGGCACAGGCCGCGGGAGCCGCCGCGGCCGCCAGCGCCGCAGCACAGGCACAGGCGCAGGCCGGCCAGCAGCAGCTCACGCAGGCGCAGGCGCAGATCGACGCCCAGAAGCAGCAGCTGACCGCGGGTGAGCAGCAGATCGCCGACGCCCAGAAGACCATCGACCAGAACACGCAGAAGCTCGAGGACAGCGAACGCGACCTCGAACAGGGCTCCGACCTGCTCGACCTGTCGAAGGACATCCGGTTCGTCTCGTCGAACGACTCCGCGGCCATCGGCACGGTGCAGTTCACCAAGTCGACCTACGAGGTGCCGCAGACCACGAAGCAGGAGATCTCGGACCGTGCCGATGCCGCGAAGATCAGCGGCGTCGACGTCTTCGTGTCGAACGACATCGCGCAGGGCGTGCCCTCGATCCTCGGACCGGGCGAGATCATCGGCGTCATCATCGCCGCCCTCGTGCTGTTCCTCATGCTCCGAACGGTCATCGGCGCCGCGATCCCGCTGCTCAGCGCCGTGCTCGGTGTCGGCGTCGCGACCCTCGCCTCACTGTCCTTCTCCGACCTGGTCGAGTTCATCTCGGTCACGCCGGTGCTCGGGGTGATGCTCGGCTTGGCGGTCGGTATCGACTACTCGCTGTTCATCCTCAACCGCCACCGGACCCAGCTGAAGCAGGGCATGGGCGTGCACGAGTCGATCGGGCTCGCGAACGGTACCTCCGGCAACGCCGTGGTCTTCGCCGGCACGACGGTCATCGTCGCGCTGCTCGCGCTGAACATCACCGGCATCCCGTTCCTCGGCCTGATGGGCACGGTCGGTGCGGTGGCGGTCCTGTTCGCCATCCTCATCGCGACCTCGTTCACGCCGGCACTGCTGTCGCTGCTCGGCTTCCGGATCCTCCGGAAGAAGGAGCGTCAGCAGATCGGGCACACCGGCTCGGTCCAGGTGCCGAACAAGCCGATGTCGACCTGGCGTGCCGTGATCACCCTGGTCGCGGGCGTCGCCGTCCTCGGCACGATCGCACTGCCCGCGACGCAGATGCGCCTCGGCCTGCCGTCGGGTTCGTCCGAGGCCGTCGAGTCCAGCCAGTACAAGGCATACAAGACACTCGAGAAGGAGTTCGGCGCCGGCCAGAACGGCCCGCTGCTCGTCGTCGCCACCCTGCCGAAGGCCATCAGCGAGGACGACGTCACCGGCACCGAGGTGACCATCGGCCAAGCGCTCGCGAAGAACGGCGACGTCGACGCTGTCCTGCCCATCGGCGCGTCGAAGGACCGCACGATCATCGCCTTCCAGGTGAAGCCGGACGGCGGTCCGGACAGCGTCTCCACCGAGGAGCTCGTCAAGGACCTCCGCACCCAGAGCGTCTCGACCGACGACGGACGGGTGGAGCTCGGCGTCGCCGGCAACGCCAGCGCCAACATCGACGTGTCCGAGAAGCTCGCGAACGTGCTGCCGCTCTACCTGGCGGTCGTGGTCGGACTGTCGCTGATCATCCTGATCATCGTGTTCCGGTCGTTCCTGGTCCCGATCACGGCGACCGCGGGGTTCATCCTGTCGGTGCTCGCCTCGTTCGGTGGTCTGACCGCGATCTACCAGTTCGGCTGGCTCGGCAGCGTGTTCGGCGTGCACGACCCGGCACCGATCCTGAGCTTCCTGCCCATCATCGAGATCGGCATCCTGTTCGGTCTCGCGATGGACTACCAGCTGTTCCTGGTCTCCGGCATGCGTGAGGCGTACGCGCACGGCGCCAGCGCGAAGGTCGCGGTCCAGCGCGGTCTGCACGCCGGCCGGGCGGTGGTCACGGCGGCCGCGATCATCATGATCTCGGTCTTCGCCGGGTTCATCTTCTCGGAGTCGTCGACCATCAAGCCGATCGGCTTCGGCCTGGCGTTCGGTGTCCTGCTCGACGCGTTCGTGGTCCGCATGCTGCTCATCCCGGCCGTGATGCACCTGCTCGGCAAGAGCGCCTGGTGGATCCCGAAGTGGCTCGACCGGATCCTGCCGGACGTCGACGTCGAGGGCGCCAAGCTCGAGCGCATGCAGCCGGCCGCGCAGCACGGGTCGTCGGCCCCGACGGACGACCGCGGCGCCCACCACGGGTCGCATGCGGCTCCGGCCGAGCCGGACGCGCCGACCCACGACTCGGGTCATTCGCCCGCGCACCGCGCGTAGGCACCAGCGTCACCGACGCACGGCCGGTGCCGGTCCACGAGACCGGCACCGGCCCTCCCGTCCGTGGTCCACCCCGGCAAGACACCGGTGTTCGTCGGTCACATCGCGCAGATGCGCGGCGCAACAGACGAACACCGGTGTTCCGCAGCCCGTCCGCGACGCTTCGTGCACGAAGGGTACGGTGGACGCATGCGCTCCACCGAGACCGATCCGCTCTCGCTCGACCGGCAGCTCTGCTTCGCCCTCGCGGCCACGAGTCGCAGCGTCGTCGGGCTCTACCGGGAGTTCCTCGAGCCGTTGGGTCTCACCCATCCGCAGTACCTCGTGATGCTCGCCCTGTGGGAGCGCGACCCGCGGTCGGTCCGTGAGATCGCCGGCGAACTCCGGCTCGAGTCGGCGACCCTCAGCCCACTGCTCAAGCGACTGGAGGCCTCCGGCTACGTCCGCCGCAGCCGGAGCACCGAGGACGAGCGCCAGCTCGCGGTGTCCCTGACGACCGCCGGACGGTCGCTGCGTGACCGTGCCGAGGCCGTCCCGGTCGCGGTGGCCGCACGGCTCGGCTGGCCGGTGTCCCGGCTCGAGGCGCTGAAGGACGAGCTGACGGCACTGCTCGAGGTCGTCGACCACTCCTGACCACGGATGACGAGTACACTAACGATGAGGGCACGAACGGAAGGGTCGTCATGGGACGTTTCGCAGACTGGTACGGGCGCTGGAACACGACGCTCATCGACAAGATGGGCCCGTCGCAGATCGGTGCGGGCCACCCCGAGGGCCTCGACGACCGCACGATCGACCGCGGCTGCCCGATCTGCCACCAGCCGCTGTCCCTGCACACCGTGATCCGCCCCGAGGGTCAGGTCCGCTCCTCCACGCTGGTGTGCCCGCGCCCCTGACTGTCCTTCCGCCGAAGTCGGAATGTGCAACACGCACTCGACGTTCCCGCCCGACGTGAAGCTCTTCGAACCCACCGCGCTCGGCGCCCTCCGACTCAGCAACCGCATCGTCATGGCCCCGCTCACCCGCACCCGCGCCGGTGAGCACGGGGTCCCGAACGACCTGCTCGTCGAGCACTACGCGCAGCGTGCGACGCTCGGCATGATCATCACCGAGGGCACCTGGCCCGTGCAGGAGGGCCGCTCCTACCCTGGACAGCCCGGCATCGAGACCGACGAGCAGATCGCCGGCTGGCGCCGCGTCGCCGACGCCGTCCACGAGCGCGGCGGCACGATCGTCATGCAGCTCATGCACGGTGGTCGCGTCTCGCACCCCTCGATCTCCCAGACCCCGCGGATCGTCGGCCCGAGCGCCGTCGCCGCCCCCGGTCAGACGCACCTGGCCGACGGTTCGAAGGCCGAGATGCCGGTCCCCCACGCGCTGACCACCGACGAGGTCGCCGAGGCCGTCCAGGCCCACGTGCAGGCTGCTCGCAACGCCATCGCAGCCGGGCTCGACGGCGTCGAGGTGCACGGTGCGAACGGCTACCTGGTGCACCAGTTCATGTCGCGCCACTCGAACACCCGCACCGACCAGTACGGCGGCTCGCCGGAGAACCGTGCCCGCTTCGCCGTCGAGGTCGTCACCGCCGTCGCCGCGGCCGTCGGCGCGGACCGCACCGGCATCCGCCTGTCGCCCGAGCACGGCATCCAGGGCGTCATCGAGGACGACGCCGCCGATGTGCGTGCCGTCTACACGGCGATCGCCGAGGGCCTGGCACCGCTCGGCCTGGCCTTCATCGACGTCCTGCACGCCGAGCCGGCCGGTGAGCTCGTGCAGGGCATCCGCCGCACCGCGGGAGCGCCGTTCGTCGTCAACTCGGGCTTCAGCGTCATGACCGACCGCGACGAGGCCATCGCCGTCATCGAGGGCGACGTGGCCGATGCGATCGCCGTCGGCCGTCCCGCCATCGCCAACCCGGACCTCGCGGAGCGCTGGGAGCAGGACGCCGAGCTCAACCAGCCGCGGCCGGAGCTGTTCTACGGCCAGACCGGCGAGGGCTACACCGACTACCCGACCCTCACCGAGGTGCGCGCGTCGGTCGCGTAGTCCACACATGACGGGAGGCCCGTGGCGAGTCCGCCACGGGCCTCCCGTCGTGTCCGGGTCAGGTGACGCCCACCCCCGCGCGGTCCTGGTCGGCTCCGTCCCAGAGGTCGCTGCACTCCACCGGCCGCGTGCCGGCCGACCGGAGCCAGTGCCCGGCTCCTCGGTCCTCCCCGGCTGCCGAGCCGAGGGACTCCCGGAGCGCGTCCCAGTGGTCGCGCCCGATGAGCACCGGGTGCCCGGGCCGGCCGCCGTGCACCGCCCGTCGGAGTGACGCGCGGTCCGCAGCCACGCGACCGCGGTCGTCGAGCACCCGACGCACCGCCCCCGCCGGCAGCCCCGGCAGGTCCACGAGCGTGACGAGCACGGCGGTGACGTCCGGGTCCTCCGCCGCGGCCACCAGGCCGGTCAGCAGTGAGGCGGACGGCCCGCGTTCCCAGTCGGCGGCGACCACGGTGCGGACCGCCGGCCGCTCGGGGACCAGGGCACGGGCCTCCCGGCTGGCGGCACCGAGGACGACGACCACCGCGTCGCAGCCGCCGTCGAGCAGGGCCGCGACCGCCAGGTCGACCCATGGTCGACCGTCCGGTCGACGCACCAGTGCCTTCGGACGGCCCATCCGGGTGCCGGCGCCGGCCGCGAGGACGACGCCGACCACCCGGCCCGGTCGCGTGTCGGCGGCCATCACGTCGGATCGTCAGACGAAGCCGGGCACCGCGAGCCAGGCTGCGGGAGCCTCCTCGACGCCGTCCCGGACGACCGTGCCCGAGATGAGGCCGTAGGGGCGGTCCGCGGCGAAGAAGACCTCGCCCGGGTTGTCGAGGCCGAACGGTGCCAGGTCGACCAGGAAGTGGTGCTTGTTCGGCATCGAGAAGCGCACCTCGGCGATCTCGGGGAACGCCTCGATCGCGGTGCGCCCCATCGCGAACAGGGTCTGCTGCAGCGCGAGCGAGTGCAGGTCGGCGAAGGTCTCGAGCATCCGCGCGAGGACCCCCGCGTGCACGGCGCCGTAGTCGATGCCGGCGGCGACCGCGTCCGGTAGGTACCGCCAGCGGGCCGTCACGGAGGTGGCGAGGATCCGGTCGTCGGTCTCGGCGAGGGTCGTGTACCCGTCGCGGGGGAAGCCGTGGAACTCGCTGCCGGTCGACTTCAGCACGGTCAGGTCGGTGACGCCCGCGATCACGTGGACGTCCTCGCCGTCGACCTGCACGACGGCGGTGCGCGTGCCGGCGCCGGCCCGGACGAAGGCGTGGTCGTGCTCGCGGCCGGCGACCGCGATGCGCTCCCAGGTGTGCTGCTCGGCGGACAGCGTCGCCCCGTCGTACCAGTCGAACGCGGTCGTGAAGTGCCGGCCGAGGCGGAGCAGGAACTCCTCGGGGCTGTGCACGCCGTGCTCGCGGGCGAAGGCGTAGACCGTGTTCTTCTGGCTGTCGGTCGCCAGGACCTTCGCGTTGTCGCCGTCCGTGTACGAGTCGACGAGCGCCGTGCCGCGCAGCTGGGTCGTGACGGTGAGGTCCTCGATCTCGTGGCGGTCGGTGCCGCGGGTGATGCGGACCAGGCGGACCTCGGCCTTGCCGTACTGGTTGGCGCCGAGGTGGACGGCGGTGGGCACGGCGGTGCTGGTGTCGGGTGCGGTGCTGGTGTCGGTCATGGTGGGTCAGCTCCCTCGGTAGGTGGAGTAGGCGAACGGACTGAGCAGGAGGGGGACGTGCAGGTGCGGGGCGGGATCGTCCGGTGTCAGCCCGTCCGGCTGCTCGGGCACGGTGATGGTCACGGTGACGCGGGGGTGGAACGTCCCGGTGTCGAGCGCCGCCCAGTACGCGCCGGTGGCGAAGGACAGCGTCCACTCCCCCGGCGTGAGCAGATCCGGCCCGAGGCTGCTGATCCGACCGTCGCCGTCGGTGCGCCCGGAGGCGACGAGCGCCCCGTCGGCGTCGGTCAACGAGACGGCGACCCCGGCGGCCGGCCAGCCGTTCGTCGTGTCGAGCACATGGGTGCTGAGGTGGCTCATCGGACGCTCCTGTCGAGTCGGAGGAGGGCGATCTCCCGCAGTTGGTCGGCGACCTCGGCACGCTCGGTGGTGTCGTCGGCGTCCAGACGGCGGTGCAGTTCGGCGAGCACCTCGTCGGCACTCCGGCCGGCTGCCCGGATGAGGAACACCCGGTCGAAGCGCGCCTCGTAGGCGGCGTTGCCCGCCCCGAGCGCGGCCGCGGTGTCCGCGTCCGGGTCCGCCGAGGCGGCCTGCTCCAGCCGGGAGGCTGCTGCCGCGGCCCCGTCGCCCACCGGCCGGTCCCCGATCCGTGGATGTTCGGCGAGGGCGGCCTCCACCTCGTCGTCGGTCCAGGTCCGCGCGAGCCGGTCGGCCTCGGCCGTGAGGGCGTCCGCTGACCTGTACGGACGGCCGGCGAGGACGGCGTCGATCCACCGGGGCACGGCGGCCCACGACGTGACGAGTGCCCGGGCAGCGTCGTCGTCGAGCCGGTCGAACGCGAGCACGCTGCCGGGGTCGCCGGCGGGTCCGGGCGACGCGGCGCCGGTGTCGGGCGGTGGAACGGTCATGTCCCGGAGGATGGCACCCGCGTGTTTCGGGGAGAGGTCGAGCAGGTCACGGGTCCGGTGCACCGCCCGACACCGGCTGTTGCTTCCCCGTAACGACGCTGAAACACCGGTTCCCTAGCGTGGCGACATGGCATGGAACCGGGGCATGATCGCGCACGGCCGACGAGTCGGTGCGCTCGTCGTCCCCTGCCGCCCTGCCCCGATCGGACCCGTCCATGGACCTCGTCTCCGTCCGCACCGTGCGGACACCGTCGCACCGCGACGACCTCGCCTTCGCACCCGGTGACCGCCCACTCGGCGGCGGCACCTGGCTCTTCTCCGAGGAACAGCCCGGCCTGACCGGGCTCGTCGACCTGACGACCCTCGGCTGGCCGGACGTCGAACGGACGCCCGGCACCCTGACGATCGCGGCGACGTGCACGATCGCCGCGCTGCTCCGCGTGCAGGCGGACGCCGCTTGGACCGCCTGGCCGCTGGTGGACCGGTGCGCCAACGCGCTGCTCGCCTCGTTCAAGGTGTGGAACGCGGCGACCGTGGGCGGGAACGTGGCGGTCGGACTGCCGGCGGGCGCGATGACGGCGCTGCTCGTGACACTCGACGCGACCGCGGTGGTGTGGACGCCCGACGGCGGGGAGCGCCGGATCCCCGTCGAGCGGCTCGTGCTCGGGGTGCGGACGCTCGACCTCCGGCACGGCGAGGTGATCCGGGCGTTCGACCTGCCCGAGCGGGCACTCCGGGCGACGACCGGGTTCCGCCGGGTGTCGCTCAGTCCGCACGGTCGGTCGGGCTCGCTCGTCACCGCTCGGTGGTCGGCCGCGGGCTTCGTGCTCGTCGTCACGGCGGCGACCCGGCACCCGGTGGTGTTCCGCTGGCCCGTGGTCCCGACGGCCGACGAGGTGGACGCGGCGCTCGACACCGTGCTGGGGTCCGACGCGGACTGGTACGACGACCCGCACGGATCTCCCCGGTGGCGACGGGCGGTGAGCAGCGTCTTCGCCCACGAGCTCCGGGCCGAAGCAGCCGGAGCAGCCGGAGCGGGTACACGATGAGGCTCGAGGTGGACGGCGCCCCGCTGGACGTCACCCCGCAGCCCGGCCAGGTCCTCCGCACGCTCCTCCGCGAGCACGGCGTGACCTCGGTGAAGAAGGGCTGCGACGCCGGCGACTGCGGTGCCTGCACCGTCCTCGTCGACCAGGTGCCGGTGCACTCCTGCATCACGCCCGCGCACCGGCTCGACGGCAGCACGGTCACCACGGCCGCCGGTCTCGGCAGCCCGGAGCACCCGCACCCCGTCCAGCGGGCGTTCGCCGAGGCACCCGGGTTCCAGTGCGGCTTCTGCACGGCGGGCTTCGTCGTCACCGCCTCGACGCTGACCGAGGACGACCTGGCCGACCGGCACCGGAAGCTGAAGGGCAACCTCTGCCGCTGCACCGGGTACCGGGCGATCGAGGACGCGCTCGACGGCGTCGTCAACACCACCTGTGCAGCACCGGGTGCGGCGATCGGCACCTCGGTCGCGGCACCGGCAGCCCGGCGCATCGTCTCCGGCAGCGAGGAGTACACGCTCGACGTGCCCGACGGCCTGCTCTCCGGCTCGGACGACGGGCTCCGGCGGACCCAGGCGCTCCTGCACCTCGCCGTCCTCGGCAGCCCGCACCCGCACGCCCGCATCAGGTCGATCGACACCGTCGCGGCCGAGGCCCTCCCCGGCGTCCACGCCGTGTTGACGTACCGGGACGACCCCGGCGTGCTGTTCTCCACCGGCCGCCACGAGTCCCGGCTCGACGACCCGGACGACACCCGCGTGCTCGACCGGGTCCTGCGGTTCCGCGGCCAGCGCGTCGCAGCCGTCGTCGCCGACAGCGTGCGGATCGCCGAGCAGGCGTGCGCCCTGGTCCACGTCGACTACGAGGTCCTCGACAGCGTGCACGACCCGGACGCCGCACGCCGACCGGGCGCCCCGCTCCTGCACGGCGACAAGACGACGGCCGAGCACCGGATCGGCGAGCCCGCCCGGAACGTCGTGGCGAGCCTCCACGGCGGCACCGGCGACGTCGAGACCGCACTGTCCGCGTCGGCCGCGACCGTCGACGGCGTCTGGACCACCGGCCGCGTCTCGCACGCGGCCCTCGAGACGCACGCCACCCGCGGGTGGGTGGACCCGGACGGGAGGCTCGTGCTCCGGACCGCCACACAGGTCCCGTTCCTCGTGCGGGACGAGATCGCCCGCGTGTTCTCGCTGGACCCGGCCGGGGTACGCGTCGTCGCCAAGCGGGTGGGCGGCGGGTTCGGCGGCAAGCAGGAGCTGCTCACCGAGGACCTCGTCACCCTCGCGGTACTGCGGACCGGCCGCACCGTGCAGTTCGAGTTCAGCCGACGTGACGAGTTCACGGTCGCCCCCACCCGGCATCCGATGCGCGTCCGGGTCCGGCTCGGCGCCGACGCGGACGGCACGCTCACCGCCCTGCACGTCGACCAGACGATGGACACCGGGGCGTACGGCAACCACGGCATCGGCGTCATGTTCCACTCCGTCAGTGAGTCCGTCGCGGTGTACCGGTGCCCGGTGAAGCGCGTCGACGCGGAGTCGGTGTACACGAACAACCTGCCTTCGGGGGCGTTCCGCGGGTACGGGCTCGGACAGGTGGTGTTCGCGATCGAGTCGGCCATGGACGACCTCGCCCGTGAACTGGGCATCGACCCGGTCGAACTGCGACGGCGGAACGTCGTGGTGCCCGGCGACCCGCTCGTCGTCACCGACCCGCACGAGCAGAGCGACCTGCGGTGGGAGGGCAGCTACGGGCTCGACCAGTGCCTCGACCTCGTCGAGGACGCCCTGGCCGGACCGCTGCCCGAGGTCCCCCGGATGGACGGCCCGGAACTGAGCGGCCCCGGCCTGGACCATGCCGCGGACTGGGCGTTCGGGACCGGGATGGCCCTCGCGGCGATCGCGACCATGCCGCCCCGCGGACACCACGCGCACACGTCCGTCGAGCTGCTGCCCGGCGGACGGTACCGGATCGGCGTCGGCACGGCGGAGTTCGGCAACGGCACCACCACCGTGCACACGCAGCTCGTGGCCACCGCGCTCGGCACCACCCCTGACCGGGTCGACGTGCACCAGTCCGACACCGACGCCACCCGGCACGACACCGGGGCGTTCGGGTCGGCCGGGGTGGTCGTCGCCGGTCGCGCGCTGTACGCCGCCGCCCGGATGCTCCGGGACGACCTGACCGCCCGTGCGCTCGCGCTCGTCGCGGCCCCGACGCCGAGGACCTCGTCGGGCGTGCTCGGACCCGCCGTCGCCGTCGAGCCCGAGGGGGTCCGCGTCGGGGACGAACTCGTGGGGCACGCGGAACTCCTCGCCGAGGGTCCGCTGATCGCCCACGCCAGCCACGACGGCACCCCACGGTCGCTCGCCTTCACGGTGCACGGCGCACGGGTCGCGGTGCACCGGCCGACCGGCGAGGTCCGCGTCCTGCAGAGCGTCCAGGCCGTCGACGCCGGCACGGTCCTCAACCCCGAGCAGCTGCGCGGCCAGGTCGAGGGCGGCGCGGCGCAGGCGATCGGGTCGACGCTGTACGAGGAGGTCCTGCTCGACGCCACCGGCCGGGTCACCACCGACGCCTTCCGCTCCTACCGGGTGCCGAAGATCTCGGACGTGCCGCGGACGCAGGTGCTGTTCGCAGACACCCACGACCCGCTCGGACCCCTGGGAGCGAAGTCGATGAGCGAGGCCCCGTACAACCCGGTCGCCCCGGCGGTCGCCAACGCCGTGCGGGACGCGATCGGCATCCGGCCGTACCGGCTGCCGATGACCCGCGACCGGGTGTGGGCGCTGCTGGCGGACGCGACCGACGCCGGGGGTGCCTGATGTTCGAACTGGCACCGCGCCTCCTGGCCGTGCTCGAGGCCGGCGACCCCGTCGTCGTCGCGACCGCCGTCGACGTCCAGGGCAGTGCACCGAGCGGGACCGGTACCTCGATGGCGGTGCTGCCCGGCGGCGAGGTCGTCGGGACGATCTCCGGTGGATGCGTCGAGGGGTCGCTGTACGGCACCGCCGAGGAGGTCTTGGCGACCGGCGTCCCGGTCCTGGAACGCTTCGGGTTCGAGGACCCGTCCGGACCGATTGCGGACTGGGCACCCGGCCTGCGGTG
Organism: Curtobacterium sp. MCPF17_031; assembly: GCF_003234035.1. NCBI lineage: Bacteria > Bacillati > Actinomycetota > Actinomycetes > Micrococcales > Microbacteriaceae > Curtobacterium > Curtobacterium sp. MCPF17_031. The sequence goes on along the minus strand of NZ_QKSG01000008.1, from coordinate 2,339 downwards.
CGGGGGCCGGGTCGAGGTCCTCGTCCACCGGGTCCTGCCGGCCGACACCGTCGTGCTCGACGCGCTCCGCACCGCCGCCGCCGGGACGCCGACGTCGCTCGGTCTGTCGCTCGACGCCGCCTCGCTCGGCACGGTCGTGCCCTCGTCGGACGGCTGCCGCACCCGCGTCTTCACCGAGTACGCGGGCGGCCGGGCGCGGTGCATCGTCGTCGGCGCGGTCGAGTTCGCCGTCGCCGTGACGAACACCGCGGCGATGCTCGGCTACGCGGTGACCGTCGTCGACCCGAGGCCGGTGTTCCTCACCGACCAGCGATTCCCGGCGGCGCAGGAACGTGTCGTCGGGTGGCCGCCGCGGGTCCTCGCCGACACCGCGATCGGACCGGACACCGTCGTCGTCGTGCTCACGCATGACGACCGGTTCGACGCCGAGGTGCTCGACCTCGCGCTCCGTCGGGGCGCCGGGTACGTCGGGGCGATGGGCTCCCGGGCGACGCACGAGCGGCGGATGGCAGTACTGCGCGAGCTCGGGACGCCGGACACCGAGCGGCTGCGGTCCCCGATCGGTCTGGACATCGGGGCGGAGACCCCTGCCGAGATGGCGCTGTCGATCATGGCCGAGGTGGTGGCGGTCCGCCGGGGCGCTCCGGGCGGGGCGCTCGTCGACGGGAGCGGGCCGGTGCACCGGCGGGCGGTGCCGGTCCTCTGAGGGTCAGGTCTCGTCGTCGTCCCGGAGGAAACCGGTGGTCGGGTCGATCTCCGCCAGGAAGGCGTGGATGTTCCGGCGCATGTGCTCGTCGTCGCCCACGGTGGCAGCGACGACAGCCTCGATCGACTCGGCACTCATCCCGCGGCTGCCGCCGAGCGTCCCGCCGTAGCCGTATCCGGCGTTCGGTCCGCTGAGCCACGTGACCTGGTGGCTGGTGCCCTGCACGGACACGAGAAAGACCTCCCCGTCGACCACGAGTTCCCGTTCCGCGGGTACGGGCAGGGGGCCGTCCGGACCGACCGGCCGCCCTCCGTCGTGCCAGCCGAACGGGCCGGCGAGTGCGTGGAGCCGGGCGTGCTCGACCTGGTCGGAGAGCCGCCACCCGTAGTTCTCAGCGATGACGTGACTCGCGCCATCGATCGTCGTCCTGGCACGTGTTCCACCCAGACCGTCGGTGTCCACCTCTTCGTCGGTCCAGGTGATGAACTGACCCGCCCAGTCCCCGGCGTCCTCAGGAGGGGCGTGCAACCACCACTGCGGTGCCCCGGTCGAGGGCAACCGGACCCGCAGGTGCGCCTTCTGCCCGCCGGCCTGCTCGATCACCATGCTCGCGACACCGTCGACCGCCTCCACCTCGGCGATCGTGTAGTCGCGAGTGTGGGCCGCTCGGAGCGCGGCGACGATCTCGTCATCGGTGAGCACGCTCGATATTCCCACGCGACCACGCGGGGCGGCGCTCCCCCCGGGACGCGTCAACCGAGGACGCCGGTGTGCTCCAGCACGATCTGCACGCCGATGAGGATGAGCACCACACCACCGGCGATCTCGGCCGGCTTGCCGAAGCGGGCACCGACGCGGCGTCCGACGGCCACCCCGACGAAACTCAGCAGGGCGGTCGTGATGCCGATGAGCAGGACCGCCCACCCGATGGACACCGGAAGGAACGCCAGGGTGATCCCGACCGCGAGCGCGTCGATGCTCGTCGCGATCGCCAGCACCAGCAGTTCGCGGATGCGCAGTCGGTCGGTGTCCTCCGCCGTGTCCTCGTGCCGACTAAAGGCCTCCCAGAGCATCTTGCCGCCGACGAGCGCGAGCAGCCCGAACGCGACCCAGTGGTCGTAGTCGGCGATCGCTCCCGCGAAGGTCGTGCCGAGGAGCCACCCGAGCAGTGGCATCACCGCCTGGAACAGGCCGAACACGAGAGCGATCACCACGGCCTGGCGGACGGCGAACCGCCGCATGTGCAGGCCCTTGCCGAGTGCGACGGCGAAGGCGTCAGCGGAGACGCCGAGCGCGATCAGGAACAGGGCCCAGAACGACATGGGGGTGGTGCCTCTCGAGGTGACGGAGGAGACACCGGCGTCTCGGAACTCGACGATCCTGCCATGCCCCAGCGGACCTCCCGACCGGAAAAGACCTGATCAGAGGGATTCGGGACGACGAATTCGCGCGTTCGCTCCGCCGCCACTCGGAGGCCGGTTGTCACAGAACGGTAACGAGGACAAACCGACCCAAACCAGTTCGTGGACGGCCCCGAACCACTGTCACAAGCCGGGAAACACCCGCAGCGCTCACCAGCAGCTCACCGCTGGTTCTCCACCCCTTCGCGGGGTGTGTTCGGCGCGCTGTCACC